>JBFLWR010000424.1:2571-21497 GCA_040755925.1 Pseudomonadota bacterium
TTTCCGGCGGCTCGGAAGCGGTCGAGGCGGCGCTCAAGATGGCGCGGCAGTATTTCGTCGAGATCGGCCAGCCGCAGCGCCGCAACATCATCGCACGCAAGCAGAGCTACCATGGCAACACGCTCGGCGCGCTCGCGACCGGTGGCAACGAATGGCGGCGCGCGCAGTTCCGGCCGCTGCTCATCGAAACGCATCACATCGACCCATGCTTTGCCTACCGCTTCCAGGAGGCCGGCGAGACGGATCAGGACTATGCGGCGCGCGCGGCGCAGGCGCTGGAAGACAAGATCATCGAGCTCGGGCCGGAAACGGTCATGGCCTTCGTCGCCGAGACGGTCGTCGGCGCGACGGCGGGCGCAGTGCCGCCGGTAGCGGACTACCTGCGCCGCATCCGCCAGATCTGCGACCGCCATGGCGTGCTCCTGATCCTCGACGAGGTGATGTGCGGCATGGGCCGCACCGGAACACTTCATGCCTGCGAGCAGGACGGTGTTGCCCCCGACCTGATGACGATCGCCAAGGGGCTGGGCGGCGGCTATCAGCCGATTGGCGCGGTCTTGCTCAGCAGGAAGATATTCGACGCCTTCTCAAACGGCTCCGGTCTCTTCCAGCATGGTCACACCTACCTCTGCCACCCGATGGCCTGCGCGGCCGCGCTCGCCGTGCAGGAAGTCATCGCCCGCGACAAGTTGCTTGATAACGTAAAGGTCATGGGCGCGCATCTGGCGCGGCGGCTCGGCGAGCGCTTTGGCAACCACCCCAATGTTGGCGACGTGCGCGGGCGCGGCCTGTTCATGGGCGTGGAACTGGTGGAGGACCGTTCGACGAAGCAGCCCTTCGATCCGAAACGGAAGCTACATGCGCGCATCAAGAAGGCCGCTATGGCGAACGGCCTTCTTGTTTACCCCATGGGCGGCACGATCGACGGCGCCAGTGGCGACCACGTGCTTTTGGCCCCACCGTTCATTTGTGACCTCGCCGCGATCGACGCGATCGTCGAACGCCTCGACGATGCGATCGGAGAAGCGTTGCGGACATAGCTCGCGAGAGCATCGGAGGCGAGCGTCGTCGCCGGCGGCGAGGCAGACAGTTTCAGAGGATCGCGTCGCTCTGCTGCTGCACCGGGCCGAGCAGGACGGAACCGGTCGGCGTGCCATTGTCGATCGGAATGGCCTGGTGGTTCGGTTCCACGACGTCGGGCGCGCCGACATTGGCTGTCACCACCACCGGCGTCTTGTTGGGCACGCGGTCGTAGAGGTCGATGATGTCCTGGTTGATCAGGCGCACGCAGCCCGACGAGACCGACTTGCCGATCGACCACCATTCAGGCGAGCCGTGCAGGCGGTAAAGCGTGTCCTGGTTGCCCTGGAACAGATAAAGCGCGCGCGCGCCGAGCGGGTTCTTCAGGCCACCCGGCATGCCGCCATTCTTGGCGCTGTATTGCGTAAGTTCCGGCTGGCGCGCGACCATCTCGTCCGGCGGCGTCCATTTCGGCCACTTCTGCTTCCACTGCACCACGGCGTCGCCCTGCCACTCGAAGCCGGCGCGGCCGAGGCCGACGCCGTAGCGGATCGCCTGGCCGCCTTCGCGCACCAGATAGAGGAAGTGGTTGGTGGTATCGACGACGATGGTGCCTGGCCGCCGTCCGGTCGGATCGGGAACGATCTGGCGCAGGAACTGGTGATCGATCTTCTTCACCGGGATCGGCGGGAGGTCGAAGCCATTGTCGGACATCGCCCCATACATCGTCTCATAGTCGCCGAGCGGCGGCTCGACATAGGCCTGAGGCGGCGGCGTCTGGACGGGAGCGGGACCTTGATCGCTGGTGGTGGTGCAAGCGGAAACCGCGGCAGAAGCAGCGCCGAGCGCAGTGAGATTGAGGAAGCCACGGCGGCTGATGCGAAAGGAAGCGTCTGACATGGTTGCCTTTTCTAGGTCTTAATTCGCAAGAAAGCATGAAGCCACGGGCTTGCCGCCGGCAGCTCCAATAACTGTCGGCCGCGATAGGCGGTTCCAATTCTGGCCTGAGGGTGGACAGAAAAAGGCGAAGCTGTGATGACGCCACACCTGTTGCGCTGCGGCAACAACTCCCTCAGGCGCCTGCCAAAAGGCCTTCAAGCGAGGGCAAGATCAGCCCCGGCGGGAAATCCCGATACTCGTCCGGCTGGTTGGCCCGGTTGATCCACACGGTGCGGAAGCCGAACTTGGCGGCGCCCGCGATATCCCAGCGGTTGGAGGACTGGAACGACACTGCGTCGGGATAGAGCCGCCAGCCCGTGACCACCATGTCGTAGACCGACGGGTCGGTCTTGAAGCGCTTGACCTGATCGACCGAAAAGACGTCGTCCAGTATCTGGTCGAGCGCCGCCGATTTGACCGCCGCCTCCAGCATTTCCGGCGAGCCGTTGGAGAGGATTGCGAGCTTCGCCCCAGATGCCTTAAGCGCCTTTAGGACCGCCGGCACTTCCGGATAGCAGTCGAGCTGCCAATAGGCTTCGAGCAGCCTGGTCCTCAGGCCCCGGTCGACCGATGGCACCCTGCGCAACGCGAAATCCAGCGCCTGCTCGGTCAACTGCCAGAAATCGGCATAGGAGCCCATCAGCGTCCGGACCCAGGAATATTCCAGCTGCTTGGCCCGCCATATATCGGACAGCATCTGGCCGTCCGGCCCGATCTCGCCGGCGTGGCGGCGCACGGCGGCGTGCACGTCGAACAACGTGCCGTAGGCGTCGAAGACATAGGCCGCGTGATGCATGGCAAGAGTTTTGCGACCGGTCGGCGCGGCGCGCAAGCGCTGATTGCTGCCAAGTGGCTCTGGCCTCAATGATTTTCCCGGATGTCGGTTGACGCCGGCGGTCGAAGCATCGTCCTATGACGCCCCGCGATCATCCATTGGACGGCAAACATGACACTGGCGGCGGCGGCGCTCACCGCGACTTGGACCTATGTGGACGGCGACTGGTACGAAGGCAACGTCGCCATTCTCGGACCGCGCAGCCACGCCATGTGGCTGGGCACCAGCGTCTTCGACGGCGCCCGCTGGTTCGAGGGCGTGGCGCCGGACCTCGACCTTCATGCCGCGCGCGTCAACGCTTCCGCGATCGCGCTTGGCCTGAAGCCGTCGATGACCGCGGAGCAGATCGTCGGGCTGACCTGGGACGGCTTGAAGAAGTTCGATGGCAACACCGCCGTCTATATCAGGCCGATGTACTGGGCCGAGCATGGCGGCTACATGGGCGTTCCCGCCGATCCGGCCTCGACCCGCTTTTGCCTGTGCCTCTACGAATCGCCGATGATCGCGCCCTCCGGCTTCTCGATCAGCGTCTCGCCATTCCGGCGGCCGACGATCGAGACCATGCCGACCAACGCGAAGGCCGGCTGCCTGTACCCCAACAACGGTCGCGCCATCCTCGAAGCCAAGATGCGCGGTTTCGACAACGCGCTGGTGCTGGACATGCTGGGCAATGTCGCCGAGACCGGCTCCTCCAACATCTTCCTGGTCAAGGACGGCCATGTGATGACGCCGGCGGCAAACGGCACCTTCCTCTCCGGCATCACCCGCGCGCGCACCATAAACCTGCTCGGCGATTACGGCTTCAGGACCACCGAGAAGACGCTGTCGGTGCGCGACTTCCGCGAGGCGGACGAGATCTTTTCGACCGGCAATCATTCCAAGGTGGTGCCGATCACCCGCATCGAGGACCGCAACCTGCAGCCTGGGCCGGTGGCCAAGAAAGCGCGCGAGCTCTATTGGGACTGGGCGCATTCGACGTCCGCCGCCTGACCCGTCGGAGAGCTTCGCCGTTTCACGGAACTCTTTACGCAATTCCGGACGGAAAACCGTTTCGCACTTTTCCCGGAATTGCTCTAAAAGGCGATCGGCGCTTCATTCCGGAGTTGCCCCAGCCCATTCCGGACCTATCTTGTTCGGGTAGTTTCACCCGGATTTTTTCCACGAGGGAGTATCTTCCATGGCTTTTGAGTTGCCCGCCTTGCCTTACGACTACGAGGCTCTTCAGCCTTACATGTCGAAGGAGACGCTGGAGTACCACCACGACAAGCACCACAAGGCCTATGTCGACAACGGCAACAAGCTGGCCGCCGAGGCTGGAATGGGCGACCTTTCGGTCGAGGAGGTCGTGAAGCAGTCCTTCGGCAAGAATGCCGGGCTCTTCAACAATGCCGCCCAGCACTACAACCACATCCACTTCTGGAAGTGGATGAAGAAGGGCGGCGGCGGCAACAAGCTGCCGGGCGCGTTGCAGAAGGCCGTCGATAGCGATCTCGGCGGCTACGACAAGTTCAAGGCGGATTTCATCGCCGCCGGCACCACCCAGTTCGGCTCCGGCTGGGCCTGGGTATCGGTCAAGGACGGCAAGCTCGCGATCTCGAAGACCCCGAACGGCGAGAACCCGCTGGTGCATGGCGCTTCGCCGATCCTCGGCGTCGACGTGTGGGAGCACTCCTATTACATCGACTACCGCAACGCGCGGCCGAAATATCTCGAAGCCTTCGTCGACAGCCTGATCAACTGGGACCATGTCCTGGAGCTGTACGAGAAGGCCAAAGGCTGATCGTTTTCCTGAAAAGCCCCGGCACGCCGGGGCTTTTCTTCTTGGAGGCTGTCCAGGAGCAGAAATCCAGGCGCTATCAACGGAATAATTGGGCCGCGGCATCCGTTAACGTGGTGTCGCGAACCTCTATCCCCCCTCGGAGCTATTGAATGAGAAAGCTAGTCCTCGCCATCTCCATGCTCGCATTTGCCGGTTCGGCTGCTCTCGCCGACCCGATCAAGGACCGTCAGGACTTGATGAAGGAGCGCGGCAAGCTCGCCGGGCAATTGTCCAAGGTGGTGAAGGGCGAGGAGGATTTCGACGCCGCCGCCGTGCTGAAGACGTTGCAGGCCATGCAGGCCAATGCGGAGAAGCTCGACGTCGAGAAACTGTTCCCGGCCGGTAGCGACCAGGGCGACACCACGGCCGGGCCGAAGATCTGGGAAGACATGGCCGGCTTCAAGGCCGCCGAGGACAAGTTCCTGGCCGACACCAAGACTGCTGTCGCTTCGCCACCGGCCGATGCCGATGCCCTGAAGGCGCAGCTCAACACGCTTGGCGGCGATTGCGGCGCCTGCCATCAGAGCTACAGGGTCAAGAAGGGCTGATCGCCCGACATGGCCTGGCTGCGGAACCTCGTCGGCGCCGTCATCGTGCTCGGCGGCGCCGGCGCGGTCGCCGGTTGGGTCCTGTCGGCGCCGGTCCGGCTTGATGGTGAGGCCCTCTCGCAGCTTGGCCCTGGCGATGCCGCCAACGGCAAGCGCATCTTCTACGCCGGCGGCTGCACGTCCTGCCACGCCAGGCCCGACGCCCAGGGCGATGCCCGCCTTGAGCTTGCCGGCGGGCTGGAGCTGAAGACATCGTTCGGCACCTTCGTGCCGCCCAACATCTCGCAGGATCAGAAGGACGGCATCGGCGCGTGGAGCGAGGAAGATTTCGCCAACGCCATGTTGAAGGGCGTTTCGCCCTCCGGCGAGCATCTCTATCCGGCCTTTCCCTACGCCTCCTACGCGCGCATGAAGCTGGCCGACATCGCCGACCTCTACGCCTTCATGAAGACTCTGCCGGCCATCGCCGGCAAGGCGCCGGATCACAAACTCGGCTTTCCCTTCAACATCCGGCGCGGCATCGGTCTTTGGAAGCGGCTCTATCTCAGCCCCGAGCCGGTGGTTGCCTTGCCCGGCGGCACGCCCGACAAGGTGCTGGCCGGCCGCTATCTGGCGGAGGGTCCTGGCCATTGCGGCGAATGCCATACGCCGCGCGATTTCGCCGGCGGCGTCAGGAAGGCCGAGTGGCTGGCCGGCGCTGTCGCCGCCGAAGGCTCGGGCATCGTGCCCAACATCACCCCCGGCGGCGGCATGAAGGACTGGTCCGAGGCCGACATCGTCAACTATCTCGAAACCGGCTTCACGCCTGAATTCGATTCCGTTGGCGGCGCCATGGTCGAGGTGCAGCGCAACATGGCGCAACTGACGGCCGACGATCGGGCCGCGATCGCCGCCTATCTCAAGGCGATCGCGCCGCATCCCAATGGCTATCCGGCGCGCAAGCCGGCGAGCTGATCAGACGATATTCGCCAGCGCGTCGAACAGCGCTAGGTTGAACTCCTTGGCGTTTTCGATGATGGCCTCGGGCTGGGATGAGACCTTGGCTATGACCATCTCCGACCGCGGGTCGACGTAAAGCCATTGACCGTGGATGCCGAGCGCGAAGAAGGCGCCGCTGGCGGTACCGGTCTGGTACCATTTGTTGTGATAGCGGCCATGCGGCAGCCATGACACGGAGGTGCTCTGCGCCCACGCCTCGCGCGATCCGCCGGTGATGGTGTCGTCCACCCATTCTTGCGAGACGATCCGACGGCCGTTGGCCACGCCGCCCTGCCGCATCATTTCGCCGATGCGGGCAAGATCGCGCGGCGTCATGTTGATGCCGCCGCCGGTGCGCGGCGTGCCGGCCCTGTCGACCGTGACATAGGCATCCTGCCTGGCGCCGAGCGGCTGGAACAGGCGCTCCGAAGCGAGGTCCGGGAAGCGCTGCCCCGAAGCACCCCGGATGATCAGGCCGAGCACATCGGAGTTGGGCGAAGCGTAGTGGTAGTGGCCGCCGTGGTCGCCTTTGCCCTTCTTCAATGCGGCAATGAACTCGATGACGGTTTCGATCTTGTCGTTGGGTCCGGACGGATCCAGCAGCCCGGCGCGCCGGTAGCGGGCATGGGAGCCGTGCGGGTCGTGGTAGACTTCCTCGAAGTCCAGGCTGACCCTCATATCGAGCACATCGCGCACCCGCGCATCGCCATAGGCCGAGGATTTGAGCTCAGGAACATAGCTCGGCACCAGCGCGTCGAAATCGAGCAGGCCGTCGTCGCGCAAGATGCCGGCGATGATCGAGGTGATCGACTTGCTGACCGAAAACAGCATGTGCCGGCCCTGCAAGGTGAAATTCGGCGCATGGAAATCGGCGACGATGCGGCCGGACTTCATGACGACCATGGCGTCGGTGAAGGTTTCATGCAGAGCCTCGGCGACCGCGATGCGGCGGCCGTCGAGCAGAAACGTCTCCCGAAGCAGGCCCTCGGCATCGGTGGCCGGTTCCTCCGACAGTCCCGGTGTTGCCGCGATGCGGGCCGTCGGGGCGAGTTCGCACACGTTGCGGAACCCCCAGACATTCCACGGCGCCGAGCGCCAGTTGTCGAGCCGCACCTCGTCGCGCTCGAAACCATAGGTCGCCTTGAAGGCCGATTGCTTGGTCATGAATGGTTTATCCCTCGATCGGCGTGCGGCAAAGACTCGCGAAACATTCGCCGAAGCTGTCTCACATGGAAGAGGTCCCCCTGTCTTCCTCCAGCCGCACCGCCCCACCCAGCCAGCATCCGTTGGGGTGTCCGTCCTCGAGACGGAAGCGAACCAGGATTTCCGAGGGGCGTTGCATGGCGCGTCCCTGGCGGATGGTGATCCGGCGCTCGGACGCCTCCACTGTCCCGTCCGCGAGCAGGCCGAACGACAGGGCCGATGCGGCAATGCCGGTGGCCGCGTCTTCGGGATAGCCGGATGATTTCGGGAACTGGCGCGCGTCGACGATCCGCGCGTCCTTGTCGAAGACAGCATAAGGGTAGAGTCCGGTGGAGCCGATGCGCTCGCACAGATCCTCGATCCTGGTGAAATCCGGGTTGAGGCTGTCGAGGATAGCCACGTTCTTCAGCGGGACGAGCGTCTTGATCCGGCTGGTCGCCGCGTTCCGGATCGGTTGCGGTGCGAGGTCGTCCGGCAGGATGCCGAGGATATCGATGATGTCCGCCCGGTCCCTGTCGGCGTCAGGCAGCGCTTCGACGCGGCCTGCGGGCTGCGAAATCTCGACGGCCGCGCCGTTTTCGGTCTGCTCGCGGATCCTGGCTTCGACACGGCCGCTCTTCGTCCAGATTGCCAGCTCGTCGCCAGGCAGTTTGCCCAGCCGGTCGAGCACCCACAATGCGCCGACCGTTGCATGGCCGCACATCGACATTTCGTGATTGGGAACCCAGAAACGGAACTCGAAATCGCAGTCCGAAGCAGGCGGCGGCGGAAGGACGAAACCGCTCTCGAGGCCGAAGGAGCGCGCGACCTGCTGCATGTCGGCATCGGACATGCCGGCTGCATCGGCCACGATCGGCGCCGGATTGCCGCCATGGGGGCCGGCCGCGAACACACTGACAAGTTGGACTTCGGAACCCATTCCTACCTTATGGCCATCGCGCAGGATTTCACTGCACTAAGCCTATCGGGGCGGCGGTCCTGCCGCGCGTTCGAACGGGCCTTAGATTTTGCTCGACTGGGCCAACAGCCTGCGGATATCCGAAGGCGAGCGCCCATCCGAACGCCGCATCGCATGGGCGAGTGCGGCGCCGCTCTCGAACCCGACCCGGAAAGCGATCTCGCCGACCGGCAGGTCGGTTCCGCCAAGGAGCTCACGGGCCGTCCGAAGTCGGATGCGCAGCTGGAACTCGCCCACCGAAAAACCGGTGCCTTCACGGAACAGGCGCGTGATGTGGCGTCGGGAAATACCGAAGCGGTCCGCCAGCGCGTCGAGCGGAATTTGCTCGTCGGCGTGCTGCGTCAGATATTCCTTGAGGTCCTCGACCAGCGCCATGCCGTGCTCGCGCTGCGTGGCGCCACTCATGGCCTCTCCGGCCATCACCTCGGCAATGCACTGGACGAGCAGCGCGGATGTCAGGGAGTGCTTGACCCCGGAATTGCCATAGGCGCCACGCCCGTTGCGAAGCGACAGCGCCTGCAGCGCCCGCACCGTGGCGCTACGGCGGACCACAGTCGTGGTGCGCGTGCGGCGGTGGAATTCGGTGAGCGAGCCTGCTTCCCGGTCGAGGCGGCGAAGAATTGCCCCGGTTACGTAGAGCGCGAGGTGGCGATGAGCGCCGATCGCCGCCCGCGTCTCATGCGCCCGGTTCGGCGGCACCACGGCGAACCGGTCCTGGGACAGCCAGGCGCCCTCACGGCGGTCTTCGTGCTTGAGCTTGACCGTTCCCTGGCTCGGCAGGATGAACATCAGGCAATCGTGCCAGTGCCACGGCATGGCGTAGGCGCCGCTGCCGGCGACGGCCGCATGCTCCTCGTCGGCCGAGATCAGCAGGTCGGCCCTTGCCGTGTCGCGCAGTTGCTCGAATGACCTCAGCATTCTCGGGCTCGAATTGACCGACCGCCAGATTAGCAGCGCGAGCGGCATCCGGGCAATCGGCCGGGACTCGAGCCCTCGCGCGTGCTGGTTTCCGGCTTATGGGTGGCGGTCGCCGAGGAAGTCGAAGCCGTTCTCGAAGAAATGATTGTAGTTGCAGGTCATCTCCTCGCCGGGCGCGATGTCGCGCAGCGCGAAGGCCTCGTCCGGCGAGGACACGTCGCAGTTCGGATCGTCGGCATGGTTCATGTAGCGCGCGTCGTCCGCCTCGAAGACGATGAAGTTCGGATCGCGCCGGTCCGGGTACGAATAGCGGTCGAGATAGGATTTCACCGGGCCGGTTTCGCCCTCATAGGTTTCGACCGGGATGCGCCGGTCGAATCGCGGGTCCAGCTTCCAGATCAGCGTGCCCCGCGGGATGCCGTGCTTGGCGAAGACGCCAATGCCCTGGATGGGCGATTTGTCGAGATACACGTCGACGAGCAACATGATTGACCCTTGTGCGATTGTGGCCTGTCGGGGCTACCGGAAAAATCGTGCTTTGGGTAGCGCGCGACCACCGCAATTGCGAGTGAAAATAAGCAAGGCGGAGTTCAAAAGATCATGACCACCAGGGTCGTCGGCAGGCCTCGCCGCTCGATGGACGGCGTCAGCGCTGCTGCAGGACCAGACGGACGCCCAAGGCGCAATAGATGCCGCCGACAACCTTGCCCTGCCATTTCACCACCGATGGATTTCGGCGAAGAAATTTACCGAGGCCACCGGCGCTCACCGCGAAGACGATCGTGCTGAAAAGACCCAATAGGACAAAGATTACCCCGAATGTCATGAACTGGAGCATCACGGACCCGTTTTGCGGGCGAACGAATTGCGGCAGGAAGGCAAGGAAGAAAAGCGCGGTCTTGGGATTGAGCACTTCGGTGAGGACCGCTTGTCGAAATGCCTTGCCGGTGGAGATCGCAGGCGCGCCAGCGGCCGGATTGGCCGGCGCTTTCTCGATGATCGCGCGTATGCCGAGATAAACGAGGTAGGCCGCGCCGATGTACTTCACGATACTGAACAGCGTTGCCGAGGTGGCGATTATGGCAGAGATGCCGATCATCGCCATGACGGTATGAAATACGTCGCCGGCCGCGATCCCCGCGCCGGTGGCGATCCCGACCCTGGTTCCCGAACTCGTTGCGCGAGCGATCGTCAACAGCGTGGCCGGACCCGGAATGAAGACAAAACCGAGCACAATCGCGATGTAGGCGATCAATGTCGACAAACCGATCATCGGAGTGTCTCCTCGGAGAAGCGCGCCTTGCCCGTCACTTTCAGCGCGAACGAATAAGTATAGGCGATCTCCTCCAGCCGCGAGAAGCGGCCCGAAGCGCCGGCATGGCCGGAATCCATGTTGATCTTGAAGAGAACAGGGTTGTCGTCCGCTTTTCGCTCGCGCAGCCGCGCCACCCATTTCGCCGGTTCCCAATAGGTCACGCGTGGATCGGTGAGGCCGGCAAGCGCGAGGATCGGCGGATAGTCCAGCGCGCCGACATTGTCGTAAGGCGAATAGGCCGCGATGGTGCGGTAGTCGTCGGTTGACGCGATCGGATTGCCCCATTCCGGCCATTCCGGCGGCGTCAGCGGCAGGCTGGCGTCGAGCATGGTCGTGAGCACGTCGACGAACGGCACCTCGGCGACGATGCCGCCGAAGCATTCGGGCGCCATGTTGGCGATCGCGCCCACCAGCATGCCGCCGGCCGAGCCGCCTTGCGCGACGATGCGGTCGTGCCGGGTGTAGCGCTCGGCGACGAGGTGGCGCGCGCAGGCGATGAAATCGGTGAAGGTGTTCATCTTCTTCGCGCGCTTGCCGTCGTCGTACCAGCCATAGCCCTTGTCCTTGCCGCCGCGCACATGCGCGATGGCGTAGACGAAGCCGCGGTCGACCAGCGACAGGCAATTGGTGTTGAAGGCGGCCGGGACGGTGATGCCGTAGGAACCGTAGCCATAGAGCAGGCAGGGCGCGGAGCCGTCGAGCGACGTGTCGCGATGGTGCAGAAGCGAGATCGGCACCAGTTCGCCGTCGGCGGCTGGCGCCATCAGCCGGCGCGTCACATAGTGCTCCGGATCGTGCCCAGAGGGCACTTCCTGCGTCTTCAGCAGCACCCGCTCGCGGCTGCGCATGTTGTAGTCGAAAATCTGCGCCGGCGTCGTCATCGACGAATAGGTGAAGCGCATCACCTCGGTGTCGTATTCATAGGAGCCGGAAAGGCCGAGCGAGAAGGCTTCCTCATCGAAGGAGATGATGTGCTCATCACCGCTTTCGCGGTCATGCACGACGATGCGCGGCAGGCCGTCCTTGCGTTCCAGCCTGACCATGTAGTGCCTGAAGCCGAGCACCGACAGGATCAGCCGGCCGGGCTCATGCGGCACCAGTTCCGTCCAGTTGGCGCGCACCGGGTTTTCGACCGGCGCCGTCATGATCTTGAAGTCCTTGGCGCCGTCCGCGTTGGTCAGGATGAAGAAGACGTCGCCGCCTTCCTCCAGGTCGTATTGCAGGCCGGTTTCGCGCACCGCCACCAGCTTCGGGTCGGCGAACGGTTCGTTGGCGGGCAGCAACCGGTACTCGGAAGTCTCGTGGTCGTTGATGCCGATCATGATCCAGTCATTGGCGCGCGTGCCGCCGACATCCATGAAGAAGCCGGGATCGGTCTCCTCGTAGATCAGACGGTCGTTCTCCGGGCTGTCGTCGAGCGCGTGGAAGAATACCTTGGAGGGGCGGTGGTTGTCGTCGAGGCGGGTATAGAAGAAACCGTCGTCTCCGGCAGTCCACACCCCGCCGCCGCCCGTGTCCGGGATCTGGTCGGCGAGTTCGCTGCCGCTAGCGATGTCGCGCACGCGCAGCGTGAAGAACTCCGAGCCCTTGTCGTCGAAGGCCCAGAGCAGCTTCCTGTGGTCGGCCGAGTGGTCGACGCCGCCGAGGCGGAAATAGGGTTTGCCCTCAGCTTCAGCGTCGCCGTCGAGGAGGATCTCGTCAGCGCCGCCGTCGCGCGGCGTGCGGAAATAGCGCGGCTGCTCGCCGCCCTGCCGGAAGGACGAGCCATAGGCATAGGGCCCGTCCTTCATCGGCACCGTGGAGTCGTCCTCCTTGATGCGCCCCTTCATCTCGGCGAAGAGCTTGCCGCGCAGCTCGGCCGTGTCCGCCATCAGCGCCGCCTGATAGGCGTTCTCCGCCTCCAGGTGCGTGCGGATCCGGCTGTCGAGCAGGGAAGGGTCCCTGAACACGGCCTGCCAGTTGTCGGCCCGCATCCAGGCGTAGTCATCCGTGCGCGTGATGCCGTGATGCGTATCGGAAACCGGATGTTTCTCTGGCTTCGGCGGGCTGGCGTTCGGGAAAGCGGAAGATCTGCTCATTACGTCTCGCTGCGGATTGCTTGAAGGGCGAATGAACTCGCCGCTCGGCGACGGTTCAAGGGGCGTGCTCCAAGGAAGTTCTATGGAGGATAGGTCGTAGGAAAAAAGATGAAGTCCTGTGTCAATGCCGTCTTGGCCCTGGCTGTCGCTTCGGCGGCCCTGGCGTTTTCCAGTCAGTCTCATGCAACCGTGTTCGCCGCATGGCAAGTGGCGGGCGTGCCGTTCGGCGATACTCTCAACGCACGCAAGTACCCGTCAGGCTTCTCGCAGAAGCAGGCCGTCTGTCCGAACGGCGCGGTCCTTCAGAACCGGCCGTTGCACCGGCGGCGTCGGCCTGCACGAAATTGCCGGCCAGCCGCGCTGGAAACAGCGGCTGGCGGTTCGGCATGGCTGGTGCGAGATCTGGCACGACCCGGCCAGGAACGGCCGCTTTGTCACCAGTTGGACTTACGGCAAGTATATCGCCCCATATTGAGAGATCGACTGCGATCAGCCCGATGCCTGCTGCAGTGTGGGAAACGCCCCCTGCAACCCCTGGGCTGCAGGATTCATCAAGCCGGCGCCATCGGCGGCCAAGCATTAGCCAAGCATCAACAGCCGTGCTGGAGGCGGCCGAGCGTGTAAAGCCGCGCTGACGCCACGTCAGCCCTGACTGGTCCGGCCAGAACAATCTCGCTAAGTTACACAGTGCACGATTTTTTGAAGCTGAATCGGTAATATTTGATGAATATCGCCGAATATAGTCAATCAGCGAATTGACTTACTTGCAGCTCAGCGTCATTAAGATGATGCGACGCGAATCGTGGAGCGTTTCCTGCATGAAATTCGCGCGATGCCCGATCCTAGAAAAAGGGCGCAGTTAAGAATCAACTCTCGTTGGGGCCTGAGCACAATGGATATCGTCGAAACACCTTCAAGAAATAGTGACGCGCTGATCGAGCTGACCGCCGATGTCGTCGCTGCTTATGTCAGCAACAACCCGGTGCCGGTCGGCGAACTGCCAAACCTGATCGCCGATGTGCATGCCGCCCTTGGCCGTGTCGGCGGCGGCACGGAGCAGCCTTCGACCGAGAAGCAGAAGCCGGCGGTCAACCCGAAGCGTTCCGTGCACGATGACTACATCGTGTGCCTTGAGGACGGCAAGAAGTTCAAGTCGCTGAAGCGCCACCTGATGACCCACTACAATCTCACGCCGGAAGAGTATCGCGAGAAGTGGGGCCTGGACGCCAACTATCCGATGGTCGCTCCCAATTACGCGGCGGCCCGTTCGCAGCTCGCCAAGAAGATGGGCCTCGGCCGCAAGCGCAAGGGGCGCTGATAGCGTCGCCGAAAATCTCGACTATGCATTTCGACGGCGCCCCTCGGGGCGCCGTTTGCTTTAGAGGCATTGCTGTTGGGGAAAGTCAGGCGGTCTGCTTCAACGCCGTCTCGGCGTCGCGCTTGATGCGCTTGACCATCGAGCGCAGGCCATTGGCCCGTTGCGGCGACAGGTGTTCGTCGAGGCCAAGCTCTTTGAGCGTCGCTTCGGCGTCGGTCGCCTGGATCTCGGTGGCCGGCCGGCCCGAGAACAGCGCCAGCATGATGGCGACCAGGCCGCGCACGATATGGGCGTCCGAATCGCCTTGGAAGGTGATGACCGGATCGACGCCCGGTCCCTGTTGCGTCGTCAGCCACACTTGGCTGACGCAGCCCGGCACCTTGTTGGCCGCGGTGCGCCCGGCTTCGGGAAACGGCGGCAGGGCCTCGCCAAGCTCGATGACGTAGCGATAGCGGTCTTCCCACTCCTCGAGCAGGGAAAAGTCGTCGCGGATCGTCTGGATCGGGGTCGTCATAGTCCCGGATATAGTGACACGGTGCGGCCGCGTCACGGAAAAAGAAAGACGCCGCGGGCGTCGAGAGGTCGGACGGGCCCGCGGCGGTAGAGCAATTCCAGGAAAAGTGCGTATCGGTTTTCCGTCCGGAATTGCGCCAAGCTAACAGAGAGCAATTCCAGGAAAAGTGCGTATCGGTTTTCCGTCCGGAATTGCGCCAAACTAAGAGAGAGAGAGAGCGATTCTAGGAATCGTGTGAAACGGTTGGGTTCGGTGACGTCACCGCGGCCTCCGTCGGAATTGCGCCAAAACCAAAGAGCCCGGCGAACGGCCGAGGAGGGTCTCAGTTTTTGGCGGTCAGCATCACCGGGATGTTGACCTTGGCGGGCAGCACGATGTCCTTGGCGATGCTGCCGGTCGAGGCCGGCGCATCAGCGACCTTGGCCTCGGGCGCTGCCGTCTGTTGCGACTGCTGGTCGTCCAGCATGGAAGCCGCGATCCTGGCGGTTTCCTTGGCCCGGACGGAAATGGTGTACATGGCCGATTTGCCGGTTTCGCAGACATCGGGCTTGCGCTCGCATATGCCGGCGATGTCGCCGACGGCCTCACGCGCCGCGAACAGCGCCTGGATCGGTCCGACGCTCTCGTGCCCGTTCTCGTCCGGTCCGACGCCCAGCGGCAGGGCGAGCAGCACCAGCGAAAACCAGAAAGCCATCCTGATCAGAAAGCCCATCTCAATGCCTCTCGTTCGCGACGGATCATGCATCAGCCGGCATGACCTCTTTTATGGGCTGGATAGTGGCACGGGCGCGCAAAGGACGGCTTGCGTGGAAAGCGCGGATTTTCCTCAAATTTTATACAAATTCGAAAGGATTGGTTTTGCTGTCGATTTGTCTCGAATCTCATCGATCGCATTAACTCTATGATAACCATATATCCTTCTGTTTTTGAACGGTTTTTCGGTCCACGGCAGATAGTCGGCTTCGGCTCTGGCCAATTTCGGCACACCCATTGCGGCTAACGCACCGTTTACCATGGCGCCAACTCGGCATGCGACGCGCGGCCGGCGTCACAATATTTGCTCAGGGGCAGGGCACGGGCGCCGTCAGCCTTATCCATTCCTTAAACGCTGGGTGCGAGTTTCAAGCCAGTTAAGGAGTCACCTGCAAAGCAGGGGCAGTTCACGACCGGGTACGAGTACGTTGAGTTCGATGACGGCCAGATACGTTCAATTGCCTGGCGCGATAGCCGCCGGCTGCGAACGCATGGTTCATCCGACTGTCGCGGATGAGGGTGAGCGCTTGCGCCAGCGCCGCTTCATCGGCGTCATGCTGGCTGCTCCCTTCCTGGCCGCTGGCGCGGCGGTGACCTTGGTCACGTCGAGCCTTGGCGCGGCCGTCACCGTGGCGGCGATCTTCGCTGCGTTTGGTCTTTGCTGGTTCGCGGCCCTCCTGGTGGCCGCCACGGGCCACATGGCATTTGCCGCCCGGGCCGCGGTTGCGATTGGCGGCCTCGCACTTGCCGGCGCCATCGCCGCGGCAGGCGGCCTGGCTTCGCCGGTCGCGTTGCTCGCCGTGGCGCTGCCGTTCGAGGCGTGGTGGATCACCGGTTCCAGGCGCGCGGCGTTTGCCGGGGCGTTGGCGGCGCTTGCCGCCATTCTGGCGCAGCCCTTTGCCGATGCATTGATTCCCTTCCACGCCGGCGTCATCGCCTGGCACTGGTTGCTGCCGGTGGCCTGGGCCCTGACGCTCTTGCCCCGTGCGGCCGCATTTTTCGATCCGGTCAGCGCGCGGGCCGCGCAGCCCGCCGGCGATCGCCTGGAAGAGATCATCGAGGCCGTGGTGCTGCGCGTCGGTCGCCAGGGTGAGGTGCTGGACGCCTCCGCCAAGGCTCGCTCGATCCTCAAACTGGCGCCGGAGCTTCTGTTCGGCACCGGCCTGTTCGACCGCGTCCACCTTTCCGACCGCGTCGCCTATCTGTCCGCGCTCGCCGATCTGCGCGACGGCGCGCCGCGCCGCCGGGTGGACCTTCGCATCCGGCTGCCGCGCGATGGCGCCGGCACGGCCGACAACTTCCAGCCTTTCCGGCTCGAACTGATGCGCGGTGAAAGCGATCAGGACATCTTCACGCTGGTGCTGCGCGAAAACGACGACGTCGCCGCGCTGCGCGAGGAACTCGCCACGGCCAAGGAGACGGCCGCTGCCTCGGAGGTGTCCAAGGGGCGCTTCCTGGCAGTCGTCAGCCACGAGCTGCGCACGCCGCTCAACGCCATCATCGGTTTCTCCGACATGCTGCTGCATGAGATGTTCGGCGCCTTCAGCGATCCGCGCCAGAAGGAATATGTCGGCCTGGTCAGGGATTCCGGCCAGCATCTTCTGTCGGTCGTCACCTCGATCCTTGATGTCTCGCGCATCGAGGCGGGCGCCTATGCGACCGAGCTGGAGCCGTTCCGCTTCGTCGAGGCGGTCGATATGTGCCGCTCGATGATGCGGCCGCTGGCAGAGGCCAAGTGCATCCGCATCGCCGCGCAGATCGCGCCGGACACGGGCGAGGTCAACGCCGACCGCCGCGCCATACAGCAGATCCTGATCAACCTGGTCTCCAACGCCGTCAAGTTCACGCCTGACGGCGGCGATGTGGTGATCGGCGCCAAGCGCGTCGGCTCGCGGCTGCATTTCTGGGTCAGCGACACCGGCATCGGCATCGCCGAGGAGGATTTCGCCAATCTCGGCAAGCCCTTCACGCAGATCCAGAACGACTACACGCGCCGTTTCGAGGGAACCGGGCTCGGCCTGTCGCTGGTCAAGGGCCTTGTGGAACTGCACGAAGGCACGATGTCCATCGAGAGCGCGCCGGGCGAGGGCACCACGGTAACGATCAGCCTGCCGGTCAATGGGCCGAAGCGGCGCGTCGGCGCGCCCTCGGACGGCGTGCTGGCCATGCCTGCGGCGAAGCCGAAGGGGGATGTAAATGGGGAGAGGAATGGCGCGCTCCGCAAAACGGCCTAAGGTGGTCGAGCCCGAGCGCAGCGTCCTTGTCGACGGCGCGGTTGCCGTCGGCGAGATGATTTCGCGCAATCCGGTGCTGGTCGGCGGCTCGACGGCCTTCCTGGTCACGCTGTTCTACGTTTCGGCCAACGCACTCTGGTATCAGCCCTTTCCGCATACCGGCGCCTTCTTCGCCACCCGCAGCATCGAGAATTTCCCGCGCAACGTTTCCAACGAGCCCGAGACAACCATCAACATCGTGCGGCAGGCGCCGACCATCAAGCCGGATCCGGTCGTTCAGGAAGTGCAAGGCATCCTGAAGGACCTGAACTTCTACGCCGGCACCGTCGACGGCGTCACCGGTCCCGCGACGCGCAAGGCGATCCAGGCCTACCAGTCGAAGGTCGGGCTGCCGGCGACCGGCGAGATCGACAACGCGTTGCTCGACCAGCTCGGCTCCAGGCAGACCACGTCGGCAATTCCGCATCCGGCGCCGCGTCCCGACAGCGCCGCGGCCGCCCCGGCTTCCGCGCCCGTGCCGATCCCGGTTTCGGCGCCGGCCAATGGCGCGGCCCCCGACGCCCGCATCATCAAGATCCAGGCCGGCCTCAAGGCTTTCGGCAATGACGACATGCAGCTCGACGGCAAGGTCGGGGCCCGCACCAAGGCTGCGATCAAGGAGTTCCAGGCACTGTTCGGCCTGCCCGAGACGGGCGAGCCGGACCAGGCCGTCTACGTCAAGATGCGCGAGATCGGCCTGACGAACTGACGAAGCGGCCTTATCCGTTTCGGTTCGTCCGGCGATGCTGTAAGCAGCCGGGCAAATCATCCGGAGCCTTGCCATGCGCGTGACCACCGATCTTTGGGTGTCGGCCCTTGTCCGCCGCGTCTTCGGCGCCGGCGGCTTTGCAGCGGTGGTCAAGCGCGGCGCGACGGAGGCAGGCGCCGTCTTCGTGCTGTCGCGTGGCCGGCTGGGGGAGGTGGCTCTCTATGGGCCGGCGCCGCAGACGAGCTACGATTCCGCCAAGCCGGACGAACGTTTCTTCACCTTGCTCGATACCAGCGACGACGGCTCGGCGTTCGACGCGCGCCTTGAAAAGGAAAAGAGGTTCGACCCCGATATCTGGGTGATCGAGATCGAGGCCGGGGCCGTGCCGGTCGAAGAGCTTCTGTCGGTCAAGGCCGACTAGAGCGATGCCTGGAAAAGTGCGTAGCGGTGTAAAAACAAGGAGTTAGAGCGGTTCGGCGATTCCGTGAAACGCTCTGGGGTTCTCGCCTCAGGAAGCCTTGAGGCCGGCGGCCGCCTCGTCGCTGTTCGACGCATCACGGCGCTCGGCGTCCGGCGCATTGCCGCGTATGGCCCGCGACAGCGTCTCGGCTTTCCAGGCCCGCACCTTGTCCAACGCCGCCTCGCGGTGCAGCAGCCGGTAGCGGTCGAGAAACAGCCGGATCGCCTGCGGATGCGGGAACTCACCGGGGTAAACCGCCACGGTGATCAGGAAGGCTCTGTCCTCGCT
>JBFLWR010000425.1:0-9890 GCA_040755925.1 Pseudomonadota bacterium
CGGCGAAGGGCGCTGGCCCCAGCCGTTTCACACTTTTCCTGGAACCGCGCCAACTGATCCCGAAAATGGTCAGCGTCGGCCCGCCGCCCCTTGTCTTGCCAAGGAAGAACCGGGCGTTTACAGGCGGTGTGAGGGAAAGCGGTCGCACCAGCCGGCAAAGTGCTGGCTGGCTCATGGGGCGGGGCCAGGGCGAATGCGTCATTCCGACGTCTATGCGGTGGCGAGCAAGGACATTGTCTTCGAATCCTTCGACGGGGAAGCGGTCGTGCTCGACCTTTCCAGCGGCCGGTATTTCGGCTTCTCCGATTCAGGCAGCAAGGTCTGGCAGGCGCTGTCGCTGGGCGTCGGCGCACAGACGCTGATCGGGCTGGCGGCCGGTGCTTCAACGATCGGATCGGCCGAGCTTGACGCCTTCGTCGCGCAACTGGTCGAGCTCGGGTTGCTGACGCCGTCCGACCAACCGGCGCAGCAGCTGCCGGCGGGCCTGCCCGCCGAGCTTCAAGCGACAAGCGAACCGCTCAATGTGAGCATTCACGACGACCTCGCCGACCTCATCATCGTCGACCCGATCCACGAAGTCGAGGAGCCCCTTGGCTGGCCGGCGGTCAAGCAGGGTTCGTGACCGATCGGCGGCACAGGCCGCGCTGAGCCCGAGGCCGGAATGGACCATGCCCCGCGTAACCCTTGAAACAGCGCCTGACTATGCCCGGTATCTGATCGCCGCCGCAGAAGACGCCGAGGCGCATTTCGCGGTGACGCGAAGGATCCGGCTGCCAGGCCTGGAAGTGACGGCGCGGCTCGGCCATGGCGCTCTCGCTGACGCCCTGGAAGATGCCTTTGTCGAGGCCGTGAGCGCCGCGTCGGGCGTCCACCAGTGCCGCATTTTCATCGGCCATCCAGGCATCGGCGGCATGCCCGAGCCGGCGCGATGGGGCGACGCCCATTTCACCGAACATGGTTTCGCCGGCAGGCTCGCCGAGGTGGGGTTGCGGGGCCATCACTTCCACGACCTGGACTTCTGGCAATTCTACGATCCCGACGCACGCGTCGGCGTACAACTCATGCGGGCTGCCGATGCCTTCCCGCCATGGGAGCCGGGCGCGCCGCTGCGGGCCTTCCTGCATTGGGAGTACGCCGCGCGCGGCATGCGGCTTACCCATGCCGGCACGCTCGGCGTCAACGGCAAGGGGGTGTTGCTTGCCGGGGCTGGCGGGGCCGGCAAGTCGGGCACCGTCGTTGCCGGCCTGCTCAACGGCCTGGACAGCGTCGGCGATGACTATGTGCTGATCGATATCGCCGGGGACGTCACCGCCCGGCCGCTGTTTTCCGCGCTTAAGCAGGACCCGCAAGGCTTCGCGCGGCTGGGCCTGAAGGAGCGGCTTGGGACGAATAGGCCCCTCAACTGGCAGGGCAAGCATGTCTTCCGTATCGGCGACGTCGCATCCGGGCCAGCGCCCGAAAAGCTGGACATTGGCGCGTTGATGGTGCCACATATTAGCGGAAGCTGGAAAACTTCGATCACACCGATGTCGCGCAGGGACGCCATGATCGCGCTGGCGCCCTCCGGCATCGCGCAGATGCCGGGCGAGCGGGAGAGCGGCTTTCGCTTCTTCAGCGACCTTACCCGCCTGCTCCCGTGCTATCGTCTCTCCCTGGGCACCGAACCCGAGGAGATAGCCGGCACGGTAGGGGATTTCGTGACGCGGGGGCCGACGTGAAGCTGAGCGTGATCATGCCTGTCCATAACCGCGAGCGCTATGTCGTTCCGGCATTGCGCTCGCTGGTAAGGCAGCGCGATGCCGCCGATCTCGACATCATCGTCATCGACGACGGCTCGACGGACGGATCGGTCGAGGCAGTACGTTCGATGATGGGCGAGAGCCCCTGCATCCGGCTGTTCCAGCAAACCAATATGGGTGTCGCCAGGACACGCAATGCCGGACTTCGAAAGTTGCCGCCGGACGCCGGATTCGTATCGTTCCTCGATTCCGACGACATTTCGCTTGGCGACCGGTTCAAGAGCGATCTTGCCCATTTCGAGGCCGACCCTGATTTGGAACTTACCTATTCGCTTATGTCGCTGGTCGAGCAGCTGGACGACAAGACGCTGGAGCCGACGGCGGACAGCCGGACCATGACAGTCAGGGGTATCTCACTGGCAACGGCCCTGTTCCGGCGGCGGCTCGTCGATCAAATAGGCTCTTTCGACGAGGAGTTCGAACAGTCGGAGGACACGGATTATCTTCTGCGCGTGTTCGAATCGGGGCCGAATTATCGGCTGCTGGACAGCGTCGCGATATACTACCGGCGTCATCCCGGGAACGTCACAAGGGACCACGACAGCCGCGTTCGCAACCATTTGCTCGCGATCCATAAGTCGATTCAACGGCGCAAGGCCAACCCCTCCTTGCATACGGTGCAAGGCGTCTTCGAGTTGAAGAGCCCAGCAAGGTGGCGGGAACCGTGACCCGAAGCGTTACCCAACAAGGTTGCGCGGGCCAAGTGCGGGGCAGGCTATGAAGCTTAGCGTCATCATGCCTGTCCACAACCGAGAAGCCTATGTTGGTGCGGCGCTCCGTTCATTGCTCCGGCAAAGAGACGCTGCCGATCTGGACATAATCGTGGTCGACGATGGCTCGACCGACGGCACGTCCCAGGCTGTGCGCGCGATAATGGAGGAGCATCCCTGCATCCGGCTCGTCAGGCAGCAAAACACGGGCGTGACCAAGGCGCGCAATAGCGGGCTGAAAGAGCTCAGGCCCGAGACCGAGCTGATCTCCTTTCTCGATTCGGACGACATCTCACCGGCCGGACGTTTCAAGGCCGACGTCGATCTTTTCCGGAAAGACCCTGCTCTCGAGCTGACGTATTCGAGGATGATGCTCGTCGACAAGATAGACAACGACAGGCTGGAACCGGCGGTCGGCTGCAACAGCATCACGGTCCGCGGCATCCATCTCTCGGCGGCGATCTTCTCTCGGCGTCTGGTCGAACGGATCGGCTACTTCGACGAGGAGTTCGCTCAAGCCGAGGACACCGACTATCTTTTGCGTAGTTTTGAGGTCGGGCCCACATACACGCTCCCTGACACGGTGGCGCTGTACTACAGGCAGCACGCCGGCAACATGACCAGACAGCAAGACGTCCAGGCGCGCGAGTTCATGCGTGCCATCTACAAATCGATGAAGCGTCGAAGAGCCGATCCGTCGCTGCGGCGGATCGAAGGCATATTCGAGCTTGAGAAACTGTCGGACTGGCAGTTCGCGTAATGGGCGGATACGGCGTCGTCATTCCGGCCTTCAACGCCAGCGCAACGATCGGCGAGACGTTGCGATCGGTGGCGGCGCAGACGGTGCGTCCGGAGCTGGTCGTGATCGTCGACGATGGCTCGACCGATGATCTCGCCAGCGCGATCCGCGGCATCGACCTGCCGGTCGAGCTGCTGCGCCAGGACAATGCCGGACCGGGCAGCGCCACGACCCGAGGCATCGCGGCGTTGACGACGCCATTCGTCGCCACGCTCGACGCCGACGACCTTTGGCTGCCCGACAAGATCGAGGCGCAGCTCGCCTATCTCGAACGGTCTACCGGGGCATCGGGTGTATTCACCCATATGCGATGTTTCCGCGATGGGCGGGCTGACGAACCAGACGCACAGCCAATGCCAGGCTGGTCGCGCTCGACCATGCTGATACGACGCGAGGTCGCAGAGGCGATCGGACCGATCGTCGATCCGCCGGGCGGCCGGGGCGAGATGATCGACTGGATCGCCCGGGCGCGCGAGGCAGGCTTTTCCCTCGACATGATCAACGAGGTTCTGGCTTTGCGACGCGTAAGGCCGGGCAGCCTTTCCTACGGCCGCGACGCGGCGCGCGATCGCGGCTATCTGGAGGTCGCCCGGATGGCGATGCTGCGGGCGCGGAACAAGGCCGGCCGCAGCTGATGGCGAAGATCCGGCCCATCGGCAGGCGCTTTCCAGACTATGGCTGGTCCTGGCCGACGGGCTCGCTCGACCAATTGCTCAAGGCGGCGCTTTTGCCGGACGAGGAGGCGGCGGGCCGCTGCGCGGCGCGCTGGCTGGACGAGAACGACATCGATCATGTCTCCTTCCGGGAGCACCGGCTGCTAGCCGCCATCTCGGACCGGTTCGGGCGCAAGCTCGCCGCCCACCCCGCCTACCCGCGCCTCGTCGGCCTGCAGAAGATGTTGTGGACGAAATCGCGCATGGCGATGCGCGAGGCGGAGCCGGCGCTGAGTGCGATGGTCGAAGCCGGCTGCACGGTGATGCTCATCAAGGGCGCCAGCCGCGTCGCGCTCGATGCCGCCGCGCAGCGCGGCCGGGTGGCGCACGACATCGACATACTGGTTCGGCCGCAGGATATGCAGCCGGCTTTCGATGTGCTGCGCGCGCGCGACTGGCAGATCGCCACCGGCGTCAGCCCGCAATATCTGCGCACGCGGTTGGCATCGCTGCGTTCCATGAACTTCTTCAAGGGCAATTACGGCGACATCGACCTGCATCAGCTCGCCTATGACGGCTCGCAGCAAAGCGCCGAGGACGATGCTGCCCTCTGGCAAAGGGCGATCCCGGCACAATTCAGCGGCGTCAGCGTGCTCGTGCCATCGCCAGCCGACCGCATCGCCCTGGCCATCGCGCATGGCGGGCTCGACGCGCATACGCATAGCGACTGGCTGGTCGACTGCGCGGTGGCGATAGACGGCGGCGAGGTCGACTGGGAGGTGTTCCTCGATATTGCCGCCAGGCGCGGCCTTGCCGTCGCGGCCGCGGTCGCGCTCTCCTACCTGTCGCTGGAGATCGGTATCACCTTGCCCGAGCCAGTCCTGGCGCGTGTGCTGGACATGGCCGACCGCCAAGGACTTTCGCGCTTGTCTTCCGTGCTTCAGGCCAAGCCGCGTACCGATTTCGGCGGGCTCATCTGGCTGTCGCGTGGATTTGCCAAGCAGCTCAGGCTGCAGCGCAAGAAGGGTCGATTGAAGCAACTACAACCCGATGTCGTCTGGCGCGGCAGGTCGATGGCGGTGATGACGGCTCTGGCCGCATCCCCTCTCGTGCTGTCGCAAGGAATTTCCGGGCCGCAGGACGGCGCCCGGGAGGTGATGCTCGATGTCGTCGTGCGCATCGTCGTGCCGCCGGTGCGGCGACGTATCGAAATGGAGATCAATTCGGGGGATCGGCATGTCGCCCGCCTGCGCTGGATGGCGATCAGCCGCACCGGTGGCGAACGCGTGCTTCGCTTTCGCGGCAAGGTGGGCTTCGACGAAGCCGGGCAGGTACTGGTGCTGGAGGCACGACCGTCGCGGCAGTTCCGCGTCTGGGACAATGAGCGCACTGTGGCCACCTATGGCGCGCTGCCTTTCCAGCTCGTTTCGGCGAAATTTTCCCCGGCCAATTGAAAGGCGGTATCCGCTTTACACGCCGTAGCGCTCGGTACGGATGAGCCCCGCCGGAACGTCCGCATCGATCAAGGCCTGAGCGGCGGCCGACACGAAGGCGTTTGAGCCGCAGACGAAGGCAAGCGTCGGCGGCTGTGGCAGCCGCGCCAGCGACCGCATGACCATGGCGGTATCGATGCGGCGCGAATAGTCGGACGGGCGCCGGGCCGGCTCGCGCGTCAGCGTCAGCACCAGCTCGAAACCGTCACCGCGCTCGTCGAGATCGATCAGTTCATCGCGAAAGATGAACTCGTCCCAGATGCGCGAAGAATAGAGCAGCGCCATCGGTACCGGAGACCTGCGCGCAGTGCGCTGGCGCGCCATCGCCATCAGAGGCACGACGCCCGAGCCGCCGCCGACCAGGAGGATCGGCCCGCCGTCGCTGTCTTCCCAGACGAAATGACCGCCCAGCGGCCCGCGCAATTCGATCTCGTCGCCAATCGCCGCCACATCGTGGAAAAAAGGGGAGACCTCGCCATCGTCCAGACGCTCGATCGCCAGTTCGATACCCGCCTTGGCCTCGGGGGCCGAGGCGATGGAGTAGGAGCGGCGCGCCTGATAGCCATCGGGCGCGGTGAGCCTGATGTCGACGTGCTGGCCCGCCCGGTGAACGAACGACCGCGATGGCTCGAACCAGAAGCTGGTGACGCGCGGCGTGCGCTTTTCGATGCGGGTGATCGTGGCCGCCTGCCACGGCGATTGAGGCAAGGGTTCGGCGCTCATGGATCGCCCGAATAGCGCTGCTCGCGCCAGGGGTCGCCATACATGTGATAGCCGCGCAGCTCCCAGAAGCCGGGCTCGTCGCGTTCTGTGAACTGCAGCCCGTTCACCCATTTGGCGGATTTCCAGAAATAGAGATGCGGCACGAGCAGCCTCGCCGGCCCGCCGTGGTCGGCCGAGATCGGCTGCCCTTCGTAAAGCAATGCCACCATTGCCTTGCCGGTGACGAGATCCTTGGTCGGCACATTGGTGGAATAGCCGTCGAAGGACAGCGCCAGCGTGTAGGCCGTCGGCGGCTCGATGTCGGCATCGGCAAGGATGTCGTCGATCATCACTCCCTGCCAGGGCGTGTTGAACTTGGTCCACGCCGTCACGCAATGGATGTCGCGGGTCATCTTGCTTTGCGGCAAGGCGTTGAACTCGGCCCAGTTCCACTTCTTGATCGGCCGCGGCCCATGCTTGAGGGTGAAAGACCAGTCCTCTGAACGCACGCGTGGCGTGGGGCCGGCGGACAGAACCGGAAAACCCTGTTCCAGATATTGTCCCGGCGGAATGCGCGCGTCCGTGTCGGAAGGAGGCCGCCGTCCGGAAGAGAAGCCGCGGGTGACCATCGAGACGCCTCCTGCGCCAGCAGAATGATGTGGGCAGTGTTCTCGAAGATGCCCCGACGGGCAACAGGAATTTCGGGAAGGCCTGCCGGCCACGCCGGCAGGCCTGTTGCGATCCGTCAGCCGGCGGCGAAGGGCACCGCGACGAATATCTGCGCGTCACCGCGATCGACCAGCAGCAGCACCGACTTCTTGCCGGATTTGCCGGCCTCGGCGATGGCCTGGTTGGCCTGCCGGGCGTTCTTCACTGGCGTCTGGCCGACGGCGACGATGAGATCGCCAGGCTGGAGGCCGGCGGCCGAGGCCGCCTTGTCCGGATTGACGCGTTCGACCACGGCGCCGTGCTGATTCTCAGCGAGGTTGAGCTCCTGGCGGATCTGAGGGGTGAGGTCGGTCAAGCCGAGTCCGAGCGACGGCACGCGAAGACTCTGTTCGGCCGACGGCTTGGTGCTGTCGCCATTGGAGGCCGTCTTCACGTCGTCGGCGTTGCGGCCGACGTCGGCGGAGATCTGGATCGCCTTGCCCTTGCGCCACACGTCGAGCGTTTCCTTGACGCCGGGCGAAACATCGGCGACGGCGCGCGACAGGTCCTTCGGATCCTTGATCTCCTGGCCGCCGAAGCCGGTGATGACGTCACCGATCTCGATGCCTGCCCTGGCGGCGGGCGACCCGTCGGTGACGGAGGAAACCAGCGCGCCGCCTGGATGGTCGAGGCCGATAGCGCTGGCAACGTCCTCGGTGACCGGCTGGATCTGGACGCCAAGATAGCCGTACTCGATGTCGCCGCCCTTCTCCAGCTTGGCGACGACGGTCTGGGCCTGGTCCGACGGGATGGCGAAGCCGACGCCGACGCTACCGCCATTGGGCGAATAGATCGCGGTGTTGATGCCGACGACATTGCCGTTCACGTCGACCAGCGGACCGCCGGAATTGCCGTGATTGATCGGAGCGTCGATCTGGATGAAATCGTCGAACGGTCCGCTGTGGAGGTCACGGCCGCGCGCCGAGACGATGCCGGCTGTGACCGTGGTGCCGATGCCGAACGGATTGCCGATGGCCAGCACCTGGTCGCCGGTCATGAGCTTGTCGGAATCGCCCCATTTGATGGTCGGCAGCGGCTTGTCGGCCTTGACCTTGAGCACGGCGAGATCGTTCTTGGCATCGTGGCCGACCAGCTTGGCGGGAAGCTCGGTGCCGTCGTCGAGCGTGACCTTGATCGAGGTCGCGCCGTCGATGACGTGGTTGTTGGTGACGATGGTGCCGTCGGAACTGACGATGAAGCCGGAGCCCAGTGCCTCCTGGCGCTGCGTCTGCTGTTGCGGCGGCGTCTTCGGCGTCGGCATGCCCTGGTCGCCGAAGAACTGGCGGAAATACTGGTCGAAGGGCGAATTGCCGTCGAAAGGCGACCCGTCGCCCATGGCATCGGACTGCGCCTGTGCCTTCAGGATGGTCGTGACCGTCACGACAGCCGGCTTGGTGGTGGCGACGATGGGCGCGAAGGAGCCGTTCGGGGCGGTGATCCCGGCCACGGGGGTCTGGGTCGTCGCGACAGCATTGCTAAGGCTGGCGTTGCCCGCGCTTTGCGCGAAGGAGACGACGAAGGGAGAAACGATCAGCGCGGCGCCCAGCAGGGCGGCGACGCGATGTCTGCGAAGAATGCTCATGGGTGACATGGTCGTTCTGTCCGGGCGAGCGTTGATCGGGCGCCACAGGTGCGTTCCCGAAGGAAGCGCCTGTTCGGCGTGTCGAAGACCGGTAATGCCTGCCTCGCCATGCCTGGCAGCCGGCCGGATCGACAACCAAGCATCTAGAGCGTGGAATTGCCCGAATTAGGGTTTTGGGGCGACCTTACGAAGATTTAATTCAGCGAGCGCTTACGAAGCGCTCCCGCCGACGCAGGTAGGAAGACGCGATTTCGCGCATGCGCGCGCCATCGAAACTCGGGCCATGGCCGCCGTGACCCACGCGGACCGGCAGGTCGAGAAGGCGCTGCATGGTGGTGCAATAGGCGGTGCGGTCGGAATCCGGCAGATCGTCGATCAGCATGCCGTCATAGATGGCATCGCCGGCAAAAAGGACGCCATCGACTTCGTCGAAAAGCGCGATGGAGTCCGGCGAATGTCCGGGCACATGCAGCACGCGGAATTTCCGGTCGCCGAGGTCGACGACGTCGCCCTCGTCCAGCGTGCGCACCAGCGGCGCCGGGGGTATCCGGTAGTCGGCCGCCTTCCAGTCTGGCGCCGGGAGTTTCGAAACCGCGCCGTCGAGATTGTGGAACATGTAGGCGTAGGTGACGGCGTCATCCATGCTGTCGAACTGCGGCGCGCTCATCCCCGGCCCCATGCGCAACGGAAACTCGTGCAGCGAGCCCACGTGGTCGAGATGGATGTGGGTGGCGACGACGATCAGCGGCTTGCCCGCCGGCGTCTCTATCTCAGGAGCCAGCGGCCAGATGCCCATGCCGGTATCGACCAGGAGGTCCGCGTCACGGCCTTTCAGATGCCAGATGTTGGCGCGCACGAAATCATGCACGAACGGCTCGGTCAGCATCGTCGTCCCGGCCTCGACAACAACCTTGCCGAACCAGTCACCCACCACAAGGTCACTCATCAGACGAACGGCTTCCCGACCTTGTATTTTTCCGGCACCAGCCGCTTCAGATAGGCCATGCCGGCTTCCGACAGCTGGTTGACGTCTGGCTTCATGAAGTCGTCGGGCATGTGGCGCGTCTTGCCGGCGACGGCCTTCAGCGGCACCTTCTTCAGCACGGTCCTGGAGCCATCATATTGCAGCGCCACGGAGCCGCCGCCCTCTTCCGCGACCGCGACGGCGAAAGCGCCGGCATCGAAGGCTTCCCTGGCGTCGACAGCGCTGATGGCGCCGACATAGCCGCGCGGCATGTAACCAAGCGCATCGACGCGCGCCCGCTTGCCCGGCAGGCCTTCGGCGAGCGCGCGTTCCAACGCGGCCGGCAGGTCGCTGCCCGACAGCTTGACGTTGCCATGCTGGTCGCGTTCGAGCTTCTCCGGCGGCACCAGGCTTTCGACGAGCGCCTTGCCATCAGCGGTGCTGACGCCCTCCGAGACGGCGACGATGCAGCGCTTGTGT
>JBFLWR010000426.1:0-15712 GCA_040755925.1 Pseudomonadota bacterium
GGGGCCCGTATTATGGCGCCGCGTTGCCGACTCTCTGGCTGTCCGAGGGCGGCCAGTCGGCGACCGGCGCGCTGCTCGACCACATCATCCGCTGGCACGGCGCCGGCGGCGAGCCCGACGCGGCCATGCACATGAAGATAGCCAGGCGTGTCGCCGAGCTGCGTGCGGCCGAAGGCGATGCGCTGGCGGCAAGGCTGCATGTGCTGCCGGATTTCCACGGCAACCGCTCGCCGCTTGCAGACCCTCACGCCGTCGGCGTCATCAGCGGGCTGACGCTCGATTCCTCCTTCGACAGCCTGTGCAGGCTCTATTGGCGGACCGCCGTCGGCATCGCGCTCGGCGTGCGCCATGTGCTCGAGGCATTGAACGAGAACGGCTATCTGATCGACACCCTGCACGTCACCGGCGGCCACACCAAGAACCCCTTGCTGATGGAGCTCTATGCCGATGCAACGGGCTGCACCGTCATCGAGCCGCTGGCCGACGAGGCGGTGCTGCTCGGCACCGGCATGGTGGCCGCGACCGCGGCCGGGCTCTATCCGGATCTGAACGCGGCTTGCGTGGCCATGCAGCAGGGCGGCAGGAAGCGCGCCGCCAACCCGGCCGCCGGCGCCCGCTTCGATCGCGATTATCGGATATTCCTGGAAATGCACCGGCAAAGACAGGTGCTCGACACCATCGGATAGCGCCCGACGTTACTGCTTGCGCAGCGACACTCCCGTCGCCGCGTCGAACAGGTGGACGCTTTCCTCGTCGAACGTGTAGCGGACAGGCGCGCGCTGCTGCGGGCATTCGCGGGCCGGCACCAGCGCACTGATCTCCTTGCCGCCGGAGCCGAACGTCACCAACGCGTCGTTGCCATGGAATTCGATGAGGTCGGCGGTGCCCTGCAGCAGGTTGCCGGCCTCGGCTCCAGCGGTGTTGAGGTCGGGTGGCCGGATGCCGAGCACGGCGCGATCGCCGTGCTGAAGATGGAAACCTCGGCCTTCGATCGCAAGCACCGTTCCGGCGCCGGTCAGCGTCCAGCCATCCCTGGTTTTGCCGACAGTGACCTCGATGAAGTTCATGTTCGGCGTGCCTATGAAGCCGGCCACAAACATGTTGCCCGGCCGCCCATAGATTTCCGCCGGCGAGCCGACCTGCTCGATGACGCCGTCCTTGAGCAGCACAATGCGGTCGGCGAGCGTCATCGCTTCCAGCTGGTCGTGGGTGACATAGACCGTCGTGGTCTTCAGCGACTGGTGCAGTCGTGCGATCTCGACACGCATGTGGTTGCGCAGCTTGGCGTCGAGATTGGACAGCGGTTCGTCGAACAGGAAGACCTTGGGCGTCTTGATCATGGCGCGCGCAATCGCCACGCGCTGCTGCTGGCCGCCGGAAAGCTCGGCCGGCTTGCGGCCGAGATAAGGTTCGAGGCCAAGCGTCCCGGAGACCGCCTCGACCCGCTTCCGGATTTCGGGCGCGGGCACCTTCAGCCGCCTTAGCCCGAAGGCGATGTTGTCGAAGATCGTCATGTGCGGATAGAGCGCGTAGTTCTGGAACACCATGGCGATCCCCCGGTCGCTAGGGTCGAGGTCGTTGACCACCTTGCCGCCGATGGAAACCTCGCCGCCGCTGATATCCTCCAGTCCCGCCAGCATCCTGAGCAGGGTAGACTTGCCGCAGCCGGACGGACCGAGGAAGACGACGAACTCGTGTTCCTCGATCGACAGGTTCAAGTCGCGGATCACGGTCGTGGCGCCATAGGCCTTGTCGACATGGGAGCAAACGATGGCGGACATCCCTCAGCCTTTCTCGCCGGTAAGCAGGATCTGCAGCTTGACGTCCTGCGGGTTGGCCCTGGCCGCCCGCTCGAACGCCTTGATGCTGTCGGAGAAGTCGAAAGTGCCGGTGATGAGCGGCTTGAGGTCGACCTTGCCCGAGGCGATCAGCTGCAGGGCGCGGTCGAAGATGTTGGCGTAGCGGAACACGGTCTCGATGCGCACTTCCTTGGCGATGGCCGCCGGCACGTCGAGGCTGACGGCCTCGACCGGCAGGCCCACCAGCACCACCGCGCCGCCCGGCCGCACGACCGAAAACAGGTCGGCGAAGGCCTTCGGGCTGCCGCTCGCCTCGAAGACGATGTCGGCGCCCCACCCGTCGGTCGCCGCCCGCACCGCGTCGGCCAGCGGGTGCTTGCCGATGTCCACTGGCACGATGCCTTCGTAGCGCCCGGCGATCTCGAGCTTTGGCGCGGAGAAATCCGAGATCAGCACCTTCGAGCAGCCGCCGGCCAGCGCCGCCAGTGCGATCATGATGCCGATCGGGCCGCAGCCGACGACAACCGCGACGTCGCCGGGAACGATCCGCGCCCTGGTGGCCGCCTGCATGCCGATGGCGAAGGGCTCGACCATCGCGCCCTCGGCGAAGGAAACGTTGTCCGGCAGCTTGTAGGTGAAGGCGGCCGGATGCACGGCGTAAGGCGCCAGCACGCCATGCACCGGCGGCGTCGCCCAGAAGCGGACGTCGGGGTCGACATTGTAGATGCCGAGCTTGCTCGCGCGCGATGACAGGTTCGGCACGCCCGGCTCCATGCAGACCCGGTCGCCGACCTTGAGTGAGCTCACATTGGCGCCGACTTCGACGATCGTGCCGGAAGCCTCGTGGCCGAGCACCATGGGCTCGCGCACGATGTAGCTGCCGATGCCGCCATGCGTGTAATAGTGAACGTCGCTGCCGCAGACGCCGACGGTGTGGATGGCGATCTTGACGTCGTCCGGACCGACATCGAGCGGCAGCCCGATCTCGCGCAGCGACAGCTCGCCTTTTTTCTCAAGTACCAGAGCCTGCATCGGCCAATCCTCGCATCAAGTCTTCTTTTGCCGGAAAACGGAATTCAGGAAGCCGCTCAGGACGCCGAGGAACAGCAGCGGCGGCAGCGACAAAAGCACGACCGAGGCGTTGAGGATTCCCCACGGCACGTTCATGCCCTGCTGCGACAGCTCCGAGGCGACGATCGGCAAGGTCTTGGCGTTCGAGCTCGACAGCATCAACGCGATCAGGAACTCGTTCCAGACCAGCACGAAGCTGAAGGCGATCGCGCCGGCCAGCGAACGCGCCGCCACGGGCAGGGCGACGCGCCAGAACACCGCATAGGCGCCATAGCCGTCGACGAAGGCCGCCTCCTCGATCTCCTTCGGCACGGCCTGGAAGGCGGGGATGGCGAGCCACATGATCACCGAGATGGTGAGCAGCGAATAGGTGACGATCAGCGCTGGAAGCGTGTCGTAGAGGCCGATCTGCAGCCAGATCACCATGAGCGGGATCGCCACGGCAACCGGCGGCAGGAAGCGCAGCGACAGCACGAAGAACTGGATGTCGCCGGCGAAGCGGTTGGGGTAACGCGCCACCGCATAGGCGGCCGGCAGGCCGAGCACGACGCCGATCAGCACGGCCGAGCCGCAGGCGACAACTGAGTTGTAGAGGCCGGTGAGCACGCTGTCGCGGCCGAGAATGTAGCCGACATTGGCGAGCGTGGGCGTGAACACCAGCCGCGGAATGCGTGTGATGATGTCGACATTGTTCTTGAAGGCGTTGAGCGCGGTCCACAGCAGCGGGAACACGGCCATGAAGCCGGCCAGCGCCAGGATGGCCTTGGCGATCAGGCGGCCCAGTCTTATCGGGTAAGGCTTCATGCCTGCACCCGCTTCCACAGGAAGGTGAAGGTGATCACCGTCGCGATCATCATCAGCACCGCCATGGCCGACGCGTAGGAGACCTTGCCGGATTCGATGAAACCCTGCGAGAAGGCGTACATGTCGAGCGTCTCGGTCGCCACGCCGGGTCCGCCGCGCGTCATCACATAGATCAGGTCGAACGAGCGCAGCGACTCGATCATCTTGACGAACATCAGGCTGATCAGCGGCGCCTTGAGCATCGGCAGCGTCACATAGGCGTGGATCTGCCAGCGTCGCGCGTGGTCGAGCCTAGCCGCCTCGATAGGCTGTGGCGGCAAGGTCTCGAGCAGCTTCAGCACGATCACGGCGAAGAACAGTCCCCACTGCCAGACATCGACCGAGGCGACCGCGAACAGCGCCGTGGATGCCTGGGAAAGCGGGTCGAAGATCAGTCCGCCGGTGAGCAGCCGGTAGGGATAGGTGGCGATGCCGTAGAGCGGATGATAGGCGAACTTCCACACGAAGGCGGCCGAGACCCGGGGCAACAGCACCGGAATGATGAACAGCAGGCAGTAGAAATTGCGCAGGCGCGGCGAGGCGACCTCGAACATCAGAACCCCGAGTCCGATCGCCACCGCCATGGTGGCGACCACGGTGACGATCTCCCATTTCACCGCGACCCAGACGGCATTGAGGAAGCGGCGGTCGAGGAACAGGTCGGCGAAGTTCGAGAACCAGACCCAGGAATAGCCGGACGAGCTCAGCTCCCGGTTCTGCAGGGCGATGACGATGGCGTAGAGCGTCGGCACCATCGACAGCACGAGCAGGATGGCCAGAGTCGGAACGAGAAACGTGACCGGCAGGGATGAGCGTCGGCGCATTCTATCCTCGCTTGTGTTCCGGATGCCGGATATGGCCGGCGTCGGGGAGCGACAATCAGTGAAAATATCCGCGACGCGCAGGTCCCGGCACTCCAGCGAGCGCCGTGTACCGCGCGTCGCGGGCGGGAGGATTACTTCTTCTTCACCAGATCGTTGGCGTAAGCCTCGAGTTCGTTGAGGCCGCCCTTGATGTCGGTGCGCGTGCCGGTGACCAGCTCTTCCAGGATGATGCCCCAGCGGTCGCCGAGATCGGGCCAGCGCGGGTCCTGCCAGAAGTTCACCGCGGTGACTTTGCCGGTGTCGGCCAGCGCCTTGCCGAGATCGGCGCCGTAGATGTCGGCGAATTCCTTGCTGGACAGGATGCTGGTGCGGTTCAACTCGCCGAACTGGTGCGCGTCGAGCCGGCGCTTCTCATTTTCCTTCGAGGTCGCCCAGGCGATGAACAGGCCGGCGCATTTTTTCGAGGCGTCGTCCGCATTGGCCTTGGCCGCGATGGCAAGGCCATGGCCATAGCCGCCGCCGGGCAGCGGCGAGGGTGGCGGCAGGAAGCCGACCTTGCCGACCACTTGCGAGGTCTTGGGATCGACCGCCATGCCCGAAAGCGGCGTCGATTCGACGAGGATGGCGACCTGGCCGGAGAGGAAGGCGCCGGTCGATTCATCCCAGCTGCCGGTCTGGGTTCCCGGAGCGGAATCCTTGAACAGCTTGAGATAGGTCTCGGTCGCCTTCACCGCCGCGTCCGAATTGAAAGCCGGCTTGTCACCGTCGAACCACTTGCCGCCGTAAGCCTTGAAGAGGGGCATCCAACGCCAGACATTGGCGCCCGAGCCGCGCGCGCCTCGCAGCGCAATGCCGTACATGCCCTTGCCGGGATCGGTCAGCTTCGGCACGTCGGCGATGAGCTCGTCCAGCGTCTTCGGCGGCTGGATGCCAGCGGCTTCCAGCACGTCCTTGCGATAGACCATCAGGTCGCCGCCCCCGGTCAGCGGCGCGAACCAGACCTAGCCGTCATAGGTGGCGACCTTCTGGCGGCCGGGATCGAAATCGGCGAAGTCGTATTCAGCCGGATAATAATCGGTCAGCGGCACGATCCATTTCGACGAGGCGAAAAGCGCGACATTGGCCTCGTCGACATAGTAGACGTTGTAGTTGCCGACGGTGGACGCATCGGCGCGCGACTTGGCCCGGCGGTCGTTCTCGTTGAGATAGTCGATCTGGAAGCCGGCGCCGGAGAGCTTCTTGAACTCTTCCTTTGAGTCCTCGAGCAGGGTGAGCCCGTCGCGCGGTTGCGCCAGCACCTTGACCGGCGCCGAGCAGATCGGCGCCTGCGCCAGCGCCACGGTTGAAACAGAAGCGGTAAGCATGAAAGCTGCGCCCAGGCTGGCAGCGAGCCTAATTGATTTCATTGTCTTTTCTCCTCCAACATGACTTGCAGGAGGCGGAAGTCCACGGGCCATGACCCTCACCGTCACCCGGGCAACCTGCCGTCCTGTGCTGACAATGAGGAGTTGCAACCAGGCAAGCTAGAAGCCCTTTTGCAATAGACCTGTACTTTTATGCATTGTGCGATGCAAAAGAATCGCTCGGGCAGGGACAGTCCGTCACACAAGTATCAGTCCCGTCTTGGGTGGGATTGCGGACCTGATCAGGCCCGCAGCGTCAGCCGTTGCCGTGACAGCTTTCGATAGGATGACGGGGTCATCTTGTGCTTGCGCAGGAAGGCCCGGTTGAAGTTTGAGATATTCATGTAGCCGACCTGGAAACAGATGTCCGTGATCGGGATTTCGGTATCGGCGAGCAGCTTGCAGGCCTGCCAGAGCCTGAGCTTGGCCACATGATCGCTGAAGCTGTTGCCGGTGTTTTTTTGGAAGAAGCGCGAGAACGTGCTTTCGCTCATGCCGGCCAGTTCCGCCACATCCGGAAGCTTCAGGTCTTCGGCGAAATGCTGGAACAGGTAGGTCAGTGTGCGCTGGATGATGTCGAGCGAGGCGGCGTCGAGAGCCGGCGAGAAATCCGGCGACGACAGCAGCTGGTATTCATCGGTCTTGGCCAGCAAGTCCAGCAGCTCGACGAACAGGCGGAACCTGGTAAGCCCGTGCACCGCGCCCATCGCTTCCATCAACGCGGCGCCGTCGATGGCGGTCCGGCCATGGAAGACCATGCCTCGGAGCGAGCGTTCCAGGAACGGCTCCAGTTCGCGCAGCTCGGGCAGCAATCCTGCCGACCCGCGCAGCCGCTCCGGGTCGAACTGCAGGACGATGTCGCGGCCTTCGATCAGTTCGCCGGGCTGAACCGCGGTCACCCAGTCATGCGGCAGGCCGCCGCCCACGATCGTAAGATAGCCCGGCCCGAACTCGCCGATATGGTCGCCGACCAGCACCACGCCGGACGATTTGCGCAAAAGATGGATCTCGTATTCCGGATGGAAGTTCCAGACATTGCGCTCCCAGGGGTAGTCGTCCAGCCGCCACAGGAAACTGTCGCCTGCCTGCGTGACGATGTGCTCGAAGGCCGGCACGGTGCGCGGAATGGCGGCCGGGTTCTTTCTGCGCCTGAACGGCATCCTCACCTCCCGGGTATGCTTCGCCGGCTTTCCAAAGCCCGCGCAAATCGTAGCAAGCTGTGCTCGGCAAGGGAACGTGACGCCGGCCGCCCTGCCGCTGGCTCAATAGCTGCCGGGGCCTCCTCCCTTGCCATCGTGTCGCATTTCGTTCAATAGACGACGCAAACGGCGCCATTTTGTGCCGTTGCTGTGCGGCTTCCGGCTTTTTTGCCGACGCGCCGTGTTCTGAAAGAACGGAACAATGTCTGCGATCGAAACCGGCGCCCGCGCGCCGGAAAATCTTTGGCGTCAGGAAATCGGGGCGACGTTGGCGCTCGCCTGGCCGATGGTGCTCACCAATCTCGGCCAGACGGCCATGACCGCCACCGACGTCATGATGATGGGCCGGCTGGGTCCGGACACGCTGGCCGCTGGCGCGCTGGGCGCCAACCTCTATTTCATGCCGCTGATCTTCGGGCTCGGCCTGATGCTGGCGACCTCGCCCATGATGGCGACCGAACTCGGCCGCCGCCGCCATTCCGTGCGCGACCTGCGCCGTACGGTGCGGCAAGGCCTATGGCTGGCGATCCTGATCTCGATCCCGATCTGGCTCTTCCTGTCGCATGGCGAGGAGGTGCTTCTCGCCATGGGCCAGAAGCCCGAACTCGCCCATCAGGCCGGTATCTACCTGCACTGGCTGCAATGGGCGGTGCTGCCTTTCTACGGCTACATCGTGCTGCGCTCCTTCATCTCGGCGCTGGAGCGGCCCGGCTGGGCATTGATCATCGTCTTCGTGGCGGTCGCCTGCAACGTGCTGTTCAACTGGGTCTTCATGTTCGGCAATCTTGGCTTCCGGGCCATGGGTATTGCCGGCTCTGGTCTCGCCACCTCGCTTTCCAGCACGCTGATGTTCGTGGGCCTGGCCGCCGTGGTGATGCTGGAAAGGAAGTTCCGCCGCTACCACCTGTTCGGCCGCTTCTGGCGCTCCGACTGGCCGCGCTTTCGCGGCCTGCTGAAGCTCGGCCTGCCGATCGCCGGCATCCTGGCGTTCGAGGTGACGATCTTCAATGCTGCGGCGCTGCTGATGGGCCTCATCGACGCGGATTCCTTGGCGGCGCATGCCATCGCCATCCAGATCGCCTCGATCTCCTTCATGGTGCCGCTCGGCCTCAATCAGGCGGTGACCGTGCGCGTCGGCCTCGCCCATGGCGCCGGCAATCCGGAAGGCGTCTCGCGCGCCGGCTGGACGGCCTATGTCATCGGCGTTTCCTTCATGGCGCTGATGGGGCTGGTGATGATCCTGTGGCCGCATTTGTTGATCAGCGCCTTCATCGACCTCGCCGATCCGGGCAATGCGAGGGTGGTGGCGCTTGCCGTGTCGTTCCTGGTCTTTGCCGCGCTGTTCCAGGTCTTCGACGGCGCGCAGGCCGTCGCTGCCGGCATGCTGCGCGGACTGCACGACACCAAGGTGCCGATGATCTACGCCGCCGTCGGCTATTGGGGCGTCGGCTTGCCGCTCGGCGTGCTGCTCGCCTTCCACTTCGGCCTCGAGGGCGTTGGCATCTGGATCGGCCTCGCCACGGGACTGGCCGTGGTCGCGGCGCTTCTGCTGGCACGCTGGCTGCGGCGTGACCACATCACGCCATCGCTGTCCTTCGGACATTGAGGCGCGGTGCGGCCAGCTACTGCTTCAACACCGCGAGGAAATCCGGCACGTCCTTGGGCGCCGCCGCGCGGGCGGCCGGGGCAACGCCGTCACGTCCGCTAAGCGCCAATTACATGCGCCGAAAATGTTTGCCAATCCCACATACCACCTAAAGGCAAGCACTACTGTGGGAGCCTTCGATGCGAATAACATTGCCGGCTTCGTCCGCGGACCATCTGACGGTGATGTGATCGCGGCACACAAATCCGAGTGTCCAGAAGTATTCCATCTGATTGCTGTTGTCGTAACAGGGTGTATAGGCTCCTCGGGCCTCTGCCTGCTTGTCTGCTGGAACGCAATCAGGCGGCGGCGGTGGAACGTCTTGAAATCTCGCTCCGGACAGCGAAGACCTCAAATCTCTGACGGCGGTTCCCGAAGGAAAGTTCTTTTGGAGAATCGCGGTGATGGCCGCGTCCGTCTTCATCTCATTCGAATGATTTTCGCCGGCGAATTGCTGTGAGAACAGTGCTGGTGGATACCAATTGGAAGTAATCAAGATCCAGGCAACCCCCGCACAAAGTACAGCGATTAGCGCGACCACACAGGCAACCGCCATCCAGAGCACAGTTCGCTTCACATAGTCACCCCTGTAGGCAGCAACGCTCAAACTCCGCGCATATTCTGCGACCATACCTGGTTTTCCAAGTGGGTACAGACGCGGGACACGATTGTTCATCATATGAACTTCGAAATAGCAACGCCAGACGATGGACAATCACCAGGGTGGCGACCCAAACCGCTCTCGGTTCAACGACCTGCTGTGCGCTCCAGCCGGCGCGCATACTGCGTCAGCGGAAAACACATGAGGAAGAAGATCAGCGCCACCAGGCCGTAGACTGTGAATGGCTCGAAGGTCGCATTGTTGATGGCGTTGGAGGTCCTCACCAGTTCTTCGAAGCCGATGATCGACGTCAGCGCCGTCGACTTGATCAACTGCACCAGGAAGCCGACGGTCGGCGCGCGTGTGATCGTGAACGCCTGCGGCAGGATGATCAGCCTCAGCTCCTGAAGATAATGGAGGCCGAGACTAGCGCCCGCGTCCCACTGTCCCTGTGGCAGCGCGTCGACGCCGCTGCGCCAGATCTCGGCCAGATAGGCGCTGGCAAAGAAGGTGAGGCCAAGCACCGCCGCCGTCCACGGCTCGATGCGCAGCCCAAGCATCGGCAGGCCGAAGAACATCAGGAAGAGCTGCATCAAGAGCGGCGTTCCCTGGAACAGCGCGATGTAGCCCGAGGCGATCCGCTTGATCCATTTGTTCTTCGATATGCGCAGGAACAGCACGGCAAGCCCTACCAGCGCGCCGCCGACGAAGGCGGCGAGCGACAAAAGCACGGTCCAGCGTGTGGCGAGCAGCAGGTTGCGCAGGATGTCCCAGAAGGTGAATTCGATCATGACACGCCCGCCCCGAGAGCCCGGCGCCCGCCGGCAACGAGCAGCCGGCGCAGCCCCATCGACAGGCCGAGATAGACCAGCGTCACCACCAGATAGGTCTCGAAGGCGCGGAAGGTGCGTGCCTGCAGCATGTCCGCCTGGTAGGTCAGTTCCTGCACCGCGATCTGCGACACCACGGCCGATTCCAGCATCATGATGACGATCTGGCTGGTCAGGGCCGGATAGATCACTTTGAGCGCTTGTGGCAGAACGATCTTGACGAACACTTGCCGAGGCCTGAGGCCAAGCGCGAGCGCCGCCTCGGTCTGTCCCCGCGGCACGGCGTCAAGCCCGGCGCCGACGATCTCGATCGTGTAAGCCGCCATGTTCAGCGTCATCGCCAGCATCGCGGCAAGGATGGGGTCCAGCCTGATGCCGAGGCTGGGCAGGCCGAAGAAGATGAAGAACAGCTGCACCAGGAAGGGCGTGTTGCGCATCACCTCCACATAGGTGGCGATCGCCAGCCGCAGCGGCTTCGGGCCGCTTCTCTTGCCGGCGGCGCCCAGGATGCTCAGGAAGGTTCCCGCGACTGTGGTGACGGCGATCAGCAGGACCGTCGTCGCCGCGCCCTGCGCGATAACGCCTGCCGCACCTGCAAGCCAGCCGAAGTCGAGGCTGTAGCCCATGGCGATTGACCTTGTTGCTAGCGCAAGTCCGAGAAGGCGCGGAGCGAAGACAATGCGAGCGGTCCGGCGCCATTCTGGAGCCGAACCGCTGCTTGGATCAATCCTTGAGGTTGTCGGGATTGAGCGGCGTCTTCAGCCAGGTCTTCGAGCTTTCGTCCAGCTTGCCGTCGGCTAGCATCTTGGCGACCGCGTCGTTGACCGCCTTCTTCAGCCGGTCCTCGTTCTTGTTGAGGCCGATATGCGAAGGCGAGGTGAGCAGCTGGAACTTCTGCTCGGGCTTCAGCGCATCCTGCTTGGCCAGGACCTGGGCGCCGACGTCGTTGCCGACCACCATCAACTGCGTCTGGCCGGAGATGAAGGCCTGGATGACAGCGTTGTAGTTGTCGAAGCGGCGGATGTCGGCCGAGGCAGGCGCGGCTTGCGTGAGCGAGGTATCCTCCAGCGTGCCGCGGTTGACGGCAATCGACTTGCCGGCAAGGTCGTCCTTGCCTTTGACGGCAAGCGCCGCCGGGCCGATGACGGCGATGTAGTAAGGCGCGTAGGCGGCGGCGAAGTCGATCACCTGCTCGCGCTCCTTGGAATAGCCGACGCTCATCAGGATATCGACGCGCTTGTCGGTGAGATAGGGAATGCGGTTCTGGCCAGTCACGCTGACCAGGTTGAGCTTCACCTTCAGGGAATCGGCGATTGCCTGGGCGACGTCGACGTCATAGCCCTTGATGCTCATGTCGGCGCTGGCCGAGGAGAAGGGCGGAAAGTCCGAGAAGATGCCGACATTGATGGCGCCGGCCTTGGCGATGTCGTCGATCGCGTCGGCCTTTGCGGCCTGTGTGGCCAGGCCGGCGGAGCCCAGCATCATGACTGCTGCGAATGCGTATTTCACTGCGTTGCGAAGTGTCATTGTGGTTCCCCTGCTGGAAGCTTGTTGTTGAATACGGCCGCCGGCTCCAGCGCGACGGCCGTATTTGGTTGGAGCAATTCCAGGAAAAGTGCGACGCGGTTTTCCGCCCGGAATTGCGTGGAAAAAAATCGACTTTAGTCCTTCTTGAGTGCCGGGCTGAACACCATCAGGCTCAGGATCTCGAACAGCACCTGGGCGCCGACATGGGCGGTGTTGGTGGTCGAGTCATATTGCGGCGCCACCTCGACGACGTCGCCGCCGACGATGTTGAGGCCTTTCAGCCCACGCAGCAGCTCCAGCACCTCGCGCGTCGTTAGCCCGCCGACTTCAGGCGTGCCGGTGCCCGGCGCGAAAGCCGGGTCGATGCTGTCGACGTCGAAGGAAATGTAGGTCGGGCCGTCGCCGACGATCTTCCGCGCCTTCTCGATGATGGCGGGTATGCCAAGGCCAGTCACCTCTTCCGCATGGACGACGGTCATGCCCGACTCGTAGGTGAACTCCCACAGATATTCGGCCGAGCCGCGGATGCCGATCTGGATCGTGCGTGACGGATCGAGCACGCCGTCCAGCACCGCGTTGCGGAACGGTCCGCCATGGTGGAATTTGGTCATGTCGAACAGGCCGCTGGTGTCGCAGTGGGCGTCGATATGGATCATGCCGACCGGCGCCTTCTTGCCCACCGCCTTCAGGATCGGATGGCTGATCGAGTGGTCGCCGCCGACCGAAAGCGGCAGCACGCCGGCATCGACGATCTGGTTGGCGCGCTTTTCGATGTCCTCGTGGCTGATCTCCAGCCGGTAGCGGCTGCGGAACGGCACGTCGCCGATATCGGCCACCCGAAGCTCATGCGTCGGCGCGCATTCCAGCACGTGGTTGTATGGCCCGATGCGCTCGATGGCGCGCAACGCCCGCGGCCCGAAGCGCGAGCCCGGGCGGTTGGTCACGCCGAGGTCCATCGGCACGCCGATCATCGCCACCTGCAGGTCGCCGAAATCCGGATTTTCGGCCGTGACCTGGAGATGGGGCGCGGCGAGGAAGGTCGGGATGCCGGAATAGGGCGCCAGACGCGTGCCGCTCTTGTTGAAGATCTTGTCGGCAACCTTGCGGAACTTCGGATCGAACATTTCGCCGCCATGGCTCTCGCCATATTTGCGGCGCAACGCCTCGAGCTTGCCGCGATCGTAACCCATCGAAATTCCTCCTTCATGCTGCCTGCAGGGCGCCCGGACGGCTGTTGTCGAGCCAGCCGTCGTCAGGCTGGATCATGTCCGCTGGTGCTTGCGGGCCCACGTCTCTTGAAAGCTGTCTGCGGCAAAAGTGTCGGGCAGCGGCTTTGAAAAAGCAATTGATATTGTTAGGCTCTCGTTTGTGAGAAAATCTCACAAACTTGTGGAAGTTGCCCGTGGTCAAACGCCTGCCGCCGCTCAACCCCCTTCGCGCCTTCGAGGCCACGGCGCGCCATGCCTCGCTGACCAAGGCAGCGGGCGAGCTCCACGTCACGCATGGCGCCGTCAGCCACCAGATCAAGGCATTGGAGCTGTCGCTCGGCGTGAAGCTGTTCGAGCGCACAGGGCAAAGGGTAAAGCTCACACCGCACGGCGCCGAACTATTGCCGGCGGTATCGGCCGCGTTCGACGGCATCGCCGCCGCCACCCAGCGCATGACCAGGCCGGCGCGTGCCGGCACGCTCTCGGTGTCCTGCGTCCCGGCGCTGCTGCTGCTCTGGATGACGCCCCGGCTGGGCTCATTCACCGCGCAATATCCGGATATCCAGCTCACCCTGATCCCGTCCAACGATGCCAAGGACGTCCGCGCGCCGCATATCGATGTCTGCGTGCATTACGGCGATGGCGGCTGGGCCGACTGCTGGATGCGCAAATGGTCCGGCCTCGAACTGTTCCCCGTGGTCAGCCCGACGCTGATCAACAACCGGCCGATCCGCAACGTTCGCGATCTCTCTGATCATGTCTTCCTGCATGGCGACGACGGCCGCGAGTGGCATACCTGGCTGGCCGCCGCGGATGCGCTGGATCTGGAGCGCGGCCGCCGCCATCACCTGGGCGACGCGCGCATGGCGGTCGAGGCCGCGGTCCATGGCCACGGCGTTGCGCTGGGTGACTCCGTCACCGCGCGCGCCTTGCTCGCAAGGGGCATGCTTGTTGCGCCGTTCACTTTGTCGGTGCCGGCAGTCGATGACTTCTACGTCGTCTGCCGCAACGAGATGCGCTCGGCGCCGATCGTCCAGCTCTTCATAGACTGGCTGTTCGCCGAGAAGGAGCAGGACGAAGCCCGCGCCGACGCGCCTGTGGCGGGTCGCTCGTCCAATCGCCGCAAACGTCCCGCGCTCAAGGTTATCGGGGCAAGGACGACGGGCTGAAGGCTGGACCGTCGCGACCTCTTTTTGTCGGGCCAGCCGGCAAAGCGGGCAGCGCTTTCAAAAATTCAATGCTAAGAGGCAACTGGCTACAGCAATTGCAGGAAACCGCACGGCGGTCTTTCGTCCGGAATTGCTGAAAACGAAGGCTTGAAGCGCGGCGCCTCGACTTCGGCGCGATGCGCTTATGGTGAGCGGACATGGCACGGACCGATATAGCGCGGCGCGTCTACAATCACACCTGGAAGCTGGACCCGATCGTCCGCAGCCTGCTGGACACCGATTTCTACAAGCTTCTCATGCTGCAGATGATCTGGGGCATGTATCCCAAGGTCAACGCCACCTTCACCCTGATCAACCGCACCACCTCCGTGCGCCTCGCCGACGATATCGACGAGGGTGAGTTGCGCGAGCAGCTCGACCATGCCCGCACGCTGCGTTTCTCCAAGAAGGAAATGATCTGGCTGGGCGGCAACAATTTCTATGGCCGCAAGCAGATTTTCGAACCGGAGTTCCTCGCCTGGCTGGAAGGTTTCCGGCTGCCCGACTACGAGCTCACCAGGCGCGACGGGCAGTACGTGCTCTCCTTCGCCGGCCCTTGGATGTACACCACGCTATGGGAAATCCCGGCTCTGGCCATCATCAACGAGCTCCGATCCCGCGCGGCCATGCGCACCTATGGTCCGTTCGCGCTCGACGTGCTTTATGCCCGCGCCAAAGCCAAGATGTGGGACAAGACCGAGCGCCTGAAGGCCTTGCCCGGCATCCGCATATCGGATTTCGGCACGCGCCGCCGCCACTCGTTCCTGTGGCAGCGCTGGTGCGTGGAGGCGCTGAAGGAAGGCATCGGCGAGGCCTTTACCGGTACCTCCAACGTGCTTCTCGCCATGGACAACGACCTCGAGGCGCTGGGCACCAACGCGCATGAGCTGCCGATGGTGTTCGCGGCGCTCGCCAATTCGGAAAAGGAATTGAAGGAAGCGCCCTACAGGGTGCTGCAGGACTGGCAGCGCTACTATGGCGGCAACCTGTTGATCGTGCTGCCCGACGCCTTCGGCACGGCATCCTTCCTGCGCGACGCGCCGGACTGGGTCGCCGACTGGACCGGCTTCCGCCCCGACAGCGCCCCGCCGATCGAGGGCGGCGAGAAGATCATTTCCTGGTGGCGCGAGAAGGGGAAGGACCCCAAGCAGAAGCTGCTGATCTTCTCCGACGGGCTCGAGGTCGAGACCATTGAGGAAACCTACAGGCATTTCCGCGGCAAGGTGCGCATGTCCTTCGGCTGGGGCACCAACCTCACCAACGATTTCGAGGGCTGCGCGCCGATCGAAACCAGCAGCCTCGACGCCATCTCGCTGGTCTGCAAGGTCACCGAGGCCAACGGCCGCCCGGCGGTAAAGCTGTCGGACAATCCGGCCAAGGCGACCGGGGATGAGAAGGAGATCAAGAGGTATCTGAGGATCTTCGGCGAGAAGGGGCGGGTGGAGCAGCTGGTCAAAGTGTGAGGCGGTGCTTTCGGCGTCGCCGTAAGGGGCCGTAGTTGGATAGGCTGAGTTCTGTCGCACCCCCCTCTGTCCTGCCGGACATCTCCCCCTC
>JBFLWR010000427.1:0-15042 GCA_040755925.1 Pseudomonadota bacterium
TCCTCTAGCGTTGGCGATTGGCGAAAGCTGGCGAGCAGATAATCTCCCCCCTCGAGGGGGGAAATGGCCGGCAGGCCAGAGGGGGGTGAGCGCCGGCGTTTGCGGCCTGCCAACCGTCCTACAAAAACAACCGCAACTGCGTGTGGATGATCGAGCGGTAATCCTCGATCGTGCGCGAGCCTTCTTGCCTGTCCTGCGTCAGCGCCAGCCGCACCACCCCGCCGGCAAGCTGGAAGATGAGGAACACCACGCGCCCAAAGGCCTCGCGTTGCTCCGCTCGAAGCATCGGCCCGACATGGTCGCAGAACATCTTTGCCTGATGCCTCGTCTCGGCGATGTCAAGATGCTGCAGCGCCTTGTCGGCCTGGATCGCGTTCTGCAGGTCCTGGATCGCCGGGTCCGCCGCCACGCGGCTGTAATAGTCGTCGAGCATCCGGTCGGCGGCGGCGGTCACGCCGTCCAGTCCGCGGATTTCGGTGATGATAGCGCCGAAGCGCGCCCGGCTCTCTTCCGAGAAACGCTCGTAGAGCATGGCCAGGATCGCCGACTTGTTGGGGAAGTAGTGGTAGACGGTGGCGATCGGCCCGCCGGCCAGCGCGCCGACCTCCTTCATCGTTACCGCGTCGATGCCCTTCTCGCCGATCAGGCGCATGGTCGTGGCCAGGATGGCGTCGATACGCTCGCGGCTGCGCTCCTGCTTGGGCCTGCGCCGTGGTTCCGTCGTCGTGCGCCTTGATTGCGTCATGCGCCAAATCTTCTCGCGGATGATGCGAATTTCGCGGTTGACATGAACCTGATCGAGTATCAGTTTTGCGATGCTGATAACTTGTCAGCTTTTCGGTCGGGTCGCAAGGGAGGGCGCTCGTGACTGCTGATTTAGCACATGCGGAAAATGCCGACTGGCTGGTCGGCAATCCGACCGGCCTGCAACTGGCCTCGGCGCTGTGGATCGGCTCGGTTGGCCTGCTCATCCTCGGGCTGCAGCCGGTGCTGCTTGGGGCGCTTTATACGGAAGGCCATGTCACGGGCGACGAGCTTGCCCTTGTCGCCACCGCCGAGATGATCGCCATAGCCATCGGCTCCGCGGTCGTCGCGATGCTCTTGCCGGCCCGCAATATGCGCTGGAAAAGCACCGTGCTGCTCGTCCTGCTGGCGCTGGCCAATTTCTGGACGGCCTATGCCACGAACCCGACCGCGCTTATCGGCGCGCGCACTTTGGCGGGCCTTGCGGAAGGCGGCCTGGTAGCGGTTGCCACGGAACTGATCGCCCGCTCGCGCCGGGCCGAGCGCATCGGCGGCTATTTCGTCACGCTGCAGACGCTGGCGCAATGCGCGCTGGCGCTGCTGCTTGCGCTCTATGCCGTGCCGGCGGCCGGCTCTGCCGGCGGTTTCATCGCGCTCGGGGTCGTCTGCCTCCTGTCGCTTGTCGTCGCCTGGGCCGTGGCGGATGACTATGCCGACCTGCCGAAGGAAGAGCACTTCGCCAATGTGCTCACCGTGCCAGCGATCACCGCGCTGTTGTCGATCTTCTGCTACTTCATGTTCTTCGGTGCGGTCTGGGCCTTCCTCGAACCGATCGGCGCGCAGTTCGGCATCGACGGCCGCACTGTCGGCCTGATGGTCTCGGCAAGCCTTGCCGCGCAGGTGGTGGGCGCGATGACCGCCACCGCGTTCGAGGCGCGCATCGACTACCGCTTCGTCATCGTCGTGATCGGCGCCATCGCGGTCGTCTGCTCGGCCTTGCTCGCGTCCGGCCCCGGGCTCACCCTCTTCTGGGCGGTGGCCCTGGTGATGGGCTTCATCCTGCTCTTCATCGTGCCCTACCAGATCCGCCTTGCAATCACGGCGGACGAGACACGCAATGCGGCGCTTCTGGTGCCGGCCGCCCAGCTCTTCGGCCTCGCCATCGGCCCTATCGCCGCCTCGCTGCTGATCGAGGGCCAGAACTTCCGGCCCGTGCCGCTGTTCGCCGCCGGCACGGCATTCGCCAGCGTGGCGTTGCTTGGCGTCTTCCTCGTCGCGCGCGGGCGGCGCGTCGGGGCCTGAACGGGAGGGCACCATGATGAATTCCTGGAGCAACTGGTCGGGCTTCGTGAAAGCCGCGCCGAAGCTGATCGCCACGCCGGCCGACGCCGGCGAACTGGCGGAACTGGTGCGCTCGGCGCCTGGTCCCTTGCGCGTCGTCGGTGCCGGCCATTCCTTCACGCCGCTGGTGCAGTCTGACGGCACGATCGTCTCGCTGGAGAAGATCGAAGGGCTGGTCGCGCATGACGCCGCCGGCAACCTGGCGCGGGTGAGGGCGGGCACAAGGCTGGGCGCCCTGATGCGCATCCTGCAGGATATCGGCCAGGGCCTGCCCAACATGGGCGACATCGACCGCCAGGCGATCGGCGGCGCGCTGGGCACCGCCACCCATGGCTCCGGCACGACGCTCGGCGCCTATCACACGCAACTGGAGACGGTGCAGCTTGTCGACGGGAAGGGCGAACTGCGCGAGTTCAGCCGCGCGAGCGACCGGGACATGATCCATGCCACCGGTGTCGCGCTCGGCGCTTTCGGCGTGCTCACCGAAGTGGCGATGACCAACATCGCCACCTATCGGTTGCGGCGGCGCAAATGGGTGCTGCCGGTTGGCGACATGCTGCGCGACTTCGAGACCATGATGGCCGCGCACCGTTCGGCCGAATTCTACTATATCCCCTTCGCAGGCTACGTGCAGTTCATCGCCAGCGACCTGAGCGACCAGCCGACCACTGCGCGGCCGACCGAGAACGACGAGGAGGGGCTGGCGACGCTGCGCAAGCTGCGCACTGTGCTGCGCTGGCTTCCGTCGCTGCGCCGCGCGTTGATCAAGGGCGCGGTCAAGAAGGTGCCGTCCGAGGACTATGTGCAGGACTGGCTCAATGTCTATGCCAGCGATCGTCGCACGAAATTCAATGAGATGGAGTACCACCTGCCTTACGAGGAAGGTCCCAAGGCGTTGGCCGAGATCATCGCGCTGACGGAAAAGCACTTTCCGGAAGTCTATTTCCCGATGGAGGTGCGTTCGGTGGCGCCCGACGAATTCTGGCTTTCGCCTTTCCACAAGAGGCTGACCTGCTCGATCGCCATCCATCACGATGCGGCGAACGACCCGCTGCCGTTCATGCGCGCCGCCGAACCGATCTTCCGCAGATATGGCGGCCGGCCGCATTGGGGCAAGATGCACAGCCTGAAGGCGGCGGATTTCAGGAAGCTCTATCCACGCTGGGACGATGCGATGGCCGTGCGGCGCGACATCGACCCCGAGGACCGCTTCGTGTCGCCCTACATGGCCGGCCTGTTCGGCATCCAGCAATGAGCGCCTATTTCGCCGGGCTGTCGAAGGCGTTGAGAGCCGCCGACATCTCTCGGCCTTGCCTTGTGCTCGATCGCGACCGGCTGGACGGCAATATCGCGCTGGTGAAGCAAAGGCTGGCGCCCGGCCTTGAGGTGCGGCTGGTCGACAAGTCGCTGCCTTGCGTGCCGCTGCTTTCGCACATCGCGAAGGCGCTGGGCGCCAACCGCTTCATGACCTTCCATCCGCCGGTGACGCAGGCCGTGCTGGATGCCTTTCCCGAGGGCGATCTGCTCTACGGCAAGCCGATGCCGGTGGGCGCCGCCAGATCGGCCTTGACCAGAGGCGGCGCCGGCTGGTGGTCGCGCGTCTGCTGGCTGATCGACACGCCCGGGCGGCTGTCCGAATATGGCGCGCTGGCCGCCGCGCTCGACACCGAGCTGCGCTTTGCCTTCGAGGTCGATGTCGGCCTGCATCGCGGCGGCTTTTCCAGTCCATCGGAGATCGCGGCGCTCGAAATACCGGGCGGCCTGCATTGCGAGGGCATCATGGCCTACGAGGCGCACGCGCCGGAAATCCCGGGGCTGTTCGGCGGCGCGGCCAGGGCGCTGAAGAAGGCTTCCGCCGAGGCCGCGGGCTTCATCGACGTGCTGAAGCCCGACCAGCGCCACATCCTCAACATCGGCGGCTCGAAGACGGCGCTGCTGCATGGCGCGGGCATTGCCAACGAGGTGTCGATCGGCTCGGCCTTCGTGCTGCCGGGCGACTTCGACAAGCCCGGCTTGAACGGCTTCCAACCTGCCGCCTTCATCGCGACGCCGATCCTGAAGGCGCTCGATCCGCAACTGCCTGGACCGCCGGCGGTCTCCCGCCTGCTTCAGGCGCTTGGCTTGTTCCCACGCAAGGGCTGCTATCTCTATGGCGGCAAGTGGATGGCCGAGCCGGCGTTTCCCGAAGGCATGAAGCCCAACGGCCTGATCGGCCTGTCGTCCAACCAGCAATTCATGGGTCTGCCGGCCGGAGCGGACGTGAAGCCCGGCGACTACGCCTTCCTGCGGCCGACGCAAAGCGAGGCTGTGCTGCAGCATTTCGGCTCGATCGCGGTGTTTGCCGGCGGGCGGATCGTGGAGTTCTGGCCGGCGCTGCCGATGGGGTGAGTGGCGTGTACGGTGCCTTGCCACAACCATTTTATTGACTCAGTCAACTAAATGATTGATCCTGTCCACGACAGGAGAAGCCCCATGACCATCCACGATCACCCCGGCAAGGAGCGCATCGACGCGGTGCGCGAGTTCAACCGCTTCTACACACGCCAGATCGGGCTGCTCGACGAGGGCCTGCTGAAGAGCCCGTACTCGCTGACCGAGGCGCGGGTGCTTTATGAACTCGCCCATCGCGACGGGCCGGTTGCCAGCGACCTCGTGCGCGACCTCGGGCTCGACCCCGGCTATGTCAGCCGGCTCCTCAAGAAGTTCGAGGAGCGCGGCCTGGTCGAGCGCGCCGCCAGCGAGGCCGATGCGCGGCGTTCCTCGATCGCTATCACTGAGGCGGGCAGGGAGGCCTTCGCGCCGCTCAACCAGGATTCGCACGACCAGGTGCGCGCTCTGCTCGATCGTCTGGCGCCGGCCGACCAGGAGCGCCTGGTCAAGGCCATGCGCACCGTGCAGCACCTGCTCGGCGACCGCCGCGAACCCAAGGTGCCCTACATCCTGCGGCCGCCGCAGGTCGGCGATATCGGCTGGATCACGCGCCGCCAGGGCATGCTCTACGCGCAGGAATATGGCTGGGACGAAACCTATGAGGCGCTGGTCGCCGAGATCCTCGCCGAATTCGTCAAGAAGTTCGACCCGCAATGGGAGCGCGGCTGGATCGCCGAGCGGGAGGGCGAGGTGGTCGGCTCCGTCTTCATCGTGCGCAAGTCGCCCGAGGTGGCCAAGCTGCGCCTGCTCTACGTCGAGCCCTCCGCGCGCGGGCTGGGCATTGGCGCCCGGTTGGTCGACGAGTGCATCGCCTTCGCGCGCGCCAAGGGCTACCGGACGCTGACCCTCTGGACGAACGACATACTGGGTTCGGCCCGCCGCATCTACCAGGCCGCTGGTTTCAAGCTGGTGGACGAGGAGCGCCACCATTCCTTCGGCAAGGATCTTGTCGGCCAGACCTGGGACCTGGAGCTGTGACCTGGCCCATTGCTGTTGGTGGCGGCGATTGTTGCCGCGCCGCGGCAATGTTATGAGGTGAATGTCGAAAAGGACCTGGAGTGGCAACCGGTAAGCCCGCTCCCTTCCGTGGCGGAAGCTCCGTTGCGCCATATGCGGCAACCCACGGCAAGCAGGGCGCGCTTTGCGCCCAGCTTGGCGTGCGGAGCCTTCGACAGAAGCATCCTTCGTGTGCCAGGCGCCAACCGAAGGAGAAACCAATGCCCGTCATTCGCGCCAATATCGGCATCGTCACCCAGATCAACGTCTTCACCGTGCCGGAGGGCGGACAGCAGGCAATGCTCGACCTTCTGCAGGAAGCGGCGGCGAGCTGCCGCGCGGTCCCCGGCTGGTTGTCGGCCAGCTTGCATCGAAGCCTCGATGGCCGTCGCGTCGTCAACTACGCGCAAGCCGAGGACCAGTCGGCCATGCGCCGGGTGTTCGAGCATCTTCAGGCGAACGGGTTCCTGGAGCGCAACAAGGCTCTCGGCCAAGCCAACCCTGGCCTTTATGAGGTCGTGTCGACTGTTGAATAGTCGAGAGCCTGAACGGGCCGGGAAGGATGGTCCGTTCAGGTTATCCGCCTATGCCTTCACCGGCACCCAGATCTCCAGCCCGCCATTGCCGCTATGCGGATCGAATTCGGGCCCGTAGCGTTCGAACTCCGGCGCGTCGGCGATCTCGTGTCCGGAGGCCGGCAGCCATTTGTTCCAGATCGTGTTCGTCGTGCGGCGGATGGTCGAGATGTGCTCGCGATGCGGGAATACGGCATATTTCCGCGCCGGCACCCGCACCCGATGAAAGTCCCCGGGCAGGTCTGAGAAATCCGCGACTTCGACGCCCGCGATGTAGTCGAAATTGCCGGCATCGTCGCCGTTGACGCAGACGCCGTAGGCGACGCCGGCGATCTCGCCCGGGACGTGGCCGATATAGGGGCCGAAGCGCTGCCACAGCATCGGAATGCCGGCGCTGGTTTCGCAGCTGTAGCGCTCGCCGAGCCCGGCGATGAGGAAGGGTCGGCAGGTCTCGAAACGCGGCGGCTCGAGCGAGCTGAGAAGCGAACTGTCCATGAGGATGGGTTCCACGAGGTCGAGGTTGCGGGTTGAGCCTTGCGCGCGCACCAGTTCCGGCGTGGTGCCGAACTGGTCCCGGAAGGCGCGGGTGAAGGCCTCATGCGAGCCGTATCCGGCATCCAGCGCGACCGCCAGGATGTCGGGCGCGCCGCCGGCGAGCTTGCGCGCCGCTTCGCTGAGCCGCCGCGCCCGTGCATAGCCCATTACCGACCGGCCGGTCGCGGCGGCGAAGGCCCGCGTCGCGTGAAAGCGCGAAACGCCGCTGCTCGCGGCGACGTCGTCGAGCGAAATCGCATTCGGCAGATGGCTTTCAACGAACCACAGCGCTTTCTCGGTCGGGTTCATGGGTCCTCGCATCCGGCGCGCCGAACGTATCGGCTGTCCCGAGCGGCAGTTTGATCGAAATTGCGCTTCGCGCGAAGACGCAGAGAGTTTTCAAATCGCCGATTGACAGGTGTTGTGAATGTAATGTTATTACATATTATGCGAAGGCTGAAAGTTGGTTCTGGTGAATTACGTCCGGACGGACACCGCCCTGTTGCATCCCAGGCACGGAAAACCTACGCTGAACGAGTCATGGTCCCGGAGCCGCAAGGCGAAGGGTGAAAAAGGGAATACGGTGGGGCCCGTTTCGGGTCGATGCCGTGGCTGCCCCCGCAACTGTGAGCGGCGAGTTTCATCCGAAATGCCACTGGCCGGTAGGCCGGGAAGGCGGATGGCGCGACGACCCGCGAGCCAGGAGACCTGCCATCGACACGAGTTGACCGGACGGGGTGTGCCGGGAGGAGACGCGGGCTTCCGTCCTGTTCGGCCGGGCCGTCCAGCATCCTTCCGTCGCAAGTTGGAAAGTGACGGAATGTTGGACGGCGACATCGATCGTAACCATCGCATCTTCGTGTGCACCCTTTGCCGCGATCCGGTGACCGGGGAAAAGACCGGCGAGGATCTCTGCGCCGATTTGCGTTCGCGGCTCGCCGCGCATCACGAGCCGGCCGTTGCGCGCGGCTACACGGTCGAGGGCATTGCCTGCATGGCCGGCTGCGGCCGGCCGCTTACCGTCGCTTTCCAGGCGGAAGGCAAGGCCGCCTATCTGTTCGGCTCCATCGACGCGCGGGCCGATGCCGCCGACCTCGCGCGTTTCGCGAGCCTTTATGTTTCGCTCGCCGACGGCTGGTGCAATTCCGGCCAGCGCCCCGCCGGCCTTGCGGGCAAGACGCTGGCGCGCATTCCGCGCCCCGGCCATTCCCCCGGGAGCCAGCCATGACGCCGCTTCTCGAAGCCCGTGGTCTCAGCGCGCTGGCGAACGGCCGGATGCTGGTCGACGACGTCAGCCTCGCGCTGACGCCGGGCGAGCGCCTTGCCATTATCGGTCCCAACGGCGCCGGCAAGACGACTTTGTTGCGCATGCTGTGCGGCGCGCTTTCGCCGAGCGGTGGCGAGGTGCGCCTGTCCGGACGGCGTCTGGACAAGTTCACTGCGGCTGAGCGGGCCCTCAGCATGGCCGTCGTCGGTCAGACCGACCACCCCGATCCGAGGCTGGCGCTCATCGACTATGTCGAGCTTGGCCGGGTGCCGCACACCGGCTTCAGGCGCAAGCGCGAGGAGCACGATATCATAGTCGACGCGCTGCGCCGGACCGGGCTTTTGCCCTTGCTCGCCCGCACCATCGGCTCGCTCTCCGGCGGCGAGCGCCAGCGCGCGCAGCTCGCCCGCGCCATCGCGCAGGAGCCGAGGATACTGTTCCTCGACGAGCCTACAAACCACCTCGACCCGCGCGCCCGCGGCGAGCTGCTGGAAATGGTGACCGGATTCGACACGACCGTGGTCGCGGTGCTGCACGATCTGGCGCTGGTGGCGCCCTTCGCCACCACCGTGGCGGTGATGAAGGACGCCCGGCTGCATTCGCTGGCCCCGCCGCGCGAGGCGCTCACCCATCACGTCATCCGCCAGGTGTTCGGCATCGACGTATTGCATCTGCCTCATCCGACGGAGGATCGCGAGCTCACGGTCTTCGATCTTTCCGGTCGCGCCTCCTCGCCATCCTGAAACCACGCCAACCAATAAGGAGAATCCCCGTGAAACGCCTTGGCCTCGCGCTCGCCGTCTCGTTCATGGCCTCTTCCGCCTATGCCTTTCCGGTCACGGTCGACAGCTGCGGCAAGCCGCTCACCTTCGATGCGCCGCCCAAGCGCGCCGTCATCCACGACCTCAACATGACGGAGATGGCATTCGCGCTGAAGCTGCAGCCGTCGATCGTCGGGCTCACCGGCATTACCGGCTGGTACAAGGTCGGGCCGGAATTCAAGGCCGAGCAGGGATCGATCCCGGAGCTCGCGCCAAAGTACCCAACGCTGGAAAACCTCGTCGCCGTGCAGCCCGATTTCTTCTTCGCTGGGTGGTACTACGGCATGAAGCCGGGCGGCGAGGTGACGCCCGACACGCTCGCGCCGCACGGCATCAAGACGCTGGTGCTGACCGAAAGCTGCGTCCACCTCGACAAGAACCGGCCCGCCGCCTCGATGGACCTGCTCTATGGCGACATCGAGAAGCTGGGCAAGGTCTTCGGCAAGGAGGCCGACGCCGAGAAGCTCGTCGCCGGCTGGAAGGCCCGGCTTGCCGACATCACCGCCAAGGTGGGCGACCGCAAGGGCACGCGCGTGTTCCTCTATGATTCCGGCGAGGACAAGCCTTTCACCGCCGGCAAGTTCGCCATCCCCACCGCCATGATCGCCGCCGCCGGCGGCGAGAACGTCATGGCCGACATGGACACCAGCTGGGGCAACACCGACTGGGAGACGGTCGCCTCGCGCAACCCGCAATTCCTCATCCTGCTCGATTACCAGGACGGCGGCGGCTACAAGAAGCTGCTCGATTTCCTCAAGGCCCACCCGGCGATGAAGGAGACCGACGCGGTCAAGAACGAGCGCTTCGTGGCGTTGCGCTATGCCGAGCTGACGCCAGGCCCCGCCAACATCGAGGCGATCGCCAAGATAGCCAAGGCCATGCATCCGGAAGCGTTTTGACATCGCGCCATAAGCCCTTCGTCCTCGCAATGGCGTCGGGCGCGATCCTGCTGGTCGCGCTCGCGCTGCTGTCGATCGCCTATGGTTCGACGCTGATACCGCTGCGCGAGGTCGTCGGCGCGCTGGCGCACGCGGCCGGCCTGCGGGCCGAGGGCGGGTCCGGCCCCGTCGCCAGCATCGTCGTCGACCTCAGGCTGCCGCGCACCTTGCTGGCCGTCGCGGTCGGCGCCGGGCTCGGCGTCATCGGCGCGCTGCTGCAGACGGTGACGCGCAACGACCTTGCCGACCCATTCCTGTTCGGCCTCTCGTCGGGCGCCGCGGCCGGCGCGGTCTCCGTCATCACCGTCTTCGGCGACTGGTTCGGCATCTGGACCTTGCCAGTAGCCGCCTTCACCGGCGGCATGCTGGCCGCGGCAATCGTGCTCCTGCTCGTATCACGCGTGAAGGGGCAGGGGCCCGAACGGCTGATCCTCTCCGGGCTGGCCGTCTCCTTCCTGTTCACTGCCTTGACGAACTACCTTGTCTTCGCCGGCGACCAGCGCGCCGCCCACTCGGTGCTGTTCTGGACCATGGGCGGGCTGGGCCTCGCCCGCTGGGACAATATCGGCCTGGCGGCGCTGGGCGCCGCGATCATCCTTTTCTACGGCCTGTGGAACCATCGCCGCTTCGATGCCTTCCTTGCCGGCGAAAGCGCCGCCGAAAGCCTCGGCGTGCCGGTGGCGCGCATGCGCCGGACAACGTTCTTCATCGCGGCCTTGGCCACCGCGATCCTGGTGGCGGTGGCCGGCGTCATCGGCTTCGTCGGCCTGATGATCCCGCATCTCAGCCGCCCGCTCGCCGGTCCGTTGCATCGGCGCCTGATCCTGGCCTGCGCGCTGTTCGGCGCGATCCTTCTGCTAGCCAGCGATCTGCTCGCCCGCACGCTGCTGCCGCCGCAGGAACTGCCGATCGGCATCATCACAAGCTCGCTCGGCGCCTTCTTCGTCGTCACGCTCCTGATGCGCAACAAGCTTTGAGTTCGCGGTCGCGAGGGTCTTTCACCGAGCATTGACCATGCGAACATTTCAGGGCTGCCATGCCGATTTGCCGGCTTCTGGAACAACATGCCCGCTTGAATAGTAAGCACGCTTATTATATATATCGCTCATGGTTTCAGATGGCATCGACAGATTGGGATTTTTGATCCACGACGTGCAGCGTCTCATGCGCAAGCGCTTCGAGGCGCGCGCCAGCGGCCTCGGCTTGTCCTCCGCGCAATGGCGCCTGATGGTGCGCGTGGCGAAGGAAGAGGGCATCACGCAGGCGCGCCTTGCCGAGCTCCTCGAAATCGAGCCGATCAGCGTTTCGCGCCTGGTCGACCGGATGGAGGAGGGCGGCTGGATCGAGCGTCGCCAGGACGCCGCCGACCGGCGTGTGCGCATGATCTTCCCGACCGATAAGGCGAGCGCCGCCTATGCCGACGTCAAGAGCCTCGCCGGCGAAGTCTATGAGGAATCGCTGACAGGCGTGCCACCGCAGGAGCGGCGCATACTCATCCGGGTGCTGGACACGATCGTGCAGAATCTGACGGACGGCGAAGCCTCGTCGCTCGAAAAGATAAAGAACAAGGAAGGGGCGGCGGCATGAACGCGGCAGCCAAGATAGACGAGAACGTCACGAAGCTCGCGTCGGCGCAGCCGATCGCTAATGCGTCGGCACAGCCGATCGCTGAAGCCCCGGCGCAGCCGGCGGTTGCACCGGTCGCGGTGGCTCCCGAGCCGCAGCAGGCGCCGGCAGCTCCGAAGAAGCGTCGCTCCGGCCGTTTCCTGTTGATGGTCGCCCTGCCGCTGGCTCTCGCCGTGGGCGGCGCCTATGTCTGGGTGACCGGCGGGCGCTACCAGGAAACCGAGAACGCGAACCTGCAGCAGGCCAAGGTTTCGATCGCCTCCGACACGCCGGGCCGCATCGTCAAGGTCGGCATCGCCGACAACCAGACGGTCAAGCAGGGCGACCTGCTCTTCGTCATCGACCCCGAGCCCTATCGCATCGCGCTCGCCCAGGCCGATGCGGCGGTGGCCGCCGCGCGCCTCAATGTCGAGCAGTTGCGTGCCGCCTACAGCCAGTCGATGGCGCAGGAGAAGTCGGCCAGCAGCGAGGTCGACTTCGCGCAGTCGCAATATGACCGCGCCGCCGATCTCGCGCAGAAGGGCATCAACGCCAAGTCGTCGCTCGACCAGGCCCGCAACGACCTCGACAAGGCCAAGCAGCAGCTGGCCGTCGCCGGCCAGGGCATCGTCAGTGCCAAGGCGGCGCTTGGCGGCAATCCCGATATCCAGACTGACCAGCATCCCTCGGTGATGTCGGCGCTCGCCGCGCGTGACAAGGCCGCCTACGATCTGGCGCGGACCACCGTCACGGCGCCGGCCGACGGCGTGGTCTACCAGGCCGCGTCCTTCAAGCCCGGCCAGTATGTCACGGTCGGCACGCCGCTGTTCGCGCTGGTCGAGACCGGCGACATCTGGATCGACGCCAATTTCAAGGAAACGCAGCTTACCCACATGAAGCCGGGCCAGAAGGCCGAGATCGTGGTCGACACCTATCCGGGCCGGACCTTCGAGGCGACCGTCAAGGCGATCGGCGCCGGCACGGGCGCGGAGTTCTCGCTGCTGCCCGCCCAGAACGCCACCGGCAACTGGGTCAAGGTCACGCAGCGCATTCCCGTGCGCCTGGAGCTGACCTATCCCGACGCCAGGATGGCGCTGCGCACCGGCATGAGCGCTTCGGTCACTGTCGATACCGGCGTGGCGCGCGGGCTGCCGTCGATCTTCGGTCACGCCAATGCGGGCGAGGCCGCGCAGTAAAAGCAAGCGAAGGCCCGCGGGGACCTGGCGGGCTGAAGCGGATGGCACGGTTTGGTCTGAGGGGAGGAGTAGGAAGGATCGGGGGGTTCCCATCGGGCCGCATGCCGGCCTGATCGAAGCCCGAGCCCTTTCGACATAGGCCCTTCGGTCCTCAGGGTTCCGGGCGGCAGGCATCCACTCCAGTCGAGACTTCAGTCGATGTAACCCCCACATCGACACTCGCGTCCCACCGCGACGAGGTCTCTCAACGGAAGGCTTGCCGCCCGGAAACCTCATGTACACGTTTTTGTTACCTGCCGGAAGTTCAGCATCATGAGCCCACCCGAACCCTTCAAGGAAGTGCCGCATCGCGGCCTGATCACGGTTGCGCTGATGCTGGCCACGATCATGCAGGCGCTGGACACCACCATCGCCAACGTGGCGCTGCCGACCATGACCGGCGACCTTGGCGCCTCGCCCGACAACATCAACTGGGTGCTGACCTCTTACATCGTGGCGGCGGCCATCATGACGCCGGTCACCGGCTGGCTTGCAGACCGCATCGGCCGCAAGGAACTGTTCCTCGCCGCCGTCGTCGGCTTCACCATCTTCTCGATGCTCTGCGGCCTGGCCTGGAGCCTGGAGACGATGGTGCTGTTCCGCCTGCTGCAGGGCGTGTTCGGTGCGGCCATCGTGCCGCTGTCGCAGACCTTCCTGCTCGACATCAATCCGAAGGAGCGCCACGGCCAGGCGATGGCCATCTGGGGCGCCGGCATCATGCTCGGGCCGATCCTGGGCCCGACGCTTGGCGGCTGGCTGACCGAGAACTTCAACTGGCGCTGGGTGTTTTTCATCAACCTGCCGGTCGGCATCCTCGCCTTCCTCGGCATGGCGGCCTACCTGCCCGTCGTCGCCAAGCGCGTGCGCGGCTTCGACTTCTTCGGCTTCGCCATGCTCTCGCTGGGCGTCGGCGCGCTTCAGCTCCTGCTCGACCGTGGCGGCGAGGTAGATTGGTTCAACTCGGCCGAGATCTGGATCGAGCTCGCTCTGTCGATCACCGGCTTCTGGGTGTTCATCATCCACACCGTGACGGCCGAGCATCCCTTCATCGATCCGAAGATCTTCCTCGACCGCAATTTCGTCACCGGGCTCGGCTTCATCTTCGTCATGGGCGTGCTGATCCTGGCATCGATGTCCCTGCTGCCGCCGATGCTCGCCAATATCTTCGGCTATCCGACGGTCACCATCGGCGTCGTGCTGGGGCCGCGCGGCATCGGCACGATGATCTCGATGCTGGTCGTCGGCCGCATCATGCACAGGATCGATGCGCGCATCCTGGTCGCCTTCGGCTTCCTGCTCACGGCGCAGTCGCTCTACACGATGGCGAGCTTCACGCCGCAGATGGACAATTGGCTGATCCTCTCCTCGGGCGTCATCCAGGGCCTCGGCATGGGCATGGTGTTCGTGCCGCTGTCGACGGTCGCCTTCGCCACGCTCGACGCGCGCTACCGCACCGACGCAACCGCGCTGTTCAGCTTGATCCGCAACCTCGGCTCTTCGATCGGCGTGTCGGTCGTGGCGGCGCTCATGGTGCGCAACACGCAGATCAACCATGTCGAGCTGTCCGCCTTCATCAACCCGTACAATCCCAACCTCTGGGCGGCCTCGCCGGCGGCGGCGAGCGGCGATCCGACCGCGCTTTCGCAGGTCGACCTGGCCGTCAACGTCCAGGCGATGATGATCTCCTACATAAACGACTTCAAGATCCTGATGGTGATGACGCTGGCAGCCATTCCCTTCGTCATCCTGTTGCGCAAGCCCAAGACGGCGCCGGCGGGCGGCGCGCCGGCAGCCCATATGGATTGACCTGCGCGGACCGACGCCGCCGTCTTTCCGCCGCCGCAATCGCGCGGTGTTGCGGGGAACCAATGTCGGGCGAGACTGTTCACCTCCTCGAGGCCACGTTAACGTGGTTGGCCGACTCGATAAGCGGCAACCCTGAGGAGTTCCATCATGAAGATTTCGTCCGGATTACGTTCCGTTGCTTTTGCCGCCATCGCCGCCACTGGCGTGAGCCTTGCGGGCGCCGCGCATGCCGACAGCGGGACGATCCGCTTCTCGGTCTACAAGGCGGCCTTCTTCATCGGCGGATCCGGCGGCGAGGGCACGCTGACCTTCCACGGTCGCAAATATCCGATCTCGATCGGCGGCATCTCCGGCGGCCTCGCCTTCGGCGCCTCCAAGACCTATTTCCAGGGCACCGTCCGCCACATTCGCCGCCCCAGCGATGTGACCGGCGTGTACGGCGCGGCCGGAGGTGGCGGCGCGATCGGCAAGGGTGCCCAGGTGATCGTGATGACCAACGACAAGGGCGCCCAGCTAGAACTCAGCGGCAGGCAGGTCGGCCTGCAGGTCAACGCCGACCTCAGCGGCCTGAGTATCTCGGTGAAGTAAGGGCCTTCACGGCCCAGCCTCGACTAGGCGGTCAAGCCAAGTCACGGCGACGGCGGTAACGGGCAACCGAACCGCCGGAGCCGTAGTTCAGCCTCCGAATTTATAGCTCACGCCAACACGCACCGTGTCGAAGCTGGTCGAGCCCAGCGTAAAGACACCCTG
>JBFLWR010000428.1:0-2902 GCA_040755925.1 Pseudomonadota bacterium
GACCTGAATATCGACACACCTCCAAGCGTCTGCTTCATGGCGCCACGAGCCGCCTTGCACCGGTGCCTTCCCGGGCCAGCCGGTCATCCTTGTTCCGGAGCGGGCATTTGTCGATCGACATGCAGCCGCAGCCGATGCAGTCGGTGAGGCCGTCGCGCAATTTCGTCAACTGGCTGATCTTGTGATCGAGCCCGTCCCGCCAAGCCGTTGAAAGCAGATTCCAATCGCCGCGCGTCGGCGTGCGGCCCTCGGGCAGGGACTGGAACGCGGCGGCGATCTCGGCCAGCGAGATGCCGACCTCCTGGGCGACGCGGATGATCGCCACTCGTCTCAACACATCGCGGCTATAGCGCCGCTGGTTGCCCGCCGTGCGATGGCTGCGGATAAGCCCGCGCGCTTCGTAAAAATGCAGCGCCGACACCGCGACGCCACTGCGCATCGCCACCTGGCCGACCGTCAATTCCCTCACTGGAGCCATTTTCCATTTCCCGCTTGACCTCAAGTTAAGTTGAGCTTGTAGCGATGGGGCCCAGACAAGGCAAATGCAGGAGAAGGCGATGTGCGCCTGGGTGAGAATGGCAACGACAGGGGAGGCGGTGGGCGACGGTGAGGAAAGACTGAAACTTCTATCCGATCTGGCGCAGCGCTTCGCCAGCCGACATTGCGACGGAGAGCGCGACATTGATGCTGCGCGCGCCGGGCCGCATCGGGATGGTCAGCCGCGCATCCGCCGCCTGATGGACCTGGTCCGGAACGCCGGCGGATTCGCGGCCGAACAGAAGGATGTCGCCGTCGGCGAACGCAAACTCCGTATAGGCGGCGGTGGCCTTGGTGGTGAGCAGCACCAGGCGGCGCGCATTGGCCCGGCGCCACTCCTCGAAGGCGTGCCAGTCGGCGTGGCGGGAAAGCGCCGCCATTTCGAGGTAGTCCATGCCGGCGCGTTTCAGCGCCCGGTCGGAGAGCGGGAAGCCGGCCGGCTCGATGATGTCGACGCCGAGGCCGAGGCAAGCCGCGAAGCGCAGGATTGTCCCGGTGTTGCCGGCGATGTCAGGCTGGTAGAGCGCGATGCGGAGACGATCGTTCATTTCCGCATCCTTCTAATAAGTGGCGGATCGGCCACAGGCATATCCCGGTTTTGGCGATTTCTAGACTGGCGGGTGGTCATTTTCTGCGAAGTCGAGTATACGCCGTTCATCGTCAACCCGAACCGAAGGAGGGGAAATACATGATGACCATGCACATTCAGTTCCTCTCCCTGGGCCATGTAGGCCCGACGGCGGTTTCGGTACGACGATTCTTCTGACACTTTAAGTCTTCATCGCACCGATTCCCGCCGAACCCAGTTTTCGGCTTTCCAAGGAATCTCGCGATGTTTTTCAAACTGCCAAAGGGGCGGCGCCAGGCCCCGCCCGAAGCTGCCGCGGCCGACGCCCACGATCGCGCACCGGTCGACGTAACCCGTGTCTCCGGCCGAATGCCGGCGTTCGAGTTCGTTTCACCTTCTTTATCGCATTTGCACATGGAGGACGGACCCATGTTCGATCCATTCAGAATACCCGGCTCTAGAAGCCTGCACGATCGCAAGATGGCGACGTGGGCGTTGCTGATCGGCGAGACCTACTCGTCCGCCGTACATGCCGAGACGCGTCGGCGCCCGCATCGCGGCATGCTGCCGGATGTCGATTTCTCGCGCGCGGTTCCCGATCCAGGCCGGCCTTCGCTGGTGCGCCGCATCATCAGGATGATGCGGCCGGGCGAGAAGGGCCGGGCCGGAACCCCGGCGCCGTCAAGGGCCTCTACCGAGCCTGTCGGCGAAAAGCCCGCGACACCCTATATTGCGCGAAGCAGGGCCGGCGATTCAGTTGATTCCGTATCGCCGGCCCTCGATGTCGCGCGGCCAAAAAGCCTTGTACATCAATCCCGCGCCGCGTGAGCGCGTTGACTTTAAGAGTGCCTTGAATGTTCCGCTGGTTTGAAAAAAGGCTCGATCCGTTTCCCGCCGCGGAGCCGGTCGAGCCGCCGAAGACACTGGTTGCCTTCTGCGTGCATTATACGCGCGGAGCGTGGCCCTATATCGCCGTCGACGCGGTGCTGGTGGCGGCGATCGCCCTTGCCGAAGCGTGGATGTTCGGTTTCATGGGCCGCATCGTCGACTGGCTGTCAGCGCAGAATCGCGAGACCTTCCTGCAGACCGAGAGCTGGAAGCTTGCCGGGATGGCTTTCATCGTGCTGTTCGCGCTGCCGGGCACGGTCTGGCTGCATTCGCTGCTTAACCATCAGACGCTGATGGGCAATTATCCCATGCGCATCCGCTGGCAGGTGCATCGTTACCTGCTCAAGCAGTCGATGGCTTTCTACCAGGACGAGTTCGCCGGCCGCATAGCGACCAAGCTGATGCAGACGGCGCTCGCCGTGCGCGACTGTGTGATAAAGGTGATCGACGTCCTCAACTACGTCATCGTCTATTTCCTTAGCATGCTGTTCATCGTCGGCTCGGCCGACTTGCGGCTGGCGGCGCCGCTCGGTGTATGGCTGGTCGGCTATATCGTGCTGCTGCGTTACTTCATTCCTCAGCTGGGCAAGGTCGGCGAGGAGCAGGCTAATGCACGTTCCGTCATGACCGGTCGCGTTGTCGACAGCTATGCTAACATCCAGACGGTGAAGCTGTTTTCGCATGCGCGGCGCGAAGCAGCCTTTGCCAAGGATGGCATGGATAGCTTCCTTGGCACCGTCTACCGATCGATGAGGCTGGTGACGGTGCTTTATGGCCTGCTCTACATCCTGAACGCGTTGCTGCTGTTTTCGGTCACCGCATTGTCGCTGTGGCTGTGGCTCGGCCAGGCGGTGACGATCGGCGCGGTGGCCGTGGTCATCGGGCTGGTGCTGCGCTTGTGGGGCATGT
>JBFLWR010000429.1:0-2016 GCA_040755925.1 Pseudomonadota bacterium
CTGCGTCACGTCCCGACGGGAGTTGCGCGGTGCTGCGCCCCCAGCGGGTCGCGAATTTCATCTGGACCGCGGGCGAGTAGACGATCGACGTCCGCTCGACCAAACGGTCGTCGCCGTCCAGCACGTCGCCGCTGGCGCAAAGGTAGCCCGGCACGTCCGGCGCGCCGGCGAAGACGTCCCTCAGGCGTTCCGAGGGCGGCACTACCGTCAAAAGAAGCTCCGAGCGCATCGGGTGGCGGCCATAGTCGCGGCGCAGCGTCTCGTAGAGCGACTGTTCCGCAAAATCATAACGTTCGAGGCCGGGGTAGAGCTCGAGGCTCAGCCACGACGTATCCATGTTCAGCCAGGTGACGGCCTCGCCATTGGCGAGGCCGCGCGCGCGGACGAGATGCAACTCACCGTGCTCGACCTGGTGTTCCAGCACCCGCGTTACCGGACGCTGGCCCTGCCTGCGGGCCAGTTCCGTGAAGCTGCCGAAGTTCCAGATGCTGTGACTGATCGGCCGGTGCGAGACGATCGTTCCACGGCCCCGAACCTGCTGCACGAGCCCTTCGGACACCAGCAGCGACATGGCGTTGCGCACCGTGGTGCGCGCTATGCCGAACTGGTCGCGCAGCTGGTTTTCCGACGGGATGGCCTCGCCCTCGGCGAGGTCCCCGCTCAGGATCGCGGCCCGCAACATCCGGTAGAGCTGCCTATAGAGCTGCTCGCCGGAATAGGCGTCGAGCTGCAGTCGCGATAGTCCGAAATCCGGCCGCCCCGTTTCGAGGCGAGGCTCGGCGGCAGGCGGGTTGTTCGGATCGGGTCGGGGCATGGTCCCTCTGCTTACTTTGTGCCGTTCACCGTGAAGTCCTCGACCCCGGCCTCCTTCAGGCCGTAGCGGTCGAGAATCTCGACATAGGTGCCATCTGCCTTCAAACCGTTAAGAGCCGCCAGCACCGCGTCGCGCAACTGGGTGTTCTGCTTGGCGAAGGCGATTCCGTAGTGGTTGATCTCGCCGACGGCGCCGATCTGGTAGAACTTGCCTGGCTCCTGCTTCATCAGGTCGAGCAGGCCTTCGAGACCGATGATCGAGGCCTGCGCGCGACCCTGCTTGATCTGCATGATGTGCTCGGCCTGTGTCGGGATCTGGATGACGTTCATCTGCTTGTCGGCGGCGCAGGTGGTCTTGCTCAGGTCCTCGGCCCAGGTGACCCAGCTGGTGCCGGTCGCGACCGCGATCGTCTTGCCGCACAGATCGGCTTCGGTCTTGATGGAATCCTTAAGCTCCGCAGCGGAATAGAAGACATTGCCGGTCTTGAAATAGTCGATGAAATCCAGCTGCGTCTGGCGTTCGACCTTGTCCGAGAAGGCCGTCATGATCAGGTCGGAACGGCCGGTGACCACCTGCGGGATGAGCTGCGGAAACTCGACGTTCTGGAAGTCGGCCTTCAGGCCGAGCCGGTCTGCGATCGCCTTCGCCAGATCGATATCGAAGCCCTTGAGGTCGGTCGAGCCGGCGTCGTTGAACTCCATCGGCGGATAGGCCAGGCTGATGGTTACGTTGAGCTTGCCGCCGGCGCGCACGGCGTCCGGCAGCTTCGCGGCCGCCGCATCATCGGTCGCGGCGTGAGCGGTACCGCCGATTGCCAGGCCGACAAGTGCCGCCGCGGCAAGGCGCGGCGCGATAGAAAGCGTTGGTTTCATTTTTGGTCTTCTCCCATTTTGAATTATGCGCGGCCTGATCTTCAGGACAGCACGCGGCTAAGGAATGTTCTGACGCGCGGATCGCCGGGGTTGCTGAGAACCTGCTCGGGTTTCCCGGTCTCGCGGATTTCGCCCTCGATCATCACCAGCACGCGGTCGGCGACTTCGCGGGCAAAGCCGATTTCATGCGTGACGACGACCATGGTGGTGCCGCCCTTGGCGAGGCCGCGCATGACCTCCAGCACCTCGCCCACCAGCTCGGGGTCGAGCGCGCTGGTCGGTTCGTCGAACAGCATCACGCGCGGCTCCATCGCCAGCGCGCGGGCGATG
>JBFLWR010000043.1:0-4020 GCA_040755925.1 Pseudomonadota bacterium
CTTCCAGTCCTCCCTGGCCACGCAGCCATACTTGATCTTGGCCGCGATCGTCGCCGTCTACATCGTGCTCGGCATGCTCTATGAGAGCTTCGTGCATCCGCTGACCATCCTGTCGACGCTGCCTTCGGCGGGAGTCGGCGCCTTCCTCGCGCTGATGGCGCTGGGCTATGATTTCTCGCTGATCGCGCTGATCGGCGTCATCCTGCTCGTCGGCATCGTCAAGAAGAACGCCATCATGATGATCGACTTCGCGCTCGACGGCGAGCGGCGCCGAAAACTGCCGGCCGAGGAGGCGATCTACGAGGCCTGCATCCTGCGGTTCCGTCCCATCATGATGACGACAATGGCTGCATTGCTCGGCGGCCTGCCATTGGCGCTCGGCACGGGCGCCGGATCGGAACTGCGCCGCCCGCTTGGCATCGCCATCGTCGGCGGACTGCTGCTGTCGCAATTCCTGACCCTCTACACCACGCCGGTCATCTACATCTACCTGAGCAGGTTCAGCCACCTGAGATGGTTCTGGCGCCGCAAGGCCGGCCCCGAGATCGTGGTGCCCGAAACCGGCGCCGCTCCAGCGGCCACCGTCAGGCCAGGCGCGCGGCCGGAACGGCCTCCGCCAAGGCCCCGCACCGAGCCGAAGGTCGCCAAGTCGCGCTGAGCGCCGTCCGCCGCGCGACAGGCGGCGCTACCCGCTGGCGTCGGTCATGCTATGAGAGCAGCTGCGTGAAGCAGGGGGCTCTCTCGATGAAGCTGTTGCGGTACCCGGTCGCGATTCTGGTTGCGCTGGTGGTGGCCGTCGCTCTCGGCACGCTCATACCGCGCCCCCTCTGGCCGGCCGCGGCGGCGGGCGAGCGCACAAGGCACATATTGGTGCTGAAGAACCCGATCCACACCGATATTGCCATCCCCGTCGATGACGGCGTGCGCCGGCGCTTCGCCTTCCTCGCCGAGGCCGGCCTGCCGGTCGATGCGCCCGAGGCGCGCTATCTGGTGTTCGGCTGGGGCGGCCGCGCCTTCTACTTGGAGACGCCGACCTGGTCGCAGCTGAAGGCAACGCCGGTGCTCAAAGCGCTGACGGTCGATGCCTCGGTCATGCATGTCGATATCGCTGGCGCGATCAAAGAGCCGCATCCGGATGTCACAGGCTTCGACATCGACGAGGCGCATTTCGCGGCGCTGCTCGACTACATCGCGGCGAGCTTCCGGCAGGGGCAGGGCGGACCGATGGTCATCGACAATGCCGGCTATTCCGCCTTCGATCGCTTCTACGAGGCCAACGGCAATTTCAACGCGCTGGCCGGCTGCAACACGTGGACCGCGGCCGCGCTCCGCGCCGCCGGCCTGCGCACCGGCTGGTGGAATCCGTTGCCTGTGTCGCTTGGGTGGTCGTTGCGGCTGTATAACGGAGGGTTCTTGTGACGCCGCAATCTTTCGCGCCCCCGCTGTCCCGCCAGCCTTTCCGGCCGCCAAGGACCTACCGCCTCACAACCTTCTTCTCCTCCCAGCCATAGAGCCAGTCGAGATCGGCCGCGAGCCTTTCCCCCGGCCGCGTCGCCAGCACGAGGTTGCGGGCAAACGCCACCGGCCCCCTGGCGTGCCAGGCCAGCCGGTTGAGTGCACCGCGCTTCAGCACCTTCTCGATGCGTGGCCGCCTCAGGTTTTCCCAGATGGTCAGGCTTTGCGCGAGATCGCCCGGAAAATCGGCGACCAGGGTGGCGAGCATTGCGGCGTCCTCGATCCCCATCGCCGCGCCCTGCGCCGCGAACGGCGTCATCGCATGCGCCGCATCGCCGATCAGCGCCATTCCCTCGGGCGTCGTCCAGCGGCGCTGCGCGACGGTGTGGATCGGAAACGCCGTCCATGGCCCGGCCAGCGCAACCAGCTTTGCAAGCGCCGCCGCCGTGCCTCGCATGGCGCCGGAGAGGATGGCCGGATCGGCGTGGCCGGACCAGCCCTCGGCGATGCGCTCGCCCTTGGTGAAGGCGGCGAGGTTGACGGCGCTGCCCTTGCTCACCGGATAGGCGACCATATGGAAGCCGGGATGCAGGAAGGTGGTGACGCAATTCGCGGCGCCGATCGCCGCGAAAGCCTGCCCGGCGGCGCTCTCCGCCGCGACTGTAGCGCGCCAGGCCAACTCGCCCGAGAAGCGGTTTCCCGCGAAGCCCGGCTCCTTGCCGGCAAGCTGCCGGCGAACCGAAGACCAGACGCCGTCGGCTCCGACCAGCAGGCCGGCGATGGCTTGCGTGCTTCGGCCATCCATTTCGGCCGTGACGGCAATGCCTTCCGGCATTGCCGCGATGTCTACCACCCGCGCGCCGGTGGCGAGTTCGACGCCAGAACCCTCGGCAAGCGCAGCGGTCAGTGCGGCCTGCAGATCGGCCCGGTGCGCCACGAGGTAAGGCGCGCCCCAGCGTTTTTCTCCGGCATCTCCCAGCGGCACCCGCGCCAGCTGGCGCAGGCTTGCGGCGTCCTTCAGCACAACCGCTTCCGGTCGGACTGCGTTGGGCAGCAGGCGGTCGAGCACGCCGAGCCGCCGCAGGATACGCGTCGCGTTGGGGGAAAGCTGCAAGCCGGCGCCGGCCGCTTCGAGCTGCCTGGCCTGTTCGAACAGTTTTACCGGATGGCCGCGCGCGGCAAAGGCAAGCGCTGCCGTCAGCCCGGCGATGCCAGCCCCGGCGATGACGACCTGCCGGGACCGCGCCTCGTTCATGATCGCGGGAGAGGGGTCAGGCGGCCTGGTCGATATAGAGGCAGCCCGGCGGCTGCGTTTCCGTCGCCTTCAGCGTCGCGGAGTAGCGGTACAGCGTCGAGCAATAAGGGCAGACCTTCTCGTCGTCGTCGCCCATGTCGAGGAACACATGCGGATGGTCGAAGGGCGGATTGGCGCCGGTGCACATGAATTCCCTGACGCCGATGTCGATAGCCGGATGGCCGGCATCGTTCTGGAAATGGGGAATGGTACCGCCTGCCATCGTCGTCTCCTTGGTTCGGCCAGTCTGCATCTGGATCATAACAGGGCAGTTTGCAAGGTCGATGAAATGAAACTGTCGCAAAAGGCTGGCAGAGGATAAGTTGAGCCGGTTAAGCGCATCGGTTCGGGAATCGGAGCGATTCCGTGACCGATAATGCGTCACAAAAGCGTGTTAGAGCGTCCCATGGCACGTCCGGCGGTGCGTGGCGCTCAAAGGGCGGTTGCAGGCAAGAGCAGGGAACCAATGAACGAACTGAAGCCGGTGCAGAGCGAATTCATCACCGTCGAGGCGGCGAGCCCGGACGGCGGCAATCCCGATCGTTTCGTGAACCGCGAATTCTCCTGGCTGCAATTCAATCGCCGCGTGCTCGAGGAATCGCTGAACGAGCACCACCCGCTGCTCGAGCGCGTCCGCTTCCTGTCGATCTCCGCCGCCAATCTCGATGAGTTCTTCATGGTTCGCGTCGCCGGCCTTGCCGGCCAGGTGCGCGAAGGCATCGCGCTGAAGAGCCCGGACGGCCGCACTCCGGAGCAGCAGCTGGAACAGCTGCTGCGCGAGGTCGAGCGCCTGCAGGAGGACCAGCAGAAGAGCCTTTCGGTGCTGATGGCGCTGCTCAACAAGGAAGGCATCGAGAGCATCACCCGCGACGCGCTGACCAAGGAAGAGAAGAGCTGGCTGGAAGAGCATTTCCAGGAGCAGGTTTTTCCGGTGCTGACGCCGCTGTCGATCGATCCGGCGCACCCGTTCCCGTTCATCCCCAATCTCGGCTTCTCGATGGCGCTGCAGCTGCGCCACCGCAAGAACGGCGAGGAGATGAGCGCGCTGCTACGCCTGCCCGTGGCGCTGCGGCGCTTTATCCGCCTGCCGGACCGCAAGCACCATGTCCGCTTCATCCCGCTGGAGGAGGTGGTCGGCATCTATATCGGCAAGCTGTTCCCAGGCTACGAGGTCAAGGGCTCCGGCACCTTCCGCATCATCCGCGACAGCGATATCGAGGTCGAGGAAGAATCCGAGGACCTGGTGCGCCTGTTCGAGACGGCGCTGAAGC
>JBFLWR010000430.1:0-60844 GCA_040755925.1 Pseudomonadota bacterium
CATCCCGATGTGCCAAAAGCGAAACCTTGACATTTTTCAGGGCGATACAATCTTCGAATGGCGTGGGGGAACTTCTCTTAGTCGGCTCCGCCGAAGTCCGTGTATCCGCATGCCAAGTTTGAAAAGCCACCTCGTCTCGTTGATCCTCAGGCACAGCCGCAAGAGGGCTTTTTCCAGTCCGGAAAACCTGCGGCGCTGGATCGACTACGCTCGCAAGACCGAGGATTACCATCCACCGGCCCTGCTCGAGGCTCGACTGGATATAACCGAGACTTTCGTCGACGGCTTTCCCGTCTACGAGATCGCGCCGAAGTCCGGCGAGCGCCGGCGTATCCTCTATCTGCATGGCGGCGCGTATGTCTTCCAGATCACCTCCTATCACTGGGGCCTGATCGCCGAGATGGCTGAGCGCCTGGGCTTCGCCATCACCGTGCCGATCTACCCGATCGCGCCGGAGCATGATTTCCACGCCATGTTCGGCATGGTGAGCGACCTCTACAGGCGCATGCTGGAAGAAACCGACGCCGAGGATATCGTCTTCATGGGCGATTCCGCCGGCGGCAACATGGCCGTGGTGCTGACCATGATGGCCGCCGAGGAAGGATTGCCTTTGCCATCGCGCCATGTGCTGATCTCACCCGGGCTGGACATGTCGCTCTCCAATCCGGAAGTGTTCGAGGCCGAGCGCAACGATCCCTGGCTCGGCATCCCCGGCGGGCTTGAGGCAATCCGGCTCTACAGTGCCGGAATGGACCGCTCCGACTGGCACATCAGTCCGCTCTACGGTGACCTCTCCGTGCTGCCGAAGACGCTGCTGCTTGCCGGCTCGCGCGACCTGCTCAGCCCCGACAACCTGATCTTCGCCGAGAAGGCGCGCGCCGTCGGTGTCGAGGTGGATGTCGTCTATGAGGAAGGCATGTTCCACGTCTGGCCGCTGATCGAGATGCCGGAAGCGCGCCGCGCGCGCGACAGCATCGTCGCCTTCCTGGCCGGCGAGCCGAAGGCAAAGCGCACACAGGCGAGAGGCTGGTGGCTGCAGGGTCAGGCCGCGACCTGAAAGGATCACGATAGGCTGGCTAGCCCAGGTCGTACTCCCTGCGTGAAGCTTCGATTGCCTGCCGGTTTTTCTGCCCCCACGCCGACAGCGCCTCGAGCGGCAGGATGAGCGAGTGGCCCATCTCGGTCAGCTCGTATTCCACTTTGGGCGGAATGGTCGGATAGGCGGTGCGTTTCAACAGCCCGTCCCGCTCCAGCCCGCGTAGCGTCAGCGTCAGCATGCGATGCGAGACGCCACCGATCAGCCGCATCAGCGCGTTGAAGCGCATCGGGCCGTGCGACAGCGCGCCAACCACCATGATGGTCCATTTGTCGCCGATCCTGTCGAGAACCTGGCCGAATGCCCGGCACTCGGCGTGCGGATCGTCATCCGCCATTTCCGGCACGCGCTCTTGCAGCGAAGCTTGCGGCATCTGCCTGTCCTTCGACACGAACATCGATGTTCGTAGAGCACAGAATTGTGCATTCTTGCGCCGATTTCCAGTCTCCATCATATCACTACGCACAAAATGTTCGTGCCAACCAACGATGGAGAAGACCTATGAAAATCGGTATCAGCGGCGCCAGCGGCAAACTCGGCAAGGCTGTCCTGAACGAGCTGGCGACACGCGTTCCCGCACATAAGGTGATTGCAATCTCGCGCACACCCGAAGCTGTCGAGGGAGCAGCCGAAGCCCGTCTCGGGGATTATGACAACCCCGGCACGCTGGCGACCGCCTATGCCAGCCTCGACAGGTTGCTCATCATCCCGACATCCGACCTGCGGCCCGGCAGGCGCGGCGAGCAGAACCTGGCAGCCATCGACGCCGCCGTTGCCGCCGGCGTCGGCCACATCGTGTTGATGTCGATGGCCGGCACCCGCGAGGAGTTGGAGCCAGCCATTGGCGCATCCTATTGGGCGGGCGAGCAACGGCTTATCGCAACGGCCGCGAGATGGACCATCCTGCGCATGAACTACTACGCCGAATCTCTTGTGCAGGAAGCGCAGATGTCCTTCGGCCTGGGCATGCTGACCGGCCTTGCCGAGAACCGGGTCGCCTTCGTTTCGCGCGACGATGTTGCCGCCGCGGCGGCCGGTATCCTGGCCGGGGACAACCATGCCGGTGCAATCTATGACGCTACCGGCCCGGCCAGCATCTCGGGCGCCGAGCGCGCCGCCATGATTGCCGAGGCCTCGGGCAGGCCGATGAGCTTCGCTGTGATCGCCGACGAGCAGCTTCGTGGCGGCCTTGCCCAAGCCGGCTTGCCGATCGACGTCATCAACGCGGTTTCCAGCATTCAGGCCGGGTTTGCGGCCGGCGGCATGAACATTGTAACCGGCGACGTCGAGAAACTGTCGGGCCGCGCGCCAAGGCCGCTTCAGGAGATTCTGGCCGCCGCGTTTTGAGCATCGGGCGCAGCCAGCCGAAAAAAGAGCCCGCCCCGGAACACCGGGACGGGCCCTGTCAAAACAAAACCGACTCGGTCAGTTAGAACTTCCCGGTTTCGCGGAAGAGCTCGAACGTGGCGCGGATATGGTCAGCGACCGCTTTGACCGGCGCACTGGCGTCGGACCCGACAACCATGGCTAGGTTGTAGGTGCCGATATCCGGCATGCCGTCCTTCGGCCCGAGCTCGACCATCTCGTCGCCGAGGAACGACTTGGGCAGCGGCGCGACGGCAAGATCCGCCATGATCGCCGCGCGCTGGCCGGCGGTATGCGCACTCATATAGGCAATGCGGTAGTTGCGGCCTTCACGGCCGAGCGCTTCCAGCGCCCCTGCCCGCCAGGCGCAGCCTTCCTCCCACAACGACACCGGCAGGGGCTCGCGCAGATGCGCGCAGCCACCCTTGGCTCCGGCCCATACAATCGGCTCAGTCAGAAGCACTTCGGCCCCGATGGCACTGGTCTTGTAGGAATTGGTGAGCAGCGTGATGTCGAGCGCGCGGTCATCCATGCGACGGCGCAGATTGATGCTCTGGTCGATGGTGACATCGACCGCGATCGAAGGATGCGACTGGGCGAAGCGCTTCAGCACATGCGGCAGGATCCGCTCGCCGTAATCGTCCGGGGAGCCCAGCCGCACCACCCCGACAATGTCGGGAATGATGAACTTCGACACCACCTCGCGGTTGATCGAGAGCAGGCGGCGGGCATAGCCGAGCAGCATCTCGCCATCCGTGGTCAGCGTGACAGAACGCGCGTCGCGCGCAAAGACCGAGCGGCCGAGAATGTCCTCCAGCTTCTTGATCTGCATGGAGACGGCCGATGGCGTGCGGAACACCGCATTGGCGGCGGTGGTGAAGCTGCCGGTCTCGGCGATCGCCACGAAGGTGCGCAGCACATCGAGATCGAGCAGCGGCAGAGGGTGATTAAGCGGGGCGTTCATTGGAGCTTGCTTTCAATTTTTCTGATGCAAACGATCATCCCATTTCGTTTGATTGAACATCACTTCGCGCGCATAGTCAACTTGATCGATGCAGGCTGCTGCCAGAAACGGCCACCAAACCACCACGACACAGACCTGCAATCGACATGAAATGAAGCTGAAACAGACCTGACGTAACGCATGGCCGGGTGCTTCCCTGCCCGATTCGAGGAGAAAGAGAATGTCTATCCTGTCATCCATCGGTCGGCTCGCGACCGAATTCAGCGCGGCCCGCGCCCGCTACCAGACCGAGCGCGCCATCCATGCGCTGCCGATCGAACTGCAGAAGGATATCGGCTGGCCGGAAGCCGCCGACGCCAAGAGCGGCGTGCGCCTCGGCGTTGGAACATGGGCCGGAGCCAAGTAGCTAAGTGTGTATTGAGAAGTGAGGGCCTGCCGCGTCAGCTCGGCAGGCCCTTTTGTTTGCGCTCAAACGACTTACAGAGCCATGCGACCGCCGCATGACGCATATGAACCACTCGCATAGCGGGTTAATTTTCGAATTAAGGCCTTGTAAATAATATAAAATCTTGGGCACGCCGCCCAAAAATGTCGCAATCCATGTCGCTTTTCATATCAAGCGCTTCGCTTTTGCGATTTAGTTTTTGCTGAACCAAGCCTATATCACCCGCAGCAAAAACGAGCTGCCCCACTCCATAAAGCGAAGGCGACCCGTCTGAGCAACCCAAATGGAGATGACGATGAAGCTGTTTGCCCGCCTTTTCACCCGCCGCGAAATGAACCTGACCACCGCTTTGGAGCGTCAGCGCCTTGCCAAGACCATGCCCGGCCAGACCGGCGCCATGGCCGCCGCCCGCCTTGGCTTTGTCGCCTGAGATAACTGGCGCACCAAACTGAATCCGACGCCGCCCGGTTTGACCGTGGCGGCGTTTTTCGTTGCGTAGACGTTTGATACCAAGCGAGAAGGCATCGTGCTCGTGGCGATTGCCCATTTGCGACCCGTGTCGCAAATTTAATCTTCACTTGGCCGCCTACCCGATTGACAGCCAAGGTTTTTCCTGATGTCGCTATGCTGTTCGCGACATTCTGTTCGCGTCATGGCCGCGTGAGGTTACCCCGTGAATGCCGTCAAGCATCCGATCAAAAGATCGTTTGTGTTCTTCCTTGTTCCCGATTTCACCATGATCGCTTTCGCGACGGCGCTCGACCCGTTGCGTTCGGCCAACCGGATGCTGGGCTACGAGGCTTATCGCTGGCGCCTGGCCAGCATCGACGGCAAGCCGGTGCGCGCGTCCAACGGCGTCGAATGCGCCGTCAACACCTCGCTCGAGGAAGAACGCAAGAAGATGGCCGGGCCGGACCGGCCGAACATGGCGATCGTGTGCAGCGGCGTCAATGTCGAGCGGTACCAGAACAAATCGGCCTTCGCCTGGCTGCGTGAGGAATACAATCGCGGCGTCGCCGTCGGCGGGCTGTGCACCGGCGCGCACATCCTTGCCGCCGCCGGGTTGCTGTCCAACAAGCGCTGCGCCATCCACTGGGAGAACCTGCCTGGCTTCTCGGAAGCCTTCCCCAAGGCCAACGTCTTTGCCGACCTCTTCGAGATCGACCAGAACGTCTACACCTGCGCCGGCGGCACCGCCGCTCTCGACATGATGCTGAAGTTGATCGGTGACGATTTCGACGAGAGCCTCGTCAACCGCGTCTGCGAGCAGGTGCTGACCGACCGCGTGCGCAGCCCGACCGACCGCCAGCGCCTGCCGCTGCGCGCCCGGCTTGGCGTCCAGAATTCCAAGGTGCTGACCATCATAGAACTGATGGAGGCGAACCTTTCGGAGCCGCTGTCGCTGATCGAGATCGCCGACCATGTCGACCTGTCGCGCCGGCAGATCGAGCGCTTGTTCCGCACCGAGATGGGCAGGTCCCCTGCCCGCTACTATCTGGAAATCCGGCTCGACCGCGCCAGGCACCTGCTCATCCAGTCGTCCATGCCTGTGGTCGAGGTGGCCGTGGCCTGCGGCTTCGTTTCGGCCTCGCATTTCTCCAAATGCTACCGCGAGCTCTACGCCCGCTCGCCGCAGCAGGAGCGCGTCGACCGCAAGCAGTTGCTTGCGGCCTGATCGGAACGCAGGCGCTGCGCGTCAGGAGTTGGCGAGCAGGAACTGCCGGACAGGCGGCGCGACGCGGTCGCTCGCTTCGATGAGGATGGCGTGCTTCAGCCCGTCCAGGATCACCAGTTCCGAATGTGGCAGCGCCTCGGCGATCTGCCTGTTGAGGCGCGGGTTGCAGCCGCCATCGAACTCGCCGGTTAGCACCAGGCACGGAGCCACGACCTCGTGCAGCCATGGGCTCATCTCGGTCTCGGCATAGATATCGAAGACGTTCAGGAAGACCTCGGCGGGCGTATCCATCACCTGCCTCTTGCGCCACTCTATGACGTCGGGCCGCCGCGACGCGAATTCATCCGTGAACCAGCGGGCCGTCAGCGTGTCGAGGACATTGCCGATGCCGCGCTCGCGCATGGCCGCCACGACCGCCTTGACCCTGGCGCTGTCGTCCTCGGTGCGGAATGCGGCAGTCGACAACAGGCCAACCGAAATGACCCGTTCAGGAAAACGCCTGGCGTAGGCCGGGCCGATCATGCCGCCGAGCGAGTGGCCGGCAATATGGGCCCTCTCGATACCCAGCTTGGCGCGCAGCAGTTCGAGGTCGTCGACAAGGTCGTCAAGGCCGAAGCGCCCTGAGGGCATCGGAGAATCGCCATGGCCGCGCAGATCGTAGGAAATGCAGGTGAATCTGTCTTTCAGTGACTCCACCAGTTTCGACCAACCGGTACGACGCGCGCCGATCCCGTGGATGAGAAAGAGTGCCGGCCCGCTGCCCTCGATGGAATGGACACAATCAATTGGCTTGCTCATTGCCAGCGCCTCAATCGCTTCCCGCCAGCTTCGGGTCGGGATAGAGATCGGAGCACAATTCGCCGCCTATGGCCCAATCGCCCTTCGCCACGTCCTCGATGAGGATGTGGACAGACTGTGGCTTGCCGCCGCACACACTGATGAAGCTCTCCGTCAGCGCCTTCGACAGCTGACGCTTCTGCTCGACCGTGCGGCCGCTGAACATTTCCACTCTTATGATGGGCATTCTTCGTTTCTCCGTTTTCGACAGTGAGATCAGGCGGCGGACCGCTCGCGGCGGCCGGCGATGTGAGGCATTACCTGTGCCGAGAACCGCTCCATCATTTCGAGGGTCTCGGATTGGGGCTGTCCGAAATTGCTGGACATGATGACCTCATCGATCCCTGCCTCGGCATAGGTCGAGATGCGGTCGATCATTTCGGCGGCTTCGCAGATGATGAGGCTCCGACCGAGTTCCTCGACCGATTGACGGCGAGGCAACGGCCGGATGCATCCGTTGTCGACGATGCCAGGGCCCGAAAAAACGTTGTCGAACCGCTCATAGTAGTTGTAGGCGCGTTCGAGCTTGTCCCGAGCGTCGGCGGCATCACGGGCCAGATAGATGCCGCGCATCAGCGACAGGCGGCTCGATTTTCCGCTCTGCTCGGCCAGAGCCTTTCCGCGTTTGAAGGCGTTCACCTGTTCCATGAGCACCGAATGCGCCGCTTGCAACGGCGTGGTCTGGACCATGTAGCCCTGCCCCGCGCAGGCCTCGATGCCCTCTGGAGCCATCACCGCCATCATCAGCGGAATCTCGACCTCGGGCCGCGGCATGACGGTTATCGGGTCGAAGCGGTAGAATTCACCGTCCCAGGAAACTTCCTCCCGCGTAAGCAATGCCTGGAGCACGGCAAGAGATTCCTCGAATTTCGCTCTTGTCTGCTCGATCGGCGTTCCCAGCCGGGCAACCTCATAGGCAAAGGCCCCTCTTCCCACGCCAAGCACCAGTCGGCCGTCGCACAGCATGCTTGCCTGCACCACTTCGCCGGCGAAGGTTCGCATGTCGCGCACCGGCAGCACGGCAATGGAGGTGACCAGCTTGATGGTGCTCGTCGCGGCAGCGATGCGGACCGCGAGTTGCAGGGGCGATGGCACCAGCAGGATGTTGATGAGATGGTGCTCCGGGATCGACACGGCGCGATATCCGAGCTTCTCGGCCCATAGCGCCTGCTCGACCATGTCGCGGTAGAGTCGGGTGCCGCCATAGGTCGGGTCCGGTAGATAGCTCGACAGGAAGTGGTTGAAATCCATGAATATCCCTCGTCGTTGTCAGGGTTTAGTCGCTGGCGGCGTCGGTGGAGGCAGCGGACGTTTGGGCTGCGGCTTCCCAACCAGGGGACGCGGCCGCGCGATCCTCGGATGTCGCCGGGCCGAAGCCGAAATAAGCGCCGCGGAAATAGGCCAGCGGCTCGCCGGCCTTGGACGTGAATTCCGTTACGCCGCCGATCAGGATGATGTGGTCGCCCGCATCGACGACCTGGTGCTGTGTGCAGGCGATGGTGGCAAGGCTGCCGTCGACCGTCGGCGGGCTTCCCGGCGTCAGCGCTTCCAGCGCTACGTCTTTGGCATGGCTACGCGAAGCGAAAGCCGCGGAAAGATCGCGCTGCCAACCGCCCAGTATGTTCACGCTGAAACGCTCTGCTCGACTGAAAACGCCGGCGCTCTTCGAAGACTTGGCCAGGCAAACCAGGATCAGGGGCGGATCCAGCGACACGGACGTGAACGAGTTGGCCGTAAGCGCGCTTGCGGCGCCATCCTCGTTGCGCGCCGCCACCACGGTTACCCCGGTCATGAACGATCCGAGCATATCGCGCAGGACTCGGCGATCGCAGCTTTGCGCGTTCACCCAGGTGCCGTGCGGCATGCGTTCCTCCTCGTCCCCCGACACGTCGCCGGATTGCATCCGGCTCAAGTTGTACAGATGTACCAATTCGGCATGTTGTACATCCGTACAAGCCGACATGTCAACCGACTTGAAGCCGGCCATTGATGCCGGACATATAAAAAGGCAGCTTGGGCGGCGACGGATCAAAGTCCGTCGACCTGCTTTCGGGCGCTATGTCAGGGAAGGAAGCGTACGCGTTGGCTCAGGAACGAAAGGCGCATGTCATCCGATCATCCCAGGATCGGAGGACCGAGATCATCGAGGCGGCGTTCCTTTGCCTGCAGGAATATGGCTATGCGAAATTGACGGCGAGAAAGATCGCCGAACATTCGAACATATCGCTGGGACACATCACCTATCACTTCAAGGACATGAAGGAAGTATTGGTCGAAACCTACCGATACGCGTCGCGGACCCTGTTCGAGGCGACGCAGCGCGATCTCGGCAGGTCGTCCAAAAGCCCGATCGAGCAGTTGCGGGCTTTCCTTGGCACCGGCTTCAGCAAGGCTTTCCTCAAGCGCGACTATCTCCGCGTCAGAATCGATCTCTGGTCGGCAGCCCTCGCCTATGAAGAGATCGCGGCGGTCGAGCGGGAACTTTACGAAGGCTACAGGTCGCGGCTGAGCGAGCTTCTGCGCGGTGTCGCGGCCGACCGCCATTGCGGGCCGGACGCGGTCGCCCCGCTTGCCGACACGATCATGGCGACGCTGGACGGGCTGTGGCTGGACTGGGAGCGCCGTCACGACGAGGCGGCCATAGGAAACGGCCTCGACGGCTGCATTGCGCTGGTGAACGCCAGGCTTCCCCCAGGCACGGCCCCGCCAGCCAGGTGAAACACATGGTGACGGGCTGGCCGTCAGCCCGGTTGCGTCTGCGCCGTCCGCACCGCCTCTATACGGATGTCTTCTGTGAGTTGCGCCTTGAGCGTCGAAAACTCCGGGCTGGTCTTCAGCGTGTAATGGCGCGGATGCGGCAGATCGACCGGCACGTCCGACTTGACCTTGCCAGGCCGCGCGCTCATAACGATCACGCGTGAGGCCATGAAGATCGCCTCCTCGATGTCGTGGGTGACGAACAGCACCGTCTTCTTGCGCCGCTCCCATATGCCGAGCAGCAATTCCTGCATCAGGCCGCGCGTCTGGTTATCCAGCGCGCCGAACGGCTCGTCGAGCAGCAGGATCGCGGGATCGTTGGCCAGCGCCCTGGCGATCGCCGTGCGCTGCTGCATGCCGCCGGAAAGCTGCTTCGGCCAATGGTTCTCGAAACCTTTCAGTCCGACCAGATCGATATAGGACGCGACGATCTCGTTGCGCTCCCGCTCGGGCATGTTGCGTTCGCGCAGGCCGAAGCCGATGTTCTCGGCGACCGTCAGCCAGGGAAACAGCGTGTAGGACTGGAATACCATGCCACGGTCCGGGCCTGGCCGGCCGACGGCCTTGCCGTCGAGCAGCACGCGCCCCGTGCTCGGGGCCTCCAGTCCGGCAACGATCCTGAGCAGGGTCGATTTCCCGCAACCGGAAGGCCCCAGGATGGTGATGAAGTCATTGGCGGCGACCGACAGGTCGACTGGCTGCAGCGCCTGCACAGGCTGCCCGCCCCGAACCCCGGCAAAAGTCCGGGAAACACCTTCGATGACAAGCTTGCTCACGCCAGGCTCCACGGATAGAGCCAGCGGTTGAGCGCCTTGAAGGCAAAGTCGGACAGAAGCCCGATCAGGCCGATGACGATGATGCCGAAGATGATCTGCCCCGTCGCCAGTCGAGACTGGCTGTTGATGATCATGTAGCCGATGCCGGATGACGAACCGATCAGTTCGGCGACGATGACATAGGTCCACGCCCAGCCAAGCACCAGCCGCAGCGTCTCGGCGATCTCCGGCGCATTGGCCGGCACGATCACCCGCTTGACGATGCCGTTGTCGGTCGCGCCCAGCGTGTAGGCGGCCTCGACCAAGTCACGCCTGGTGCCGCCGACCTTGACCGCGATGATCAGGATGATCTGGAAGACCGAGCCGACGAAGATCACCAGCAGCTTCTCCAACTCGCCGATGCCGGCCCACAGGATCAGCAGCGGGATGAAGGCGGATGCCGGCAGATAGCGGGCGAAGGACACGAACGGCTCCAAAAAGGCCTCGATGGGCTTCCATGCGCCCATGGCGATGCCGATCGGCACGGCGACGATCGAGGCCAGCACGAAGCCGCCGAAGACGCGCCAGATGGTGATCAGGATGTCGAGCCAGAAGCGATCTTCAGTGAGCAGCCGCCAGCCATCCTTCAGCATCGACAGCGGGTCGGCGAGAAAGATCCGGTTCACATGGCCGCCAAGCGTGATCCATGCCCAGAACGCCACGAACAGGACGAAGAAAGCGATGCCCAGCACGGTCTTCGTGCCCGGCGAAACAGGATGCAGGGGACGCAGCATCAAAACTGTCCTTCAGGAAGAGGTCGGCGGCTTGCAGCCGCCGACCGGACGACGCGCGATCAGTTGGCCACCGCGCTGGTGTCGGCGAGCGTCGTCACATCGGGTGCTTCCTTGATCAGCCCCATCTGCACCAGGAGCTGCGCCGCGGTCTTGGAAAAATCCTGGAAATCCTTGGTGAAGAACTGCTTGTTCTCGTCCCTGTCGGCCCATTTCAGGTACTTGGCCGAGTCCTCGAACTCCTTGGCCGACTGCTTCACGTCCGCCCCCATGATCTCGTAGGATTTCTGCGGATCCTTCTTGACCATGTCGAGCGCGTCGAAATAGCTGTCGGCGAGCGCCTTGGCGGCATCCGGATTTGCCTTGAGGAAGTCCGGCGTGCAGCCGACGGTGTCCAGCACCATGGGATAGTCGAGCGTGGTCGCCAGGATATGACCCTGGTCGGCCTTGTCGCGCACCGCCGAGATGAAAGGTTCATAGGTGACGGCCGCATCGTTCTGCCCGGCGAGGAAGGCCTGCGCGGCCGCATCCGGCTCAAGATTGACTACGGTCACATCCTTGGTCGACATCCCATTCTTGTTGAGCACCCAGGCGAGCATGAAGTATGGCGACGTGCCGGGCGCCGACGAGGCGACATTCTTGCCCTTGAGGTCGGCGACGGTCTTGATGTCGTTGCGCACGACGATGCCGTCGGCGCCGTAGGACTTGTCGAGCTGGAAGATCTGCTTGGTGGTGACGCCGCTGGCGTTCCACACCATCCAGGTCTCGACCGTGGTCGCCGCGCATTGCAGGTCGCCGCTGGCGATGGCGAGCGGGCGGCTCGCCTGCGGAACCTTCTTCAGCGTGACATCGAGCCCGTGCTTCTCGAACAGGCCGGCTTGCTTGGCCAAGGTCAGCGGCGCGAAACCGGTCCAGCCGCTGATGCCGATGGTGAGCGACGTGCCGGCCATGGCCGGCGCGCTCAGTCCAGCGACAGCCGCCAGTGCCGCCGTGAAGATGGTGGTTCTGTTCATTGTCGTTCCCCTTTTTGTCGTGAGATCAAATTGTCTCACAGACGCCAAAAGGCTTGTCAATGAAGCACTTCGTGACCTGCACTATGGTCCAATCGACGGCGAATGGACCATGGTGCCGGCGCATGCCTCCGCGCCATTCGTCAAAGGCGCGGCGCGCTCACGACCAGCACAGGGCAGCCCGCCTCCGGTGTCCGATGACACGGCCCTATCGACTCCCCGTTGCCCAACCGCGGTTGCGCCACATCTTCTCGCCGGCCTGACAATCGGTGGTTGGCCTGTCGTTGGCGAGCACGACCGGCGGGTGCGCGGCCTCTTCCGCCGCCCATTGCCACGACGCCGGACCGGCGAGCTCCAGCACCAGCTTGCGGCGGATCGCTTCGGGAAATTGCGTCCAGTCGTTCACCGGGATCATGAAGGCCCCTGGTCCGCCGATGACGCAATCGCTGTAGTAGCGATCGAGATTGTCGGCGTCGGAAGCGCCGCCGAACCCGCTTCGCGTCATCAGCGGCAAGCCATTGATGACGATGCCCTGCTTGACGACTTCGTCGCGCGTGACATCCACCGGTGCGCCCTGGTTGTTGGGTCCGTCGCCTGAAACGTCGATGACCCGCTTGGTGCCCTGAAAGTCACTTTCGGCGAAAAGGTCGCTGCCGAACTCAAGCGCACCGGAAATCGACGTGCGCCTGGCGCCGTCCAACGAGTAGTCGCTGAGCTGCGCGACAAACCGTTCGGCATCGGCGCGATTGGCGATCACCGTCCACGGCACGATGACGCGCTGCCATCTCGTGCCGGCCCACTCGACGTAAGTAACCGCGATCTTGCCGTATGCGCCGCCGGCGATGGCCTTCAGGACGTCTTGATGCGTCAATGCCGCCGCATAACCGTGGCGCTGGATTTCGAGTTCCTCGGGCGACATGGACAGCGACACGTCGACAGCCAGCACCAGCTCGACATCGACCGGCTCGACAGCGGTCGAGCGCGGGGTCAGCCCGAGCAACAGCGCCAGCGCGGCGGCGCCCGAAAGCCAACGCCCTTTTCGGCTGGAAGCGGACATGACGCAAGGGTATGCGATAATCGATCCCCGACAAAGCAGAAAGGCCCGGTGCCGACCGGGCCTTTCCGGACTTTTCCGAGTAAACTCACGGTCAGCTGCGCGGCTTGAGATTCTCCGGATCATAGAGCGGCTTGTAGCCGACGGCCGCGACTTCAACCGGATAGGTCTCGCCGAAATACTCGACCTGAAGCTTGCGGCCTTCCTGGGCGAAAGCCCAGGGCAGATAGGCAAGCGCGATGTTCTTGCCGATGGTCGGACCATAGGCGACCGAAGTCGTGAAGGAGCGGCGGCCGAGTTCGTCGACCAGCGTCTCACCGGTTGCCGGATCCATGACCGGCATGGTGCCGACCGGATAGCGCGCGACGCCCTTGGCATCGATGTTGTCGGTCATCACCAGCGTGCAGAGTATCGCCGGCTGGTGCTCGCGGGCACGGTACTCGACATGCTTGGCCTTGCCGCAGAAGTCGTTCTCCTTGACCTTCGGACGGGCGAGATCGGCTTCCAGCAGATTGTATTCGGTGAGCAGGTCCGCGTTCTGCAGGCGCAGGCTCTTTTCCATGCGGCGCGTGTTGGCATAGGTCTCGACGCCGAAGGGCATGACGCCGGTCGAGCGCAGCGCGTCCCAGACGGCCAGGCCGTCCTCGTAGCGCATATGCAGTTCCCAGCCCTGCTCGCCGACATAGGAGATGCGGAACGCCGTGACATCCTTGCCGCCGATGCGGATCGGCTTGATCGCGGCAAAGGGGAAGTTCTCGAGCGAAAGCCCGTCCGGTTTCTCGACCACCTTCTGCAACGTCGCCCGGGCATTCGGCCCCCAGATACCGATGGTGACATACTTCTCGGTCACATCGGTGACGGTTACGTCAAAACCCTTGTCCTGCGCGGTGCGCTGCATGTAGCGGAAGTCGCGCGGGCCGGCGTCGGCGCCGTCGATCACCCGGCAGCGATCGGCCATGCGAATGACGGTGAAGTCGGCGCGCACCATGCCTTCCTCGTCGAGGAAGTGGGTGTAGATGCCCTTGCCGATGTTGTTGTCGCCGCCGATCTTGGCCGCGCATAGCCATTCCAGCAGCGCCACATGATCGGGGCCTTCGACGTCGTACATCGAGAAGTGCGACAGGTTGACGATGCCGCAATCCTCGCTCATCGCCAGATGCTCGGCGTTGGAGACGCGCCAGAAGTGGCGATTGTCCCACTCGTTCCCACGTACCGGAACGCGGTTGCCGTATTTCTCCAGGAGATGCTCGTTGGCGGCGTAACCATGGGCGCGCTCCCAGCCACCCAGCTCCATGAAGTAGCCGCCGAGTTCCTTCTCACGTTCCCAGAACGGTGAGCGGCGGATGTTGCGCCCCTTGGAGAAGGGTTCGCGTGGATGCACCGCCGGATTGTACACCTTCATCGCCGTCTCGGTGCAGCGATCCCAGATGAACTGCTCCTGGGTCTGGTGCGGGTAGAAGCGCGAATAGTCGATGGCGTGATGGTCGATCGCGGTGCGGCCATCCGTCATCCAGTCGGCGATGAGCTTGCCCATGCCCGGGCCGTCCTTGACCCAGATGGCGACGGCATACCACAGGCCCCTCACCTTCTGGCTCTCGCCCATGGACGGGCCGCCATCGGTGGTCACCTGCAGGAGGCCGTTGAAGGAATGGCCTTCATTGTAGCCGAGATCGCCGAGGATCGGCGTCAGTTCCATGGCGCGCTCCAGCGGCGCCATGATCTGCTCCATGTCGAGGTCGCGCTGCGACGGCGAAAGCCGCGCCTGGTCCTTTTCGAGGAGATCGCGCGGGTGGCAGAGGCGCGGATTGGTCTCTTCGTAATAGCCCCATTCGATCTGGCCGCCCTCGGCGGTCTTCGGATCGCCGGTGTCGCGCATATAGGCCGAGTTGCCCTGGTCGCGCAGCAGCGGCCAGCCGATCTCCTTGCCGGTGCCGGCAAACTCGTTGTAGGGGCCGAAGAAGGTCAGCGGATGGTCGATCGGCATGACCGGCAGGTCCTCGCCGACCAGCGCTGCGGTGAGCCGGCCCCAGATGCCGGTGCAGACCACGACATAATCGGCCTCGATCGTACCGCGCTCGGTGACAACGCCCTTGATGCGGCCGTCCTCGACGATCAGCGATTTCGCGGACGTGTTGGCGAACGCCTGGAGCTTGCCTGCGGCCACGCCTTGGTCGACCAGCTTGCCGGCGACAGTCTGCGAGCGCGGGATGACGAGGCCCGCATCGGGATCCCACAGGCCACCCTGGACCAGATGCTCTTCGATCAGCGGGAACTTCTTCTTGATCTCGGCTGGTTCGATCAGGCGCGCGCGCGTGCCGAACGCTTTGGCGGAAGCGATCTTGCGCTTGATCTCGTCCATGCGCCCGTCATCGCCGACGCGGGCTACTTCCAGGCCGCCGACGCGCGCGTAGTGGCCCATCTTCTCGTAGAAATCGATCGAGTAGAGCGTCGTCCAGCAGGAGAGAAAATCGTGGCTGGTCGTGTAGCAGAAGTCCGAGGCATGCGCCGTCGAGCCGATATCGGTCGGGATGCCCGACTTGTCGATGCCGACAATGTCGTCCCAGCCACGCTCTATCAGGTGGTGGGCGACCGATGCGCCGACGATGCCACCCAGGCCGACGATGACGACCTTCGCCTTTTTCGGAAACTCTGCCATTGCCCGCGACTCCAGAGCGATAATGCGGGCGCGCCGGCGCCCGTTCGAATGGCGCACAATATGCAGAGGACGGCGGTCGGGCTACCGCCTGTTTGCGACACGCCGCAAGTGCGCCGCGACCCGGCGCATCAGTCGGCTCCTTGGAGCATTTTCGCTCAGGCGAAGGCCCAGATATCCTCGGCCTGGAAGCCGACCTGGTAGCCGGCGGTCTTGAGCTTGACGACGACCTGGCCGATCTCGGCGGCCGGCAGCGCGCCGACTTCTATCTTGATCATGCCGGGCCGATAGCGCTTGAGGTCGAGCTGTTCGAACACAATCCAGTCGGCGCCCTCGCAATCGACCAGAAACGCATCGATATGCTTGACGCCGTTGCGGTCGAGCAGCGTCTGCAGGGTCTCTGACGGCACCTCGATGTCCTTCAGATGCGGCGCGAACTTGTTGAAATTGGCGTCCGCCTCGCCCCAGGCATTCTTGCCCGACATCAGATTGGTGTCGGTTACCGACGAGCAACCGATGAACTCGATCGGCAGGGTGCCGGCCTCGAGCGCCGCGGCATCGAACGTATGGACCGTGATCGTGCCCTTGGTCCTGGTCACCGCAACCGCCTCGATGATGAAGCGGTCGGTATCAGGATAGTTGGCGCGCAGCCGCTTCTGGTTATAGGGGATCGGCTCGACCAGCATGGCGCGAGCACCCGGGATGCGATGCAGCCACGGCGTCACGTCGTCGAACAAAGCACCGTCGCATGCGCCGACATTGACCATCTGAAATGGTCGGCCTTTGCCACCGAAGCGCGCCTTGAGCGCCGCCTTGGCGAGGAACTTGGTGCCGCGCAGCGATGGCCCTCGATCGAGCAAGCCCACGGGAAGGCCTAGTGACAGGAGCACGCGCGCGAGGCTGGAAACCGAACTCATGCCTTGTCTCCAGGGATGACCTGCAATGCGACGCGATGCCCGCTACGGCTTGCCGATGCCCACAGTGCCATCAGCGGCGTGGCAAGCAGCAGGAAGGGCGGCAGGAGATTGGGGAAATAGATTCGGGTATCGTGAATCGGGAAAACCGTGAACTTGGCGAGTACGCCAAGCACGAGCGCCGCGAACAGGACGCCGGCGCGGCGGTCGAGCCGGAAGCCAGCGCGTTCAAGCCCGAACCATCCGGCTAAGGCGAGCACCGATACGCCGACCCAGCTGTTCATGCCGATGGCGCGGACCACCGAGGCGGCGAAGGCCTTGAGATAGGCCGCCACCGAGAACGGCGGCTCGAAGCCGACCATGTTGTAATGCTGCTCGATGCTGGAGAACCACAGATGCGGCCACCAGCCCGGGTGGTTGGCCCAATGCGAAATGGCGAAATAGGCGATGAAAGAGGCTACGAACCCGGCCAGCGCTCCCCACGCTCTTTGCCGGAACGCGACGAGCAGCACCGCAAAGATGGCGAGGAAGACGATGTTGTCCGGCCGCGCCATGAAAGCGAGGAAAAGCAGGATCGCCGTCGCCACCTCGCGTTTGCGCGCATAGGCAAGGAGCCCGCCCAGGAACAGCGCCGAACACAACAAGTCCGGCGTCGAGGCCCGCGCGGTCTCGCCGAAATCTGCCATGATCAGGACGGCGCCGACGACCGGCGCCAGCGCCAGCGCGCCCGCCGCGCGCAGCCAGAGCAGCGTGATAGCACCGAACAGGAGCACCGAGAACACCTGCACCAGCCGCATCGCCTCGACCGGTGATACGACGTGGCTCAGGCTGGACAGGATCTCGGCGTAGAGGAACTTGATGCGATACATGCCGAGCAGCGAGTGGAAGTCGGCTGCATTCTCGGTCATATGGCTGCGAAACCCGCCGCCATCATCCGTCAGTGCCTTGTAATCGCCGGCCGACACGCCGGCCTTGACCGTGCTGTAGGCATAGTCATGCAGAACCTGCGGATCGGGATAGGTGCCCTCCTCGGCGATTGCGAGGTAGGGCAGCATGTCCCAATTGGCGTCGGGCATGAGCCAGGCCGTCGCCGCCGTCAGCAGGATGTAGAGCGAGAAGGCGACCGCCCCGATCGACGCCGCCCATCGCGCATAAGCCCCCTCGCCCCAGGCGAGACCGGCGCCGGTCAGCCGGTCGAGCGGATTGGCGGAGCTTGCGGGCGGCCTGGTCAGCATCGGTGCCTCAGCGAACCTGGCTCTTCACGAAATCCTTCACGATCGCCACGATGCCACGCGACAGAAGACTGTCGAAGGCCTCGACGAAGCGATCGACATGCTCGCGCTGGCAGATCAGCGGCGGCTCGAGCCGGATGACGTTGCGATTGTATTCGGTGAAGGCGACGAGCACGTCGTAGTCGCGCAGCAACAGCGAGCCGACGAAGCCGGACAGCGAGCCTTTCAGCTTGTCGTCGAGCACGCTCACCACGGGACGCAGCACCATCGGCAAGGTCTGGGAGAAGTCGTGGAACTCGAGCCCGACCATGAAGCCCTTGCCGCGCACGTCCTTGATGATCTTCGGGTATTTCTCCTTCAGCGCCTGCAGCCGCTGCAGAAGGTAATCGCCGGTCGAAGCCGCATTGTCGATGAGCCCTTCGTCATAGAGCACGTTCAGCGCCTCGATCGACGTCACGCAGGCCTCACCCATGCCGCCGAAGGTCGCCATGGCATGGATCATCGCCGTCTTCGGCGTGCCATAGGCCTTCATGTAGACCTCGCGCCTGGCGATCATGGCGCCGACAGCCGCCTTGCCGCCGCCCAGCGATTTCGCCAATGCCGTGACGTCCGGAACGACGCCATAGTGCTCGAAGGCATAGAAGCGGCCCGAGCGGCCATAGCCGCACTGCACCTCGTCCGCGACCCACAGTACGCCATACCGGTCGCAGAGCGCACGCAGCTTCCGCCAGTACTCGGCCGGCGCCTGGATGATGCCGCCGCCGCCCTGGATGGTCTCGAGCACGATGACGCCGATCTCGGGATCGCTGCGGAAGGCGCGCTCCACCGCATCGATGTCGGCGAACGGAACGCGCACGACATTGTCGGCCACCTTGAAGTCGGCGCGGTAGAGCTGGCCGTCGGTGATCGCCAGCACACCCTTGGTCTTACCGTGGAAGGAGTTCTCGGCATAGACGACCTTCGGCCGCTTCGGGCCGGCGGCGCGCTCGGCGAGCTTGACCGCGGCTTCCATGGCCTCCGACCCGGAAGAGCCGAGGAACACCATGTCGAGGTCGCCCGGCGAGCATTTGGCGATGTTGTGCGCAAGTGCTGCCGCGTATTGCGACATGAAGGCGATGGCGATCTCCTGGCGCTTTTCCTCCTGGAACTTGCGGCGCGCTTCAAGAATGCGCGGATGGTTGTGGCCGAAGGCCAGCGAGCCGAAGCCGCCGAAGAAGTCGAGGATCTTGCGGCCGTTCTGGTCGATATAGAACATGCCTTCGGCACGCTCGATCTTGATCTTGTGAAAGCCGAGCAGCTTCATGAAATGTAGTTGGCCCGGGTTGAGGTGCGCCTTGAACAGGTCGGTGATGCGGGCGACATCCATCGCCTTGGCCTGCTCGACGCTGATCAGGTCGGGCTTGGCTATCGTCGCGGGCGACAGCGTCGGCGCCGCGACCAGCGTGCGCGTGCCTGTCTGTTCCGGCTTGGCCATGACGGTCATCTCGAAAATCTCCCCTCGCCGCCCTATTCGGCGGCCACGTGTTTGGTGGCGACGGCGTGGCCGTCCTTCTTGGCGCGGTATTCGCTGTAGGCGGCGATCAGCATGTCCTCGTCGCGATATTGCGGCACCCAGCCGAGCTGACGCTCGGCCTTGGACACGTCGAGCACGCATTCCTCATCGGCGATCAGATACTGCTCCGGGTCCATGATCGGCATGTTCACGAGATCGAGCAGGTCGAGCGTGCGCTTGACCGCCCAGCCCGGCGTCGGGATAAGGATCGATTTCGAACCGGCATGGCGGATCAGGTCGCCGAGCAACTTCCTCACCGGCGGCGGATTGAGCGAGCCGAGATTGTAAGCCTCGTTCGGGACGCCTGCCTTCCAGGCCGCGCGCGCGGCCTCTGCGCAATCGAACACCGAGATGAACTGATAGGGATTCCTGCCCGAGCCGATCATCGGCACAGGCAGGTTCCAGTCGATCAGCTTGAACAGTTTCTCCAGGATGCCGAGACGGCCAGGCCCGATGATCAGGCGTGGCCTGAACAGCGAGATCGACATGCCGCGTTTGCGCCATTCGGCCGCCAGTTCTTCGGTTTTCTGCTTCGACCAGCCATATTCGCCGAGCGGCGCGACCGGATGCTCCTCGGTCATCGGAAAGGTGACCGTGTGGCCGTAGATCATGTCGGTCGTATAGTGGACCAGCTTCGGCGTGCCGGCCCTGTCCATGGCCTGCAGGATGTGCTCGGTGCCGTGGAAGTTGACCGGGAAGAAGAAGTCGTGCCGCTTGGCGCGCACCTGGATCGGCGACAGCATCTTGGCCGACAGGTTGTAGACCATGTCGTCAGACTTCAGGCCAACCGCCGCCACCGATGCCGGGTCGGTCACATCGCATTGGACGAAGCGAGCCGAGCGGTAGTGCGGCAGGTCGCTCTTGACGATATCTGCGACCACGACTTCCTCGCCGTCGGCGACGAGCTTGGGCGCAAGGTGACGGCCGACGAAACCGTCGCCGCCGAAAATCACATGTCTCATCGAACGATCTCGTTTGCTTGAATTTTGTCGGACGCGATGGAAGCGGTCTGCTCCTCATGCCCGCGCCCACTTTGCGCGATCAGGACCGTGCCGACGCAGATGCAGGCGATGCCGGCGATACGCCAGGCATTGAGGTCCTCGCGGAACAGGAAATAGGCGAAGATCGCGACGGCGACATAAGCGAGGCTGAGAAAAGGATAGGCGAAGCTGAGCTCGACCTTCGACAGCACGTAAAGATGCGACGCCATCGAAATGACGAAAGTGCAGAGCCCGAGGAACACCCATGGGCTGAAGACGATCTGGAGCAGCTTCAGCAGCGGGTTGACACCCTCGAAGGAAATCGGCCCCAGCGACATCATGCCCTGCTTCAGCATCAGCTGCGCAGCGGCATTGGTCATGACCGTGAAAAGGATGAAGACGATGTATTTCATTGTTGCCACCCGCCCTTGAGCGGTCCTAATACGAACTCACAAACATTTCGTGAAATCACATGATTATTTTGAGTAAACCTCGATCTTAACGAACCGTTTACCAAGATTTACTCAAATTCTATCTATTCTGCGGCCTCCGCGGAGCCTCCTCCTGCATCCGGTGTTTTTGCTGTTCGAGTCCAGAAACTCGACATGAATGCCGGGTCGCGAAGCGCCTCCAGCCGCGACCACTCCGGGAAGGATGCCGCGAAAGTCCCGGGACCCATCCGGGCATCCTTGTACGGATTGACCGCCCCGCCCGCCTCGATAGTGATGCGGTCGAGTTCGGTGAGCAGCTTCAGCGTCCTGTCGCCCCTGTTGGGGAAATCCAAGGTCAGCGTGTAGCCCGGCCTCGGGAACGACAGCAGCGCCGGCGAGCGGACACCGCCGAAGCGTTTCAGCACGGTCAGGAACGATCCCTGCCCGGCCTGCCGCGCCGCTTCGAGCAGCGCCGGAACGGCACGCCGCGCCGCTGCCTCCGGCACGACGCTCTGGTGCTGATACAGCCCACGCGGCCCATAAAGGCGGTTCCAGTCGCGGACGCCGTCGAGCGGAAAGAAGAAGCCTTGATAGCCGGTTTGCCGGGGAGCTGAAGATCGCCCCTTCTTCCGGCGATAGGCCGCGTTGAAGACGGTCAGGAATGGCCGGTTGAGCACGTTGAAGGGCGGCTGCACGGGAACCGAAAGCCGACTCGAAGCGGGCGCTCCAGCATGTGAGCCACGCTCGGCATGGTTGCCGGTGAACACGAGACCCCGCCCGCTGCCGCGACCGCCGGCAAGCTGGTCGATCCAGGCGACGGCATATTCATTGGCCTGGTCCGCCGCCTCCGCCAGATCGAAGAACTCGCCGAGATCGCGAAACCGGGTCGCCCTCTCGACGATGTCGAGCGAAGGCACGCGCATCAGCCGGATCGAGGCCGACAGGATCAATCCCGTGAGCCCCATGCCGCCGATCGTCGCCCGGAACAGATGGACATTGTCGGTCTCCGAACAACGATAAATGCGGCCGTCCGATCTCAACAGGGCAAAGGCCTCGACGTGGCAGCCGAAGGTGCCGCGCCGATGATGGTTCTTGCCATGGACGTCGTTGGCGATGGCCCCGCCAAGCGTGACGAACTGCGTACCCGGAACCACGGCCGGAAAGAAGCCGTGGGGCGCGGCATGCGCTATAATGTCGGACAGCAGCACGCCGGCATCAGCCTCGAGGACGCCAGTCTCCGCATCGAAGCCGCGTATGCGGTTGAGCGGCCGCATGTCGACCACCATGCCGGCATCGTTCTGGCAACTGTCGCCATAGGAACGGCCATTGCCGTAGCCGAGCAGCGAGCCCGGCTGAGCCGCGCCGCTCTTCAACAGCGCAATGGCATCGTTGGCAGGAATCGCGCGGCGTGCCGGAGGCGTCGCCAGTCCGAAGCTGCCGAAGCGTTCGCTGCCCACGCTCACCAGCCCCAGCCTCCAGCAACGAGAAGGACCGCGCCAATGGCGACGACGATCTGGCTGCGCCAGTCGCGGATGATAAAGACGACCGGATCGTCATGCATCTCGTCGCGGCGGGCGAGGATCCAGACGCGCATCGTCAGATAAAGCACGATCGGCGCCAGCGGCCACATCAACCAGGGATGCGGATAGAGTTCGCGCACCGCCGTGCTGTCCATGTAGAGCGCCAGAACCAGCGCCGACGAAAAGGCCGATGCCATGCCCGCCTGCGCGACGATCTCCTGGTCCTCGGTGCGGTAACCGCGACCGGCGATGCGCTCGCCCGGCGGAATGGCTGTCGTGCGCAATTCGACGAACCGCTTCACCAGCGCCAGCGACAGGAAGAAGAAGATCGAGAAGGCCAGCAGCCAGAACGAGACGTCGACGCCGGTCGCGGCCGCGCCCGCCAGCACCCGGATCGTATAGAGGCCGGCGAGCGTGAGCACATCGACCAGAAGCATGCGCTTGAAAGACAAAGAATAGGCGGTTGTGACCACGATATAGCCGCCGAGCACGCCAAGGAACTCGATCGGCAGCAGTGATCCGGCGGCGACGCCGATCGCAAGCAGCGTGGCGATGGCGCCAAGGCCGAACGGGATCGAAAGCGCGCCGCTGGCGAATGGGCGGTTGCGCTTGGTCGGGTGCTTGCGGTCGAGCGCGAGGTCGAAAAAGTCGTTTACGATGTAGATGGCGGAAGCCACCGCGCTGAAGGACACGAATGCCAGCAGGCACTCCCAGATCATGCCGACGTTGAAATACTGATGCGAAAGCACCATCGGCACTGCGATCAGCGAATTCTTCAGCCACTGATGCACACGCAGCATCTTGATGAAGGTCTTCCTGGTCGGCTTCGGCGCCGGCATGGTTTCGGCGCCATGCGCGGCCTGCCAGCGCGCGGCGCTGCGGTCCGGCGCCACGACAATCGCTTCGCGCGCGGCGTCGAACACAGCGAGGTCATGGCGGCTGTTGCCGGCATAATCGAAACCGCCGTCGCCATAGGCGGCCACAAGCGAGGCGCGCTTGCGGCCCGAAGTCATGTTGTGCGGGCCGTCCGTCGCCAGCACCCGGTCGAAGATGCCCAGATGCGCGGCGACCGCCTCCGCGAACTTGCGCGGCGTGCCCGTGGCCAGCACGATCTTGCGCCCTTCATGATGTTCGGAGCGCAAACGATCGAGCAATTCGGTGCGATAAGGCAGCGAGGCCGGATCGATGTCGATGCGCGCGGAGATTTGCTGCTTCAGCCGCGCCGGGCCGCCTGCCAGCCAGACCGGGATGAGAAAGAGATAAAGCGGGTTCTTCTTGAGCAGGATGAACAGGCCTTCCCACAGAAGGTCCGTGGCGATCAGCGTGCCGTCGAGATCGACCGCAAGCGGAATTGCGTTCCTGTCCGACCGCGCGTCCATTTTCCTGCCCTGCTCGCCCCCGCGCCATGTTTGGGCGCCTTAGCGTTCCGATATAGCGGGCGATGGCGTAGCGAGCGTTAAAACGCCCGGTTGTACCGGTGGATAAAGGGGGTATTTCCGGCCTCATCGTTAAGCGGCGGCTACCGGAAACGATAAAAGGCCGGACATTCGCCCGGCCTTTGTCATTTATGGTGCAACGCTTACTTGATGCGGGCGACGCCACCCGAGATCTCGACCGTCTCGGAGCCGGTCAGGGCTTCGAGGTCGCCATTTGGCATGGTGACGAAGCAGCCATTCGGGCAAAACTCCGCCGTCTCGCCGGAAGCGAGCGTCAGTTCGCTCTTGGCGCCGCCTTCGGTCACGATCAGCGTCCGGGTCTGGGCGTCCTTGTTGATCGCGCTGGCGGCGAAAGCCGAACCGCCCATGGCCAGGAAAGCGGCTGCGGCAACGACAGACTTCCACATTGCAATTCCGGTGTTCTCACACCGCCCCTGTTCAATTTCGCAAGGCATTCTCGCCGTTTGCTGGCAAGCTTATATGAGATGCAAGCTGAACCGCAACTGAATGCCGCATTCATGCCACAATTGGTTTTGCGGTCGGCGCCAGGGTGTGTCGAAGAGCTCAACCCGGATCGGGCTTACGGCTCTTGCGCCTCATCTTTGCGAGCCGCGCACGTTCGGCTCGGGCCTCAGCCTCCAACCGATCGCGCTCCGCGAACTCGACCTCGCTCTTGTCGTCGTCGATCGGCCAGGCCTCGTGCTTCTTGACCTCGACCACGGCGCGCGGCGTCGACGGGATCTCGATATGCTCTTCCGCGAACATGTCGAAGATGGCGAAGCGGATATCGTTCTGAACGACGCTGCCGTTCATCACGTCGGCAACGAACACGCGAATCTCGAATTCCATTGCCGCGAGCCCGAAATTCGCGAAGAGCACGAAGGGCTCTGGATTCTTAAGCACCATCGGATGCGAGCGCGCGATATCGAGCAGGATGGCGTGGACCCGCCTGACGTCGGTGCCGTAGGCGACGCCGACCTTGACGTCGATACGGCCGAGCTTGTTGCGATGCGTCCAGTTGCCGACCGCGTTGTTGATCAGGTTCGAATTGGGCAGGATGACCGACTGCCGTTGGAACGTCTCGATCTCCGTCGCTCGCACGCTGATCTTCCTCACCGTGCCGCTGGTGTCGCCGGCGACGATCCAGTCCCCGACCTTGAACGGACGTTCGGCCAGCAAGATCAGGCCGGAGACGAAATTCGAGACGACGTTCTGCAGGCCGAAGCCGATACCCAGTGACAGCGCGCCGGCCACCAGCGCCAGATTGGAAAGGTCGATGCCCGCCGCCGAAATACCGACCAGCGCCGCCAGCGCGACACCGGCATAGCCGACACCCAGGCGGATCGAGTTCCGCACGCCGGCGTCGACCTTGCCGCGCGCCATCACCGAACCGTCCAGCCAGCCCTGGAACCAGCGTGTCAGGAAATAACCGATGACGAAGACGACAATGCCGGTGAGGATACCGAGGAAGGAGATCGTCACCGAGCCGATCTGTACGCCAGTCGCGAGCTTGAGAGCCCAAGCCTCGATGTCGCCAGGCTGGAACCCCCAACTAAGAAGGATCAGTGGCAGGAACACCAGCACGATCATCAGGTTGATGGCGATACTGACGACCAGGCCGAGCTGATCGAGCGCGGTGTCCTCGTAACTCGAGTTCTCAGCCAGCCAGCGCCCGACCGAAGTGTCGGCGAAACCGCCCTCCTCGCCGATCGCGCGCGCCGACAGGAACCCGATATAGGCGGTGACCAGTATGGTGCCGGTCACAACCACCTGGATCGAGACGAACAGCGCCATGCCGATATAGCCGAGGATCGCCGCTGCGATGGTGAACAGGCCCAGCCCGATGGCAAGAAAGCGCAGCCATGTCGGCCAGGGCCGCCACGAGCCGTCCTTCGCCCTGAAGGGTCTGAGAAGGCCCATCAGGATCAGGATGACGCCGACGGTGATGGTTGCGACGAAGCTCCTGGCGATCGTCAGCGAGAGCGGCGAACCCATCTTCTCGTTGACGACCGAAAGGAAGTAGTTGAAGCCAAGCACAATGGCCATCGCGGTCGTCAGGCCGACAAGCCAGCGCGCCGGGCCGGTCTCAACCGGGATCAGCCGCCAGTTGGGCAAGCGGGGCTCGAGCGCCGCATTGGTCAGCCGGTTCACGCAGAACACCATGCCGATGACCGAGAGCAAGGCGTTGAGGAAGGTGCCGATATCGCCGCGCAACACGCTGTAATAATTGAAGAAGAAGACGGCCGAAACGAAGAAGGCGCTGAGCGCCGCGGTAGGCAGCAGCGTCGACCAGAACGCCACCGAGAGTCGGCTGAGGTAGGACGGCTCCTCGACGCTGGGATCGGCTTCGAAGATGCCGCCGAACAAACGCCTGCCGCCGATCAGAAGCACGGCCGCCAGCGCCAACGCCATCAGTGTCGCGGCAAGGATCGCCTGGAATTTGAATTTGAAGGCGAAGCTCAGCCACGAGCTCACCGCCATGTAGAGACCCGTGAGCTGATCGTGCGCGTCGGAGAAGGCCTGCGGGCTCAGCGCGTCGGTCAGTTCATAGTGTTTGGTGAGAAGGCTGCGGAACAGCTCGCTGCGCATTTCCGCTATCTTGTCGACCAGCCCGTTGAGCCGCACCGACAGATTCTGTGCGCTGGCGACAACCGCATTGATCTGCGCCTTTTCGGACGAGAGTGCGTCACGCTCGCTGCTGACGATTGCCGGCTCTGCCGGCTGTCCTTGCGCCGGCGGCGGGCCAAGCACCTCGATGCGGGCGTTGATATCGGTGAGGCGCTGACGGAAAACCAGCGCGCTGTTCAGCGCCGCCCGCGATATATCCTCAAGCCGCAGACGGATATCCACCAGCCCCGCGTCGTCTAGGTCGGGATCGCTGAGTTTCTTCTCCAAGCCGTCGGTCTTGGTCGTCAGATCCTGGATGACCTTGGTCTGATCGGCAATGAGTTGGCTCGAGCCATGACCGATCGCCTGCGCCAGCGCGTGAAGAGACGGCTGCGCCAGGACGGCGACCATGACGACCAGGATCAGGCGAAGCAGTCGAAAGAACATGAGTTTGTTGCGACTCGCGGCCGGAGATGCTCGAAAATCCCGCCCTTGATAAAGACCGCCACAACAGGCGGCAAGCGGTCCGCTTTGCGGGACAATCCGGCGGATCGGAGTCGGTCTGTCGAAAAGCCATGGCGCAATCTTGGCTTTGCGTTTGAGGCCTGCTCTATAGTCTGCCGCTTCGCACCAAAAGGACGATGGGAAGAATGGCGGAGTATTCAGCCTTTTCGCTGCTCAAGAACGCGCTGACCGGCAACCAGGACTGGAAGCCGGCATGGCGCAAGCCGGACCCGAAAGCGTCCTATGACGTGATCGTCATCGGCGGTGGCGGTCATGGCCTCTCGACCGCCTATTATCTCGCCAAGGAACACGGCATCACCAATGTCGCGGTGCTGGAAAAGGGCTGGCTCGGCTCCGGCAATGTCGGCCGCAACACCACCGCCGTGCGCTCCAACTACCTTCTGCCGCAGAACACCCGCTTCTACGAACATTCGATGAAGATGTGGGAGAACCTGTCGCACGACCTCAACTACAACGTGATGTTCTCACAGCGCGGCTGCCTGAACCTCGCGCACACCCCCGCCCAGCTCGACGATTACGCGCGGCGCGGCAACGCCATGCGCCATCTCGGCGTCGATGCCGAACTGATGAGCGTCGACCAGATCAAAAGACTTGTGCCGGCGCTCGACGTCTCGGGTTCCGCACGCTTTCCCGTCCTTGGCGGACTGATGCAGCCGCGCGCCGGCACCGCCCGCCACGACGCCGTCGCCTGGGGCTATGCGCGCGGCGCCGACCGGCGCGGCGTCGATATCATCGAGAATTGCGAAGTCACCGGCTTCCTGCGCGACGGCGACAAGGTGATCGGCGTCACGACGACACGCGGCGAGATCCGCGCCAAGAAGGTGGCCCTTGCGGTCGCCGGCAGCACCGGTCGCGTCATGCAGCTTGCCGGCATCTCCCACATGCCGATCGAAAGCCATGTGCTGCAGGCCTTCGTCTCGGAATCGCTGAAGCCGATCGTCGACACCGTGCTCACTTTCGGCATGGGCCACTTCTACATCTCGCAGTCCGACAAGGGCGGCCTCGTCTATGGTGGCGACCTCGACGGCTATAACAGCTACGCCCAGCGCGGCAGCCTGCCGATCGTCGATGAAGTGATGAGCGAGATGCTGGCGCTGTTCCCCGGCCTGGCGCGAGTGCGCATGCTGCGCTCCTGGGGTGGCGTCTGCGACATGACGATGGACGGCTCGCCGATCATTGCCACGGGCCCGCTGCCTGGCATGTACCTCAACTGCGGCTGGTGCTACGGCGGCTTCAAGGCGACGCCCGCCTCAGGCTGGTGCTTCGCCTGGACCATCGCCAAGGACGAGCCGCACGAGTTCAACGCGGCCTTCACGCTCGATCGCTTCTATCGCGGCCTCATCATCGACGATAAGGGCCAGGGCGCCAATCCGCGGCTGCACTAGGCCACGACCCCAAAGTGGAAGCCGGTTGGAAAAGATCGTGATTGAACAAGAAGATATAAGAAAATGCTGATCACTTGCCCCTATTGCGGCCCGCGCGACGTCATAGAATTCACCTACCAGGGCGACGGCAACCGCGAGCGACCGCAGCCGGCTTCGCAGGACCTCGACGCTTGGAACGCCTATGTCTACTACCGGCTGAACCCTGCCGGCGACCACAACGAGATCTGGCAGCACTCCGGTGGCTGCCGCGCGCATCTGAAGGTCGTGCGCAACACCGTCACCCATGAAATCCTGAGCACCGCCTTCGCCCGTGGCGGGCACAAGGCCGCAAGCCACCGGACGGAGGGCAAGCCGTGAGCCCGCGCCGCATCGAAACCGGCGACCGGATCGACCGGCTGCGCACCATCCGCTTCACCTTCGACGGCGCGCCCTACACCGGCCATGCCGGCGACACGCTGGCTTCGGCGCTGCTCGCCAATGGCGTGACCCTGTTCGGTCGCTCCTTCAAATACCACCGCCCGCGCGGCCTGCTCGCCGCTGGCGTCGAGGAACCGAATGCGCTGGTGACGGTGCTGCGCGGCGAGGTACGCGAGCCCAACATTCCCGCCACCATGGTCGAGATCTATGACGGGCTCGTCGCCGTCAGCCAGAACCGCTCGCCATCGCTGGCCTGGGACATCAGCGCGATCAACCAGCTCGGCGGCAAGATCCTGTCGGCGGGCTTCTACTACAAGACCTTCATGGGGCCGGTGATCGGGCCGCTGAAGGGCACCCGCTTCTGGATGTTCTGCGAGCATTTCATCCGCCGCGCGGCCGGCCTCGGCAAGGCGGGCGTCGCCCCGGACACTTCACGCTACGAGCGCATGAACGCGTTTTGCGACGTGTTGGTGGTTGGGTCCGGACCGGCCGGGCTGATGGCGGCCAAGGCGGCGGCTGAACAGGGCGCGCGCGTAATCCTTGCGGACCTCGATGCGCGTTTCGGCGGCTCCGCCAACTGGTCCGGCGAGGTCATCGACGGTATCCCCGCCGCCGAATGGGCACAGCGCGCCGTCGCCCAGCTCGAAGGCAATGACAACGTCCGCCTGCTGCCACGCACGACCGTATGGGGCTATTATGACGGCAACACGCTCGCCGCGCTGGAGCGGGTGACCGACCACAAGGAAGTCGCCGCCAAGGGCGAGCCGCGCCAGCGCTATTGGGCGATACGCGCCAAGACCGTGGTCCTGGCTACCGGCTCCTTCGAACGGCCGCTGGTGTTTCCCGGCAACGACCGCCCTGGCGTCATGCTGGCGCATGCGGCCGAGCGCTACGCCAATGAATTTGGCGTGCTGCCGGGGGAGCGCGTCGCGCTCTTCACCAACAATGACAGCGCCTATCGCTCAGCTGTCGCGTTGAAGAAGGCGGGCGCTGGCATAGTCGCTATCATGGACGTCCGTGGTGACGTGTCGAACGAAATGCGGCGGCTGGCGAGCGAGGCGGAGGCCGAGTTGCTCGCAGGCCATGCCGTGATCGCCACCGAGGGCGGCAAGGCGCTCACCGGGCTCAAGGTGCAGCGCTTCGACATGATGAGCCGAGTGCTCAGCGGCGACGAGCGCAGCATCCATGCCGACTGCCTGCTGATGTCGGGAGGCTGGTCGCCAACCATCCATCTCGCCAGCCAGGCCGGCGCCAAGGCGGAATGGAACGCCGCCAGACAGGCCTTCCTGCCGCCGCAGCCGACGCAGCGCTGGATCGGTGCAGGCGCCTTCACCGGCAGCTTCTCGACCGCGGAAGCCATCGCCGAGGGCCGCGCCGCTGGCCTTTCGGCTGCGGGCGGAACAGCGGCACCAGTGGCCATGCCCGTTGTCGAGGCCGCCCCCGGAGACCCCGATCCAGCGCCGGTCTTCGAGATCAAGGGCAAAGGCAAGGCCTTCGTCGACTTCCAGCACGACGTCACCGCCGAGGACGTGCGGCTTGCGCACCGCGAAGGCTTCATCTCGGTCGAGCATCTGAAGCGCTACACGACGCTCGGCATGGCGACAGACCAGGGCAAGAACTCCAATGTGCCCGGCCTCGCCATCATGGCCGAGGCACTGGGCAAGCCGATCCCCGAGGTCGGCACCACGCGCTTCCGTCCGCCCTACACGGCGGTATCGATCGGCTCGCTTGCGGCCGAACGATTCGGCGACCTCAAGCCCGAACGGCTGACGCCGATGCATGACTGGCACGTCGGCAATGGCGCGACGATGTATTCGGCCGGCCTATGGTACCGGCCGATGATCTACGGTCTCGCTGGCGAGACGGTCGAGCAGGCCTATGTTCGTGAAGCCAAGGCGACGCGCGACAGCGCCGGCATCGTCGACGTCTCGACGCTGGGCAAGATCGCCGTGCAGGGACCAGACGCCGCCGAATTCCTCGACCGGGTCTACACCAACATGTTTTCGAGCCTCGCTGTCGGCAAGGCCCGCTACGGTCTGATGCTGCGCGAGGACGGTCTCGCTTTCGACGACGGCACGACCTGGCGGCTCGGCGAGCAGGAATTCCTGATGACCACCACCACCGCCAATGCCGGCAAGGTGATGCAGCATCTGGAGTATTTCCTGGACGTCATCTGGCCCGAGTTGAAGGTCACCGTCACTTCCGTGACCGACGAATGGGCAGGCGCCGCGATCGGTGGACCGAACGCCCGCGCGATCCTTGCCTCCTGCGTCACCGGCACCGCCGTCGACAACGCCACCCTTCCCTTCATGGGCATCGTCCACGGCCAGATCGCCGGCATCCCGGTGATGATCTGCCGGCTATCCTTCTCCGGCGAAATGGCCTTCGAGGTCTATTCCGGCGCCGGCTACGGCACCCGCGTCTGGGAAGCGCTGATCGAGGCAGGCAAGCCCTTCAACCTTGTCACGTACGGGCTCGAGGCACTGGGCACCATGCGCATCGAGAAGGGCCATGTCACCGGCGCGGAGATCGACGGCCGCACCACGGCGCGCGACCTGCATCTCGACTGGATGCTGTCGAAGAAGAAGCCCTTCATCGGCTCGGCCATGATGGACCGCGAGGGTCTGGTCGCCTCCGACCGGCTGCAGCTCGTCGGTCTCATCTCGCTCGACAACCGGCCGTTCAACGGCGGCGCTCATATCGTCGAGGAACTGGACGAGGCCAATCCACACGATTCGATCGGCCACATCACGGCCTGCTGCTATTCGCCGGCGCTCGGCAAGTACATCGCGCTGGCGCTGGTCAAGGGTGGCAAGGCGCGCCACGGCACGCGCGCCTTCGTCTCCGACCCGCTGCGCAACCGGTTCGGGCCGATCGAGATCGTCTCAAACCACTTCTACGATCCGGACGGGAGCCGCATGCATGGCTGAGCGTCAATTGCCTGAACGCCTGTCGCCGCTTGAGCCGGAATACCATCCGGGCTCGCATGGCAATTTCGAACACGGTGTCGACGTCATCCTGTCCGAAACACGGCCGGGCTCGATCCTGCAGCTCGCCGCATGGCCGGGCGAGGAGAAACGGCTGATGTCCGGCATCTACAAGGTGACCGGCCTCGCCTTGCCGGATGCCGCCGGCGGTGGCGTCACCAATGGCGCCAAGTCGGCATTCGGCTTCGCGCCCGGAAAATTCACCGTGGTGGACGAGACGGAAGGGCTGGCGTCCGCTTTCACAGGCGTCATCACGCCTTCGGTCGGTACGGTCACCGATCTCTCCCACGGCCGCACCGCGATCCGCGTCGCCGGACCGAAAGCCGAATGGGTCATGGCGAAGTTCTTCGCCATCGACTTCGCGTTGCCCGCCTTCCCGCTTGGCGCTGGCCGCTCGACCAATCATCACGACGTCTTCGCCCAGATCCAGCGCACCGGCGCCGACCAGTTCGATATCTACGTCTTCCGCTCCTTCGCGCGTTCGTTCTGGAAGGCCTTGTGCCACGCCAGCGAGGAAGTGGGTTACGAGGTGCAGTAAGCCAATCCCGGGAAAGGGTCCGCGGTTTCCCTCCGCCTGAGCTATGAGCCAAAGCATTGGTCCAGCGCCCATCTGGCACTATCGACGGCCGCAACTGCTGCTTGAGCCTTGGGCCAGCAATGACGATAGATAGGAATCACGGGCGTTTTGCCGGGGCAGGCGCCCGTCCAGGCAACCAGTTCGACCATATCCTTCCATGACTTTAGAGACTTCGGCGACGGCCACGACCCGCTTTGCTCCAGCGGACGGCCCGTCGATGCTGTTGCCGGCCACGGTCGCCTGCGGCGTCTTCATGACCAGCCTCGACCAGAACGTCGTTGTCACCGCGCTTCCCGGCATCGGCGAGAGCCTGGATCGTCCGCCGAGTCAGCTCGGCCTCCTGATCACTGTCTATGTCGCCAGCCTCATCGTCACCATGCCGCTTGGCGGCTGGCTGGCCGACCGCTTCGGCCTGCGCAACGTCTACTGCTTCGCGCTGCTCGTCTTCGCAAGCGCCTCGGCGCTCTGCGGCCTGTCTGAAAACATCTGGATGCTGGTCGGCTCGCGCGCGCTGCAGGGCTTCGGTGGCGCCCTGATGGGCACGTTGGGCCAGGTCGTGATCCTGTCGAGCTTCCCGCGCGACCGCACGCTCAAGATCAACATGTATATCTCGCTCGCCGGCCAATCCGGCCCGCTGGTTGGGCCGCTCGTCGGCGGCGCGCTCACAACCTATGTTTCGTGGCGCTGGATTTTCTACATCAACATCCCGATCGCGCTGACGGCGGCGCTGCTCGCGGCTTCGTTGTTTCCTTCCACGACCAAGCCAGTCCGCACGCCCTTCGACTTCCCGGGCTTCCTGCTTGTCGGCAGCGGCATGGGGCTGCTCGTCTTCGGCATGGACTCGCTCGCCGCCAAGGATGCTGCGAGCAGCATCATCGCCATGGAGCTAGGGCTGGCGATCGCCATCCTTTGCGTCGCGGCCCTCTACTGCCTGCGCGCCCGCAATCCGCTGCTCGACCTCAAGCTGCTGCGCATCCGCACCTTCCGCATCAGCTTCCTCACCGGCGGTGGCCTCGACACGATCGGCCTGAGTTCGGTGGTCTTCCTGTTGCCGCTCATGTTCCAGCTGGGCTTCGGCATGAGCGCCGTGCAGGCCGGATCGCTGACTTTCGTGGCGGCGATCGGATCGTTGCTGATGCGCTTCTTCATGCCGCGGATCCTAAACCGTTTCGGTTTCAAGCGGGTGCTGATCACCAACACGCCGATCGTCGCCCTGCTGGTCGCCGGCTTTGCCTTGATGCATGAAAGCATGCCGACCTGGATCGTGCTCGCCTATATCTTCGTGTTCGGCCTCTTTCGCTCCGTGCAATGGGCCTCGACGGGCAATCTGGCCTACTCCGACATCGCGCCCGAGCAGCTTTCCCGGTTCAGCGCGCTTTACTACATCCTCTGGCAACTGGCGGTGGCCATCAGCGTCGGCCTGGCGGCCGCCCTGCTCTCGCTGCTCGCCGGCGGCGGGCGGGCCAGCATCAACGATTATCGCATTCTTTTCGTCGTCGAGGGCCTGATCACATTGTGCGCGCTATCGGCCTATCTCCGGCTTACGCCGCGCGACGGCGCCCATGTCAGCGGCCATGGCGCGCATATGAGCACCGAGTAGAGTTCCGGCTTCCGCAGTGTCGCCGAACGGCCCTTGCGTTACTCCGCGAACGTCACCCAGTCCCCGAGCGGCGCGCGGTCCGTGCGGAACTCGTTCTCGGGCTTCGAGGTATCTTCGTAGCCAAGCGCCATGCCGCACACGACGATCTCCTCATCGGGAATGCCGAGCACCGGCCGGATCTGCTTGTGATAGGGCGCGAAGGCCGCCTGCGGACATGTGTGCAGCCCCCTGCCCCGCGCCGCGACCATGATGTTCTGCAGGAACATGCCGTAGTCTATCCACGAACCCTGGTTGAGGCGCCGGTCGACCGTGAAGATCATGCCGACCGGCGCATCGAAGAAGATGAAGTTGCGGTCGTGCTGCGCCCGCATCTTGTCGACCTCGCGCCGACCGATGCCAAGCGCGCCATAGAGCCCGAAACCGTTTGCGCGGCGGCGGGTGAGATAGGGCTCGAAGAACTGGTCGGGATAGTAGCGGTACTCGTCCCACTCGGCCTTCTCGGCGCGAATGCCGGAATTGAGGATGGCGTCGCTGATCCGTTGCTTGACGTCGCCCTTGGTAACATACACCCGCCAGGGCTGCATGTTGGTTCCCGACGGCGCACGCGCCGCGACCGCCAGGATGGCGCGGATCGTCTCGTCATCCACCATATCGGGCAGGAAGGCGCGCACCGACCGGCGTGACAGGATCGCCTCGTCGACGATCGCCGCATCGGAGGCGAATCGGCTATTCTTTTCCAGCATGGGTCGTCCCTTCGCGCATGGCCGGAATCCGGACCGGTTCCCGCAACGACCATCCGCAAACTACAAAAAACCAAATGGTCTCCGACCGGACGTCCCCACTCGCCGTTCGTGGGCGAGCCTTTGCATCAACCGCAAAAATCAAGCAAGCAAATCTTGTGGCCCATGAAAATCCACTTGATTTTTTCACGAGCTTGCTATCTCATGAAATTTATTCACCTTTTTTCACGAGGGCCGATTGGCCGCGAGCGCTGACAGACCGGAGCAGGATAATGCCGAGCGGCTGCTTGCCGGCGATATCCGCGCGCTGCGTAAGGCGCGCGGACTGACGCTGGCCGAGATCGCCCTCAAGCTCGGTCGGTCCGTCGGCTGGGTCAGTCAGGTCGAGCGCGGCCTGTCGGTCCCTTCCCTCGGTGATCTCAGGGCCTTCGCCGAACTCTTCGGCGTGTCGATCAGCCTGTTCTTCAGCCATGACGTGCCTGTCGAGCAGGAGCGTGGCGTCATCGTGCGCGCCGGCCGCCGCCGCGTGCTTGGCACAAGTGAATCGGGCCTGGTGGAGGAGCTTCTGTCACCCGACCTTGGCGGTAGCTTCGAGGTGGTACGCTCCGTCTTCGCGCCGGGCGCGGAGATGAAGACGGCGGCGCTTCGTCCAACCGAGGAAGCCGGGTACATCGCATCCGGACTGTTCGACATCGAGATAGCCGGTGTCTGGCACCGACTCGGCGAAGGCGACTCGTTCCGTTTCGAGGGCAAGCCGTACCGTTGGCGCAACCCTGGGACCGAGCCTGCGGTCGTCATCTGGGTGGTTTCGCCGCCGGTGTATTGATTTGGATTTTGGAGGAAAGAACATGGCCGGTTTGCCGACCACGGCACGCGTGGTGATCATCGGGGGCGGTGTCGTCGGCGCCTCGTCGCTCTACCACCTGTGCAAGGCAGGCTGGACAGACTGCGTGCTGCTGGAAAAGAACGAGCTGACCTCGGGCTCGACCTGGCACGCCGCCGGCAATGTGCCGACCTTCTCCTCGTCCTGGTCGCTGATGAACATGCAGCGTTATTCGACCGAGCTCTATCGTGGGCTTGCCGATGCGGTCGACTATCCGATGAACTACCATGTCACCGGCTCGCTCCGACTCGCTCATAGCGACGAGCGCATGCAGGAGTTCCAGCGCGCCAAGGGCATGGGCCGCTACCAGGGCATGGATATCGACGTCGTCGGCCTGGACGAGATCAAGCGCCGCTATCCCTTCATCGAGACGCATGAGTTGAAGGGCGCGCTCTACGATCCGAGCGATGGCGACATCGACCCGGCGCAGCTGACGCAGGCGCTGGCGAAGGGCGCGCGCGACATGGGCGCGAAAATCATCCGCTTTTGCCCCGTCACCGGCGTTCGCCGCGAGAATGACGAATGGGTGGTCACCACGCCGCAAGGCGAAATCCGCTGCGAGACCGTCGTCAACGCCGCCGGCTACCGTGCGGCCGAAGTCGGGAAAATGTTCGGCCGCCAAGTGCCGATGATGGTGATGAGCCACCAGTACATCCTGTTCGAGGAAATCCCCGAACTCGCCGCCTGGACGAAGGAACAAGGCAAAAAACTGCCGCTGCTGCGCGACGTCGACACGTCCTATTACCTGCGCCAGGAAAAGAGCGGCATGAATCTTGGCCCCTATGAGCGTAACTGCCGCGCGCATTGGGCAACACACAACGATCCTATGCCTGAGGATTTCTCCTTCCAGCTCTTCCCCGACGACCTCGACCGTCTCGAGCATTATCTCGCCGACGCTGTCGCCCGGGTCCCGATCCTCGGCACGGCAGGCTTGTCCAAGGTGATCAACGGGCCGATCCCCTACGCGCCTGACGGCAATCCACTGATCGGGCCGATGCCCGGCGTGCCGAACGCTTTCGAGGCCTGCGTGTTCACCTTTGGCATTGCCCAGGGCGGCGGCGCCGGCAAGGTGCTGGCCGAGTGGATCACCGAGGGTCAGACGGAATGGGACATGTGGTCCTGCGACCCGCGCCGCTTCACCTCCTTTGCTTCCGCGCCGGACTATTGCGTGGCCAAGGGCATGGAGATCTATGGCAATGAATACGCTATCCAGTTCCCACGCCATGCCTGGCCGGAGGGGCGTAACCGCAAGCTCTCGCCACTGCACGATCGCATCAAGGCGCTGGGTGGCCAGTTCGACGCCTATAATGGCTGGGAGCGCGCCACTTGGTACGCGCAAAGCGGAGACGACACCTCGGAGGAATCGACGCTGACCTTCCGCCGCGACGGACCCTGGCAGCACCGGGTGCGCGAGGAATGCCTGGCCGTGCGCGATGCCGCCGGTATCCTCGACTTGCCCGGCTTCTCGCGTTTCAACCTCGAAGGACCGGGCGCGGCTGACTGGCTGGCGCTACAAGTCACGGGCCTTGTGCCGAAGCCCGGCCGCATCGGCCTCGTCTATTTCTCCGACGACAAGGGCCGCATCGTCACCGAGATGTCGGTGGTGCGCCACGGCGAGGACCAGATGACGCTGATCACGGCGGCGGTCGCGCAATGGCACGATTTCGAGTGGTTGAAGTCGCGCATGCCGGCGGATGCCGCCTTCACGCTGACCGACCGCACGGAAGAGTACTCGACACAGATCCTCGCCGGGCCGAACTCACGCAAGATCCTGGCCGAGGTGTGCAACGCCGACCTCTCGCTCCCGTGGCTGACGCATCAGGAAACGACCATCGCCGGGCGCTGGGCGAAGCTGGTGCGCGTTTCCTTCGCCGGCGAGCTAGGCTGGGAGATCCACACCAAGGTCGCGGACACGGCTACCGTCTTCGACGCCGTCTGGGCCGCCGGCCAGAAACACGGGTTGAAACCGTTCGGCATGTACGCGCTGGATTCGCTGCGCCTCGACAAAGGCTACCGCGCGTGGAAGGGCGACCTGTCGACCGACTATTCGATCCTGCAAGGCGGGCTGGAGCGCTTCATCAAGTGGGACAAGCCCGACTTCCGCGGTAAGGCAGCCTTGCTCAACGAGAAACAACAGGGCGTCAAGAAGCGTTTCGTCACGCTCGTCGTCGAAAATCCAGGCGATTGCGACGCGCCCTACATGTCGACGCTCTGGCATGACGGCAAGATCGTCGGCGAGACGACTTCGGGCGGCTGGGGCCACCGCGTCGGCAAGTCGATCGCGCTCGGCATGCTGCGCACGGATCTCTCGGAACCGGGCACGGCAGTCGAGGTCGAGATTTTTGGCGATCGCTTCAAAGCCGTCGTGCAAAACGACGAGCCGCTATGGGATCCGAAGAACGAGAGGCTGCGGGCATGACCTCCGTCATCCTCACCGATGGCGGCATGGGCCAGGAGCTGGTCCGGCGCAGCAAGTCCGAGCCGACGCCATTGTGGTCGGCCAGGGTGCTGATCGACGAGCCGGACCTGGTGCGCGATCTGCATGCGGAATTCATCCGGGCCGGTGCGCGTGTCATCACCATCAACACCTATTCGGCAACGCCGGAGCGCCTGGCGCGCGAGGGCGCTGAAGATCTGTTCAAGCCTTTGCAGAAGCGCGGTATCGAATTGGCCAGGCAGGCCCGCGATGAGGCCGGCGACGCCGCGATAGCCGGCTGCCTGTCGCCCCTCTTCGGCAGCTATGCGCCGGCGCTGACCATATCCTTCGAGGACACGCTCGATATCTATCGCCGCATCGTTGCCGAGCAGGCCGATGGGGTCGACCTGTTCCTGTGTGAGACGATGGCTTCCGCCGAGGAGGCGCGCGCGGCGGTCACCGCGGCGTCCGAAAGCGGCAAGCCGGTGTGGGTGTCCTGGACTCTCGCCGACCACGGCGCGCCGCGCCTGCGCAGCGGCGAGACGATTGCCGATGCGGACGGCGCCCTTGGCGACCTGCAGGTGGCCGCCCGGCTGCTCAACTGCTGCCGGCCGGAGGCCATCGCCGCCGCATTGCCCGAGCTCATCGCTCTCGGCGGACCGGTGGGAGCCTATGCCAATGGCTTCACCTCGGTCGAGGCGCTAAAGCATGGCGGCACGGTCGACGTGCTGCACGCCCGCCACGATCTCGATCCGCAAGCCTATGCCGACCAGGCCATCCGCTGGGTCGAAGCAGGCGCCGGCATCGTCGGCGGCTGCTGCGAGGTTGGCCCCGCCCATATCGCCGCCCTGCGCGACAAGCTCACGCGGGCCGGCCACCAGATTTCGGGAGTCTCCTGATGCCAAAACCATCATCTCGCATCACTGGCATCGTGCCTTCGGGCAAGGATGGCTGGGAAGTCCATTCCGCTGCCTGGGCCCGCAAGCACGCTGGCGAGGACATCATCATGCTGTCGGTCGGCGACCACGACTTCGACACGCCTTCGCAAACGATCGAGGCGTGCGTGACAGCCGTGCGCGGCAGCAACCATCATTACACGCCACTGTCAGGCTTGCCGCGCCTGCGCAAGGCGATGGCCGCGGCATCGACCGCCTGCACGGGTGTCTTGACCGAGCCTGACGAAATCATCGCCACGCCGGGCGGCCAGGCTGCGCTCTACGCCAGCGTGCAGGCCGTGCTCGACCCGGGCGATCATGCGATCGTCGTTGCGCCCTACTACGCCACCTACCCGAACACCTTCAGTGCCGCCGGCGCCAGCTTCACCGTGGTCGAGACCCCGGCCGAAGATGGGTTTCAACCCCGCGCGGACATGATCCGCGCTGCGCTGAAGCCCAATACCCGGGCCATCCTGATCAACACGCCCAACAACCCGACGGGCGCTGTCTATTCGCGCGAACGGCTCGAGCAACTGGCCGATATCTGCAAGGAACATGACCTCTGGCTGCTGTCCGACGAGGTCTACTGGACGCTGGGCGGCGGCGAGCATATCTCGCCCCGTTCGCTGCCCGGCATGGCCGAGCGTACGCTGGTCATCAACTCCATGTCGAAGAGCCACGGCATGACCGGCTGGCGCATGGGCTGGCTGACCGGGCCAAAGGCGATAATTGCGCTCTTGACCGATCTCAACCTGGTGACGACCTACGGCCTGCCGGCCTTCATCTCGATCGCCTGCGCCGAGGCGCTGGAAAACCACTACGGCGTGAAGGAGATCGCCGAGCGCTACGCCGCGCGCCGCACCGTATTCCTGGATGCCATGCGAGGCGTGAACGACCTCACCGTGCGCGGCTCCGAGGGCGGCATGTACATCATGCTCGACGTCTCCGCCATCGAACCGGACGACGAGAAATTCGCCTGGGGACTGCTCGACAAGGAGAATGTCGGCGTGATGCCCGGATCCAGCTTCGGCGAGGCCGCGGCCGGCCACATCCGCATCAGCCTTTGCCAACCTGAGCCCATCCTTCAGGAAGCAGCACTTCGCGTGCGCCGCTTCGCTTCCAACTATCGCCGTGAGGCCGCATGACCAAGACTGTTCCCAGCAAAGCCCGCGCCGTCATCATCGGCGGCGGCGTTTCCGGCTGCTCGGTCGCCTACCATTTGGCGAAGCTCGGCTGGACCGACATCGTGCTGCTCGAACGCAAGCAGCTCACCTGCGGCACGACCTGGCATGCGGCCGGCCTGATCGGCCAATTGCGTGCCTCTCAGAACATGACGCGGCTGGCGAAATATTCGGCCGACCTCTACGTCAAGCTCGAAGCCGAGACCGATGTCGGCACCGGCATGCGCCAGGTCGGGTCCATCACCGTAGCGCTGACCGAGGAGCGCAAGCACGAAATCTACCGGCAGGCCTCTCTCGCGCGCGCCTTCGACGTAGACGTGCGCGAGATTTCGCCGAGCGAAGTCAAACAGATGTATCCACATCTCAACGTGTCCGACGTGGTCGGCGCGGTCCACCTGCCGCTCGACGGCCAGTGCGATCCGGCCAACATCGCCATGGCGCTCGCCAAGGGCGCACGCCAGCGTGGCGCCACGATCATAGAGAACGTCAAGGTCACCAAAGTCCACACCAAGAACGGCCGTGTCTCCGGCGTCTCCTGGGCGCAAGGCGAGGACCAGGGCACGATCGAGACCGACATCGTCGTCAACTGCGCCGGCATGTGGGCGCGCGAGCTTGGCCGGCAGAACGGCGTCACCATCCCGCTGCATGCCTGCGAGCATTTCTATCTGGTCACCGAGCCGATCCCAGGCCTCTCCCGTTTGCCAGTGCTGCGCGTGCCAGACGAGTGCGCCTACTACAAGGAAGACGCCGGCAAGATGATGCTCGGCGCTTTCGAGCCGGTGGCGAAACCCTGGGGCATGGATGGCATCCGCGAGGACTTCTGCTTCGACCAGTTGCCTGAGGACATGGACCATTTCGAGCCGATCCTCGAAATGGGCGTCAACCGCATGCCGATGCTGGGCACCGCCGGCATCCATACCTTCTTCAATGGTCCCGAGAGCTTCACACCGGACGACCGTTACTATCTAGGCGAAGCGCCGGAGCTCGCCGGCTACTGGATGGCGACCGGCTACAATTCGATCGGCATCGTTTCCTCTGGCGGTGCCGGCATGGCGCTGGCTCAATGGATCAACGATGGCGAAGCGCCTTTCGACCTCTGGGAGGTCGACATCCGCCGCGCCCAGCCGTTCCAGAAGAACCGCCGCTACCTCAAGGAGCGCGTCTCAGAGACGCTCGGCCTGCTCTACGCCGATCACTTCCCCTACCGACAGATGGCGACCTCGCGCGGCGTGCGTCGTTCGCCCTTGCATGAGCACCTGAAGGCACGTGGCGCTGTCTTCGGCGAAGTCGCCGGCTGGGAGCGCGCCAACTGGTTCGCGCGCGAAGGCCAGGAGCGCGAATACCGCTATTCCTGGAAGCGGCAGAACTGGTTCGACAACCAGCGCGAGGAGCACCTTGCGGTTCGCAACGGCGTCGGACTGTTCGACATGACCTCGTTCGGCAAGATCAGGGTGGAAGGCCGCGATGCCTGTTCCTTCCTGCAGCGGCTCTGCGCCAACGACATGGACGTGGCACCGGGCAAGATCGTTTACACGCAGATGCTCAACGCCAAGGGCGGCATCGAGAGCGACCTCACCGTGACGCGGCTTTCGGAGACGGCCTATTTCCTCGTCGTGCCGGGCGCCACTCTGCAGCGCGACCTCACCTGGCTGCGGCGGCACGTCGCCGACGAGTTTGTCGTCATCACCGACGTGACGGCGGCCGAAGCCGTCATCTGCCTGATGGGACCGGACTCGCGAAAACTGATCCAGAAGGTCAGCCCGAACGATTTCTCCAATGAGGCCAATCCTTTCGGCACATGCCAGGAGATCGAGATCGGCATGGGCCTTGCCCGTGCCCACCGCGTCACCTATGTCGGCGAGCTCGGCTGGGAGCTCTATGTCTCGACCGAGCAGGCCGCCCATGTCTTCGAGGCAATCACGGACGCCGGCGCTGATGTCGGCCTGAAGCTCTGCGGACTGCACACGCTGGATTCCTGCCGCATCGAAAAGGCCTTCCGCCATTTCGGCCACGACATCACCGACGAGGACAATGTTCTGGAGGCGGGCCTCGGCTTCGCCGTGAAGACGGCCAAGGCCGGCTTCATCGGCCGCGACGCCGTGCTGCGAACCAAGGATGCCGGCCTGAACCGGCGCCTGGTGCAATTCCGCCTCAAGGACCCGCAGCCACTGCTCTTCCACAATGAGGCAATCCTGCGTGACGGCAAGATTGTCGGCCCGATCACATCAGGGAATTACGGTCACCATCTCGGCGGCGCGATCGGCCTGGGCTATGTGCCCTGCAAGGGAGAAAGCGAGTCCGAGGTGCTGGGCTCATCCTACGAGGTGGAAATCGCAGGCGAGCGTTTTGCCGCCGAGGCATCGTTGAAGCCGATGTACGACCCGAAGGCAGAACGGGTGAAGATGTAGCGTGGCCCTCCCTTCTCCCTTGTGGGAGAAGGGAGACTGGTTCTCAAAACCGCTCCAGTCTCGCCCGCACCTTCGCCAGAAACGCGGCCCGGCTCTTCGGCGTCGAGGAATCCATCAGATAGTGCGCCAGGAAGAAGGTGCGGCAGCGGGTGGCGCAGATCGCCCGCATGCCGCGCAATATCGTCTTGCGGCCGGGCTGGCCGACGACGACGCTCCACCAGGTTGGCGCGCCGCAGGTGGTGATGACGCCGACCTTGGTGACATGCGTCATCAGCGACTTGATCCTGCCCTTGCCGACCGGCAGCTTGAAGGCGATGTCGGTCGCCCAAACCCGGTCGAACCAGCCCTTCAGCATCGCCGGCAGGCCGTACCACCAGGTAGGGTAGATGAAGAGGATCGCCTGCGCCCATTTCAGGTGCTCGAAATGCGGCTCGAGCGCCGGGTCGTCGGGGGAACGGTCGTTGTAGGATCGCCGCTCCTCGCGGCTCATCACCGGATTGAAGTTCTCGGCATAGAGGTCGAGCAGCCGGACGTCCCAGCCTCGGGTCTTCAGCACGTCCACCGCGACGTCGCGGATCGCGGCGCAATAGCTCTCCGGCACCGGATGGCAGTAGACCACCAGCACGCGCATCAGAAGGCGCCCATCCTGGCGACCACCTTCGCCATGAAGGCCTTGCGCGTCTCGTCGGTCGACAGGTTCATCGAATAATGCGCGAGGTAGGAGACGGGAGCGCCGGGCTTGATGGTGGCCCGCAGCATGCGCTTCACGACCTTGCGCGGCGGATCGCCCATCAGCATCGCGCGAAAACGGCTGCCGCCATAGGTGGTGATGGCGGCAAGCTTGCGGATGTTGTGCAGCGTCGGCTGCACCTTGCCGTCGACCAGTTTGAACGACACGCCAGGCAGGAAGACGCGATCGAAGAAGCCTTTCAGAATTGCCGGATAGCCGTAGTTCCAGACTGGAAAGGACAGCACCAGCGCCTCGGCACTGCGCAGCCTTTCGACATAGCCTGCGACAGCATCTCCCTGTCCGCGCTGGTCGTGGTAGCCAAGCCGCTCGGCCCGCGTCAGCCGGGGATCGAAATCCTCGGCATAAAGGTCGCAATCGTCGATCGAATGGCCCGCCGCGCCCAGCCGCTCCACGATCGTCCGGTGCAGGCCTGCGTTGAAGCTGGTCTCCACCGGATGAGCGTAGAGCACGAGGATTTTCACGGAAGAATATCCCGCAGGTTAGCGCGAGGCGCCCCCCTCTGCCCTGCTGGGCATCTCCCCCTCAAGGGGGGAGATTGGCGGCTTCCGCGCCGCGCCTGTGCTTCCGGCGTTGGAGATTGGCGAAGGCGGCGGGGCGAGTAATCTCCCCCCTTGAGGGGGAGATGGCCGGCAGGCCAGAGGGGGGTGCAGCGCCGCACGCTCTTCATCAGCTCGCCTTCTGCAGCCCCTTGAACAGGAACGTCCGGCCCGAGCGGTAGTCATAGTCCGGATTTTCCCAGGCGATCATCTTGCCCGGATTGAGCAACCCCTGCGGATCGGTTTCTCGTTTGAAGGCGAGCAGGATTTCGTCCGTCTGCTTCATGCCGCCCTCTTCCAGCGTGTAGCGGTGCGGGTTGAAGATCGGGCAGCCATTTTCCTCATGCAGGCGGACGATCTCGTCGAGCCGCGCCTCGGTGGTGAACTTCACCAGCGGCAGTCCGAAGCAGGTGATGTTGCCGTCAAGTCGCACGAATTCGAGATGCGAGAAGACTTCGCCCGGAAACATCGCGTCCATCTTCTCCACCAATGCAAGCTGGTTGGGAAAAGGATAGAGCGATTGCAGGTAGGTGATCGACGGATCGACACGGAGCGCCCTCAATGTCGTGTGGTTCCACGCGAGCTCATAGGCCGGCGGCAAGCCCTTCTTGTCTCCGTCCGTCGCGGTCGCGGCATTGAAGATGACTGCGCCGCCGGTGCGGCGCGTGAAGGCGAGGAACGCATCCAGCCCGTGCCGCGCCACCATGACGACGCAAATGCTCTGACCCTCGCGCAGGAACTTCTGGTGCCGCTTGAAATAGAGCTGCGGCACGGGTGCTGCGATCGGCGTGATCAGCTTGGTCAGGATGCCGTCCTGGCAGGCGAGCGCATTGCCGAAGCGGGCGGCTTCCATGAAGCAGTCGAAGCCGACGATGACGTCGACCCATTCGTATGCAGCCGTGAGCGGCATCTCGACTTCAGTGATGATGCCGTTGGTGCCATAGGCATGCGTCACCTTATGTAGGTCCTCGCCCGACAATTCGAGCACCTTCGGCTCGGCCTCCATGGTCACCACGCGCAGGCGCAGCACGTTACCGAAATCGCGCAAACCGCCGAAGTTGATCGAACCGACGCCGCCCGAACCGCCAGCGATGAAGCCACCGATCGAAGCCGTATTGTAGGTCGAAGGCGACAGTCTCAACTCCTGCCCGGAATGCGCCCGCGTCGCCTTGTCGATTTCGGCGAGAATCGCCCCCGGCCCGGTCACCACCCTCCCCGGCGCGATGGCCTTGATCTCTTTCATTTCGGCAAGGTTGAGCACCACGCCGCCCGATAGCGGCATCGCCTGCCCGTAATTGCCGGTGCCGCTGCCGCGCGGCGTCACAGGAATGCCGTGTCGATGGCAGGCGGCGAGCACGCGGGTCACCTCGTTCTCGTTCCTGGGCGTGACGATCAGATCACCGGTGATGTGGTCGAGCTGCGCCTTCAGTACGGGGCTGTACCAATAGAAGTCGCGGCTCTTCTGCTGGACGATTGCCGGATGGTCATCGACCTTGATCCCTTCGAGATCGGGCTTCAGCGCCGAGATATCCATCATCCCACCATCAGTTCGTCGAGTTCGGCATAATCGGGCAGCTTGCGCTCGATCGCGCGGCCCTCGCGCACCACGATGCGATCCGATTCGGGCCGCGACAGCAATTCAGTCCAGCCGCGGCCCTTGAAAATGATGAAGTCGGCGCTGCCGCCGGCGGCTAGAATGCCTGCGCCATCGAGCCGCATCACTTCGGCCGGCGTTGCAGCCACGGCTTTCGGCCAGTCGCCTACCGGGTGGTCGAAATGCAGGATACGCGTCGCCATGCGGTAGACTTCGAGCATGTCGAGATCGCCATAGGCATAGAACGGATCGCGGGTGTTGTCGGAAGCGACCGCCACCTTGATGCCGCGCGCCTTCATTTCATGCAGCAGCGTCACGCCGCGCCACCGCGGCGTCGTGCCGTCGCGCCTGTCCTGCAGGTAGAGATTGCACATCGGCAGCGACACCACTGCCAAGCCGGCCTTCGCGACCTTATCCAGCGTGTCGAGCACTTCGAGGTCCGGCTGGCGTGCCAGCGAGCAGCAATGGCCGACGAGGATGTTGCCCGCGAACCCGTTCCAGAGCGAAGCCTCGGCGATCTTCCTTAGCGAGATCGCTGACACGTCGGCAGTCTCGTCGGCATGGAAATCGAGGTCGAGCCCATGCTTGATCGCCTGCGCGAACACTTGGTCGAGCAGCTCTTCCAGATCCGGCACCATATAGGTGACAACGCCGAGAACCCCCCTGGCCGCCGCGACGCGTTTCGCCAGTCGCTCGAACCAAGTCTTGTCGCGCACGCCCTCGATTCCGAGCAGGCAGGCGGCCTGTAACTCGATGCGGCCGCGCCATGTTTCGCGCATGGTTTCGAACACCGGCCAGGAGATTTCTTCCTGCGGCGGCACGCTGTCGAGGTGCGTTCGCATGGCCCTGGTGCCGTGCGCATAGGCTGAGCGGAGCGAGAAATCCATGCGTCGAGCGACATCCTCCGCGCTCCAGCGCGCGGTCCGGTCGGCGCCAGTGGCGTTGAGCGCGCCCATGAAGGTGCCGTCGGGATTGGGTTTTCGGGGCCAGATATGCCCCTTGTCGATATGCGTGTGACAGTCCACGAAGCATGGCAGCACGATGCGGCCGCCGAGGTCGATCGCATTTGGATGCGGCGACTTTCGATGCGCGCCGATGCTGACGATCTTGCCATCGGCCACGCCGATATCGGCAAGGGCGAAACCATCGGCATCGAACGATGCGGCAACCCCCGGCGTCAGGGAGCGGTGAACGCGAGCGTTGCTGAGTTGGTAAGAACCAGAGGCTGGTATCAAATTCTGGTCCTCTTCGCGATTTCCTGTGCGGCGCCAATCACCCTAGCGCTCCTGCTTCAGCGCGCTCTCGTGCCAGCGGCGTAGGATGAGATGCGACACCAGGGAGAGCACCAGGAAGATCAATATGCCGGTCAGCGAGATCAGGATCAGAGCCGCGAACAGGCGCGGCGCGTTGAGCCGGTAGCCGGCCTCGATGATGCGCGAGGCTAGCCCCGACGACTGCCCCTGCGCGCCGGCGACGAATTCGGCCACCACCGCGCCGATCAGCGATAGGCCGCCGGCGATCTTCAAGCCACCAAGGAAGTAGGGCATGGCTGCCGGCAGGCGCAGGTAGCGCAATTGCTGCCAGCGCGTCGCGCCGTTGAGCTTGAACAGGTCGCGCAGGTTCCTGTCGACGGAATTCAGCCCCAGCGTGGTGTTGGACAGGATCGGGAAGAAGGCGACGATCCAGGCGCAAAGCAGCAGCTTCGTCGTCTGGTTGTTTATGTAGATGTTGATCAGCGGGAAAATCGCGACGATCGGCGTCACCTGCAGCACGATGGCGAAGGGGAAGAACGACATCTCCACCCATTTCGACTGGGCGAACAGCACTGACAGCCCGACTCCGCCGATGACGGCGAGAAGCAGGCTGAGAAAGGTGATCTTGAGCGTCACCAGGAGGGAGGTGAAGAGCAGGCCGGCATCGTCATGCAGGGTCTGCAGCACCACGCCGGGTCGCGGCAGGATATATTGCGGGATCGCGTTCCAGACGCAGATGCGGTCCCACAGCCAGATCGCCAGGATCATGATCGCCAAGGGCAATAACCATTTGCCGATCCGTTCCAGCCGTTCCTGGCGCACACGGCGCGCCTCTTCGGGATCGAGTTTCAGAACATTGTCTTCAATGGCCGTCATGATGAGATCCGGCGGTTGAATTGATGGCGTTGATCAGCACGTCCGAGGCCTGGCGGCAGAGCGCTGCATAATCCGGTGAAGTCCGGAACGCCTCGTCACGCGGATAAGGCGCATCGACGGCCAGTTCGCCGAAGACGCGGCCCGGGCGCGCCGCCATGACGACGATGCGACTGGACAGGAAAACGCTTTCGAAGACGCTGTGAGTGACGAAGACGACAGTGAAGCGCTCGTCCTGCCAAAGCTCCAGAAGGTCGTTGTTGAGCTTGAAGCGGGTGATCTCGTCGAGTGCCGCGAAGGGCTCGTCCATTAAGAGGATGCGCGGCTTCGTCACCATGGCGCGCGCGATCGAGACACGCATCTTCATGCCGCCGGAAAGCTCGCGCGGCACGGCGTTCTCGAAGCCGGTGAGATGGACGCGCGACAGCATCTCCATCACGGCGGGTCCGGCCTTCGCGCGCGAGATGCCCTTCAGCCGAAGCGGCAGCCAGACATTGTCGAAGACGCTCGCCCAAGGCAGCAGCGTCGGTTCCTGGAAGACGAAGCCGATGCTCGAGCGGTCGAGCGCTCCGCGCCAGTCGAGCTGGCCGGAGGTCGGCGTCGACAGGCCGGCGATGAGCCGCAGCGCCGTCGACTTGCCGCAGCCTGACGGACCGAGCAGGCTGAGAAAATCGCCTTCATGGATTGCCAGGTCGACCTTGCTCAGCGCCGTGACGCCGTTGGAAAAGACCTTGCCGACATTGCGCAATGACAACAGCAACGGATTCCCGCCCGATGCTGCTGTCGGCGCCTGCGCCGCTTTCTCCTTGATCATATCGGGCAGGCCGCCTACTTCTTGATCTCCAGGCCGACACCCTTGTTGATGAAAGCCAGCGTGTAGGCCTTCTTGATGTCGATGCCCGGCTGCGCGACCTTGGCCTTGACCATCTTGTCGTAGAAGCTCTGGATGCGCGCATCCGTCATGGCGCCGATGCCGAGCTTTTCCGAATCGCCGGAATCGACGATGCCGAATTTTTTCAGCTGCGCGATCGAGAAGGCGATCTGTTCATCCGTCATGTCCGGATTGTCCTTCTTGATCATGTCGTTGGCGGCCTTGTTGTCGCCGTAGAGGTATTTGTACCAGCCCTTGGCCGAGCCATCGACGAAGCACTGCACGACCTCCGGCCGCTTGTCGATCGTGTCCTGCATCACCTCGATCGTCGTCGCATAGGTATCCCAGCCATTGTCCGCGAGCAGGAACTGATTCGGCAGGAAGCCGCCCTGCTTCTGCACGGCGAAGGGCTCCGACGTCACATAACCTTGCTGGATCGACTTCTTGTTGGCGATGAAGGGCGCCGGATTGAAGGTGTAAGGCACGCGCTTTGCTGCGTCGAAGCCCAGATCGGTAATCATCCACTGGAAGAAGGTCTGCGCGCCTTCGTCGCCCATGATGTACTGGTCGGCGTTCTTCAGGTCCTCCCACTTGTCCAGCCCCTGCCCCGGGTGGGACATGATGACCTGCGGATCCTTCTGGAAGTCGGCCGCAACGACCCGCATCGGGATGCCCTGCTGCACCGCGTCGAAGGCCGAAAGCAGGTTGCCACCCATGTAAAAATCAATCTTGCCGGCCAGCAGCATCGGCCGGCCGCTGACCTGCGGGCCGCCCTGCATGATAGTGACGTCGAGGCCGCAGGCGGCATAGGTGCCGTCGGCAATGGCCTGGTAGTAGCCGCCATGTTCGGGCTCGGCCAGCCAGTTGGTGCCGAAGGTTACTTTCTCATTCGCCGCCGCGCCAAGCGTGCCCGCCGCGAGCAGGGCAAAGGCCCCCGCCACGATCTTTTCTCTTCCGTACATGAACATCACCCTCTCTTGGCACCGGCGCGTCACGCGCTGGGCTCGACACCATTGGTTCAAGAAGCAAGACACATGCCACCGCCTGGGCCGCCTGCTTTGGCGACAGTCGACGCGAAGGCCGGACGGGTCATGCTGTACAGAAGGCATCGTGCCTATTTTTTGAACCCCTGTCCACAATCGCCCGGGCGGCATGCACCGCATCTTGAAGCTTCCGCCCGTGCGGCCTTAGGGTGCCCGCAGACAGGAGAATGCCATGCTCAAATACCTCGCTCCCAGGTCGATCAAGCCGCCTTTCGCCCGCTACAGCCACGGTGTCGAGATACCGGCCGGCAAGCGCCTTGTGCTGTGCTCGGGCCAGCTCGGCATCGGCGTTGACGACGTTGTTCCCGAGGACGCCGGCGCGCAGACCGAGCTTTGCTTCAGGAACATCGCCGCAATCTTGAGCGAAGCCGGGCTGACCCTCAACGACGTCGTCCGCATCAATGCCTTCGTCACTGACCGCGCGCATCTTCAACCCTATATGGACGTGCGGAACCGGCTGTTTTCAGACCCGGCGCCAGCCTCGACGCTGATGATCGTTTCCGGCTTCGCCCGCCCTGAGTTCAAGGTCGAGGTGGAGGTTTTGGCGGCCGGCTAACGGTTGCCCACAACCTCTAGGCACACTAGACCGCCAGCAGCAGGCAGCAGAACAATCGGGAGATGAACGTGACGACAAGACGAGTGTGGTGGGGCGACTACCGGACGACTGAATACGCCTCGATCGACGCCGAAGCGACCATCGCCGTGCTGCCAGTCGCGGCGATCGAGCAGCATGGCCCGCATCTGCCGGTCTCGACCGACACTTCGATCATGATGGGCATGCTGGAGACGGTCATCACGCGCCTGCCCGACGATCTCGACATCCGCATCCTGCCGATTCAGGCGGTCGGCAAATCGAACGAGCACCTGCATGCGCCGGGCACGCTGACCCTGCCTGCCACCACCCTTGTCGACGCCTGGACCGAGCTTGGCCTGTCGGTCGCCCGCGCCAGGATCCGGAAGCTGATCGTCGTCAATTCGCATGGCGGCAATGAAGAGATAATGGGCATTGTCACGCGCGAATTGCGTGTACGCGCCAAGATGCTGGCGGTGAAGACAAGCTGGCAGCGCTTCGGCCGCCCGGCCGGCATGTACACAGAGCTAGAGGACCGTCACGGCATCCATGGCGGCGATGTCGAGACATCGCTGATGCTGCATTTCCGCCCCGATCTCGTCGACATGGCCAAGGCCGATAATTTCGTCTCGAATGTCGCCGGCGCCGAAAAGGAATTCGGGCTGCTGCGCCAGACGGGAACCCATGCGTTCGCCTGGATCGCCAGCGACCTCAACCCGAACGGCGTGGTCGGTGACGCCAGCATCGCCACCGCGGAGAAAGGCCGGCTGACCGCCGAGCATCAAGCCGACGGCTTCATCAGTCTAGTCAGGGACGTGCGTCAGGCGAAGCTCGCTGAGTGGTTGCTCTAGCGGCAGCACTCCTTGCCTATCCTTCGATGGACAGCTCGAAAGGCGTCCCTTCGAACGCATCCGCGCCTCGACCGATCGCCTCGATCGCGGCGATCATGCGGCCGTCGCGCCCCAGCAGCGTGTCCGCGACGGCGATCAGCTTTGGATTGGGCGTCGCCGTCGGCGAGAGGAAGCGAAGCGTCTTGGCAAGCTCCCCTTCGTCTCGTTTGGGCGCCAGCGCCGCGGCGATGATGTAGGCCGACGCTGTCGACCGGCTGACGCCGGCGTAGCAATGCACAACCATCGGCCTTGTCCTGTCCCAGCGATAGGCGAAATCGAGCAAGGCGCGGACATGCTCCTCACCCGGCATGGTCATGCCATCCTGCGCGACGGCAATGTCATGCATGACAAGGTGCAGATGGTTCTCCGCCATTATCGAGGCCGGGCGCGCCACCTCGGTGCCCGCCGCGAGCAGCGACAACAGCCGTTCGGCGCCGGTCCTCGCCACGGTCTCCTCGACTTTCGATAACGAACAGACGTGGATCATGATGCGATCTCCTTCGGCTTCTCTTCATGCCGCGATGCCCATGCCGCAAGCGCGCCCTCGAGTCGCCGCCATTCTTCCGCGCTGCCCGGCAACCCGGCCCGCAGCACCTGCGACCGCCCGGCAAAATGACGGACCAGGACGCCGCGCTCGCCAAGCGCTGAAAACAGGCTTTGAGCTTCCGTGAAGGACAAATAGCGGAACAGAGGAGTGCCGCCTGCCACCGGAATACCGAATCGACCGAACAGAGCATCGAGCCGCTCCGCTTCGGTGGCAAGTCGCGCCCGCATGGCGGCCTGCCATTTCGTGTCGGCGAGCGCGCGGATGCCATATTCAAGCGCCGGACCGGCGACAGCCCAAGGCCCGAGTTGCGCCTCCAGCCGCTCGACCGTCAGTGCATCCGCGAGCGCGAAGCCGAGCCTGACGCCGGCGAGGCCGAAGAACTTGCCGAAGGAGCGCAACACCACGATGCCACCCTGGCCGACATCGCCTGCCAGGCTGTGTTCGGTCGGCCCGACATCCATGAACGCTTCATCGACCACCAGCAGGCCGCCCTTGGCGCGAAGCTCTGCGGCAAGGCCAAGCAGGCGGCTTCGTTCGATCACACGCCCGTCCGGATTGTTCGGGTTGACGAGCACGGCGAGATCGGCCTCCGCCAGTGCATCGAAGTCGCTCACCTCCGCGACCGCATGGCCGGCAATGGCGGCGGCCCGGGCATGCTCCGCATAGGTTGGACCAAGCACAAGCGCCCTGCCCGGCTTCACCAGCGAAGCGACGCGCGGCAGGAGAATCTGTGTGCCGGGCGCGGCCGCGACATGCGTGGCCGACGGCGCGCCATAGGCAGTGGCCGCAATTTCGGTCAATTCGCATAGGCGGCCGGCTTCCGGCAAACGTGACAGGACAGTGGCGGGCAGGTCGAAAAGCGGATAGGAGTGCGGATTGATACCTGTCGAGAGATCGACAAAAGGTCGTGGCGCGAGAGGGAAGAGCGCGTTTGCCCGGCCAAGGGATCCGCCGTGGTCCACCGCAGCAATCGCTCCGTCAAGAAGCTTCATGTCGATTCTGATCGCTTTCCTGTCGCTCATCGTTGAACGTGTCCTTGGCTATCCGGACTGGCTGTTCCGCGCTATCGGCCATCCGGTCACCTGGATCGGCAGCCTGATATCCTTTCTCGATCGCCGGCTCAACCACGCCACAGATTCCGACGAATTGCGTCGCCGTCGCGGCGTCCGGGCGCTGCTGGTCATCGTGCTGGTGCCGGGCCTCATCGGCCTGGCGGCGCAAGTCCTGCTCTGGCTGATCTTCCCTTCCGGTCTGGTCATCGCGGCGATCCTCGGTTCCTCGCTTCTGTCGCAGAGGAGCCTTGCCGAACATGTCGAGGATGTCGCCGATGCCCTGGAAACCGGCGGCCTGACGCTCGGCCGCATCGCGGTCTCGCGCATCGTCGGCCGCGATCCGGAAAAACTCGACAAGGCGGGCGTCGCCCGAGCCGCCATCGAAAGCCTCGCCGAGAATTTTTCGGACGGCATCGTCGCGCCGGCCTTCTGGACCGGCATCGGCGGCCTTGCCGGCGGCGCGGCCTACAAGGCCGTCAACACCGCCGATTCGATGATCGGTCACCGCACGCCGAAATACGAGGCCTTCGGCCGGGCCGCCGCCCGCTTCGATGACCTGATCAACCTGCCCGCCTCGCGCCTGACCGGGCTGCTGATCGTGCTGGCCGCGCTCATCGTCAAGGGCGCCGACCCTCGCGGCGCCTGGCAAGCGATGCGGCGCGATGCGAGAAAACACCGCTCACCCAATGCCGGCTGGCCTGAAGCCGCCATGGCGGGCGCGCTCGGCCTGGCGCTGGCCGGCCCGCGTGTCTATGGCGGCGTTACCGTCGAGGATGCCTTCATGGGCGAAGGCGGCCGGCGCGAGGCCGAGAGCACCGACATAAGGCAGGCGCTGAAGCTCTACCGCGTCGCCGACTGGCTGTTGATCGGCCTGTTCGCGCTCCTGTCGGGGCTCGCCATCTACCTGACCAGCCTGGTTGGCTAGAATTCGATCCCCTGCTGCGCCTTAACGCCTGCCGAGAAGTGGTGCTTGGTCAGACCCATCTCCGTGACGAGATCGGCTGCCTCGACCAGCAGCGGCTTGGCGTTGCGCCCGGTGACGATGACATGCAGGTCGTCGCGGCGCGCCTTGAGCGCTGCAACCACCTTCTCCAGATCGAGATAGTCGTAGCGCAGAGCGATGTTGAGTTCGTCGAGCACCACGAGGCTGATCGACGGATCGGCTATCAGATCGAGCGCCTTGTCCCAGGCCGCCTCGGCGGCCGCGATGTCGCGCTTCAGATCCTGCGTCTCCCAGGTGAAGCCCTCGCCCATCGCATGCCAGACGACGCGGTCGCCGAAAGCGGCGAAGGCATCTTTCTCACCGGTATGCCACCTGCCCTTGATGAACTGGACGACGCCGACGCGCTTGCCGTAGCCCAGCATCCTGAGCGCCAGACCGAAGGCGGCCGTCGTCTTGCCCTTGCCCGGGCCGGTGTTGACGATCAGCAGCCCTTTCTCGATCGTCTTGCCGGCCACCTCGGCGTCCTGCACTGCCTTGCGCTTCGCCATCTTGGCGCGATGGCGCTCGGCATCCTTGTCTTCGATGATCTTGTCGTCGATCCCCGTCATGTCACTTCACCTTGAGCGGCAGCCCCGCCACCATCATGAGAACGCTGTCGGCAATAGCCGCGACCTGCTGGTTGAGCCGTCCGGCGGCATCGCGGAACCGGCGCGCCAGCGCATTGTCCGGCACTATGCCCAGGCCCACTTCGTTCGATACCACGAACCACGGTCCGCGCGGGCGCGAGAGCAGGTCCGCGAGCCGGCGGCATTCGGCTTCGACATCATGGTCGGCCAGCATGTGATTGGTGAGCCACAGCGTCAGGCAATCGATCAGGACGGGCTCATGGTTCGGCAAGGCCGCGATCGCGCCAGCCAGGTCGAGCGGCGCATCGACGGTGACCCAGCCTTCGCCTCGCCGCGATCGGTGCAACGCGATGCGCTCGCGCATCTCGTCGTCATAGGCCTGCGCTGTGGCGATGTAAGTCCAGGGCGACGGATTTGCCGTCGCAAGCATCTCGGCATGTGAGCTCTTGCCCGAGCGCGCGCCGCCCAGGATGAAGGTCAGTTTCCGATTGGAACCCGCGGTGTCTTTCGTGGCGGTCGCGCCGGTCATTCCTGTCCTTTCGCTCCGCGTTGGAGGTGTAAGCGCCCCCATGGCCGCATGAAGACCAAATCGGGCGCGACTTTAGGCAGAACCGCCACTACCGGCAAACCAAAACCCGCCAATGCGTCGCGCTGCTTCAGGAAGCCGCGATCCGGGCGGCGACGAGCTCCTGCAAACGCCATAGATGCGTATCGTGGATTCCCCGCGCCTCGAGGTTCTTGACCGTGTTGTAGAGGTAGTCGGCGCCCGAACCCCAATGGCCGCACGACGTCGCCAGCCTTTCGACGACCTCGCCTTCGCTGAGTGGACCGGTATAGGTCGTGCCCTTGCGGTTGATCACGAAGGCAAGCGCCTTCAACGCCCCCTCGCCGCTCGCCAGGTTGAGCAGGCGCGGATGATAGCTTGTCGGCTTCAGCGTGACCTCTCGCCTCAGCAGCCTGTCCAGTTTCTGGCGCCGATCTCCGTCGGTCAGCCGAAAGGCGACGCCCTTGCACTGTCCACCGCGGTCCATCGCCATCATAAGTCCAGGACTTTCCCTGGTGCCGCGCCAGCGCGTCATATTCATGCAGAATGAGCGATGCCAGCCGCGGGCCACCGCCACCCGTTCCTCGACATGCTCGATTTCCGGTTTCCAGATCAGCGAACCATAGCCAAAGAGCCACAGTGGCTCGCCCGCAGGCAGTTGCGCCTCGAAGAGGTCGAGCATCTCCTCATAGTCGCGGTCATCCAGATGCGCCGCTTGCGGATCTGGCCCCGCATCCTCGACGGTGCGAAAACAGCGGGCCACCAGTTCTTCCGTGAGCGACATCGTTCTTGCGAGCATGGCCCGACCTTAAGGTCCCCACGCGAGCGTCACAATCGGCTAAAGCCGGCAATTGACAAGCGCTTTACCCCGGTGTCGGCTGTCGCCAGCCAGGGAGCAGCCGATGCAGCCAAATCCGAGCGAACGCGATCTCTACAACGGCCTGACCAGCCTCAAGCCGACCTTGCCGTCGGCGGCCTATTGCGACGCCGACGCCTACCGGCGCGACCTTGAAGCGATCTGGTACCGAAGCTGGCTGATGGTCTGCCGCGAGGCCGATCTCACGGAGCCCCTCGCCTTTCGAACGGTACGCATCGGCGCCCAGGAGATCGTCGTGCTGCGCGACGAGACAGGGACTTTGCGCGCTTTCCACAACACCTGCCGGCATCGCGGCTCGCAGCTCTGCCAGGAGAGCGCCGGACGGCTGAAAGCCAGGCTGCTCACTTGCCCCTATCACGCCTGGTCCTATTCGCTGCGCGGCGACCTTGTGCGCGTGCCGTCGAAATCGCTGCCCGAAGGCTTCGACAAGGCCGACTATCCGCTCTACCGCGTGGCGCTCTCGGTCTGGCGCGGCTTCGTCTTCATCAATCTCTCCGAAGACGCCGTCGGGTCGGCGGAAGCCTCCTTCGATACCGCCTCCGGCGATCTCTCCAACTGGCCGCTTGAAACGCTGGTCACCGGGCACCGGCTCAGCAAGGTGATGAACTGCAACTGGAAGATCTTCTGGGAAAACTTCAACGAGTGCCTGCACTGCCCGGGCGTGCACAAGGATTTGTCCCGGCTGGTGCCGATCTATGGCCGCGGCCTCATGGCAAGGCATGACGATCCCGATTGGGCGCGCCATGCCGACAACGACGCACCGGAGTTCTCGGGCCAGCTGCGCGACGGCGCCGAGACCTGGTCGCGCGACGGGCAGGTCCACGGCCCGGTCTTTCCCGGCCTGACGCCCGCCGAGCGCGCCGCCGGCCAGACCTATGCCACGTCGCTGCCCTCGATGTTCATCGTCGGCCATGCCGACTATGTGCGCATCGTGCGGCTGACGCCGCTCGGGCCTGAGCAGACCGAGCTTACCGCCGAATGGCTGTTCGCGCCGGATGCACTGGCCGAGACCGATATCGACAACATCGTCACCTTCGGCACGCAAGTGCTGGAAGAGGACGCAGCCATCTGCGAGGTCAACCAGAGAGGGCTGCGTTCGATGCGCCACGAAGCCGGCGTGCTGATGCCCGAGGAATACGACCTGCATCGCTTCCACAACTGGGTCCGCGAGCGCCACGCCGGATTTGAAGCCAGGTCAAAATGACTTCGGCAGATAACGCCAGGTGAAGAAGCCGCAGAACGTGGCCAGCAGGCCGAGCGTGAAGAACACCGAGCCGAGACCGAAGAAGGTCAGCACCACCGAATAAACCAGCGGCGGGGTCAGCTCGGAGAAATCGAGATAGGTGCGGTAGACCGCCGCCATCTGCGCCTTTTCATAGGAGCGGACCGAGCGCATGAAGGCGGTCGAGCCCAGCGCATCGATCGCAATGGTGAACAAGGCGCCGCAAAGCAGGAAGGCGCCAGTAAGCAGCGGCGCGGCCTCGCCGACGCCGCCCGCCGCAAACAGCATCGCCGCCATGGCGAAATAGGCGAACGTCATGACCCGCCGGCCACCGAAGCGCTTGCCTGCCTTGCCCCAGAAAATCGCCATGAAGAGCAGTGCGTTGCCCGCCGACACCAGCAACCCGCCGGCAAGCTTGCCCTCGCCGGTGATGACCATGAACAGCGGGCCGTACACGAAGAAGGTCGTCCAGAAACAGGAGCGGCCGAAGGCGATGAGCCAGGCGAGCCGCAGCCTCGGCTGCGCGATGAATCGGCCGATATTCGCAAGCGGGTTGGCCGGCCGTGTCTTGCCCGGCCTGATCAAGGGGTTATCGCCGAGCCGGTAGGTCCAGAACAATGTAAGCAGCGCCAGCGCGAAGACCACCACCGCGCCATGCGCGGCATAGATGCCAAAGGTCGTGTAGAGGAAGATGCCGAGCGTCGGCCCGCCGGTCCAGGCGAACATCGACCACGCCATGCGCAGCGATTCGGCCTGCATGAAATCGGTCTTGCGGATGTGGTCCATGATGTAGAGGTTGAGCGTGATCGACAGCGCGCTCGCTCCCATGACGCGGCAGAGCATGCCGGCCAATTGCCCCCAGAGCGTGTGGGTAACGAAGAAGGCCGAGCCGATCGCCAGCATCAGGCAGCCGGCGGTGTAGACCCAGCGTCGCGCGAAGCGGCGGATCAGCATCGGCATGAACAAGGTGACCGAGAGCCCCAGCAACGACACGATTGTGTAAAGGATCGAAACGATCCGCTCGTTGTGCAGGATCTCGTAGGCCTGGATCGGGATGACGCTGGAGATGGTGGCGCGAGCGAAGGATTCCACCGCATAGAGCGAGGCGAATGTGCGCGCATCGGCAGGCCTCAGGGCCGGTAGCCATATCGGGTGGCGCACGTGGGTGGACATCGGCCCTCGGAACTGGGAATCGCCGGTCAAATCTGGCCGGAGCACCGGCCGGCGCTTAGCAGGAAACCGACCCCCAAAGGCCGAAAAGCGAAGCCGGTCAAAGGCTTTCCATCGCTGGCCTAAAGCTGCGTCCCACGCCAGCACGGCGCGGCGCGGTGGTCACGCCGCCTTCTGTTGCCCGGCAGAACCGTGATAGTCGTTTTCGCACCACGGAATCGGATTGCGAGACCATGAGCCTTCAAACGACGAGCGGCCCCGTTCAGGACGCGCAGAAGCATGGCCGCATCGTCGCCATCGATATCGTGCGCGGTGTCGCGCTGCTTGCCATGGCGAGCTATCATTTCACCTGGGACCTCGAAAACTTCGGCTACACCGAGCCCGGCCTGACCGCTTTCGGCTGGTGGCGAATCTACGCGCGCTGCATCGCGTCGACCTTCCTGTTCCTTGTCGGCGTCAGCCTGTTCCTCGCCCATGGCCGCCAGATCCGCTGGCCGGGCTTTTGGAAGCGCTTTGCCATGGTCGCGGTGGCCGCGGTCGCGATTTCTGCTGTCACATACTTCGTCACCCCGGATGGCTTCATCTTCTTCGGCATCCTGCACGAGATCGCGCTGGCGAGCCTGCTCGGCCTCGCCTTCCTCAGGCTGCCGGCGCTGCTGACGGCTTTGGTCGCTGCAGCGGTCATCGCCGCGCCCTACTATCTGAGGTCGGAATTCTTCGATCATCCGGCCCTATGGTGGGTCGGACTGTCGGTGAACAATCCGCGCTCCAACGACTACGTGCCTCTGTTTCCATGGTTCGGCGCCGTTCTTGCCGGGATCGCGACAGTCAAATTCGCTTCAGCGTCCGGACTTCTCACTCGCCTTGGCGCTTTGACGCCAGGCCGCTGGTCGAATCCGTTGACTTTCATCGGCCGCCACAGCCTCGCATTTTATCTGATCCACCAACCGTTGCTGTTCGGCTCGGTTTGGCTCTTTTCGCAGGTGATGCCTGCACCGCCGCAGAACCAGGAGGCAGGCTTTCTGAACGCCTGTCAGGTTCAGTGCCAACAGCAGCAGGACAGCACGTTCTGTTCCAGCTATTGTGGCTGCATGCTGGATGCGCTCAAGGGCGAAGGGTCTCTCGAAAAACTCTACCGCAACGACCAGACCAGCGTATTCAGATCGCATCTTGCCGATCTCGCCAGCACCTGCACCGCGGCGACGGAGAGCAAGATGGAGGGAGGGCAGCAATGACCGGCGCCACCAAGGCAAGACATGGGATCATCGCCTGGCCGCCGGTGATTTATGTGGTGGCGATCGCCCTCAGCGTGGTCCTTGGGATGCTCTACCCGTTGCCCTGGGTTGGTGACGTTTTCGGTGACCTCCTGTTCGGCGTCGGCCTGGTCGCCCTGTTCGGCGTCGCGGCGCTGTGGATAGCGGCTATCCGGGCGATGTTTCGCGCCAGGACGACCCTCGATCCGAACGCCGAGCCAGACCATCTGGTGACGTCAGGTCCCTTCGGCATCACCCGCAACCCAATGTACCTCGCCAACACACTGCTGTTGATCGGCGTCGCTCTCATTACCGGGATCGCCTGGTTCCTGCTGTTCGCCTTCCTTGCAGCCTTCGCGACGCAGAAGCTGGCGATCGAGAAGGAGGAAAAGATCCTTACGGCGAAATTCGGCAAGAAGTACCGCGACTACGCAAAGCGCGTCCGGCGCTGGATTTGAGGCCTCTGGATTAGGTATTCACGCCCAATTCCGCCAGCCGCTCCACACAGGACTCTTCCGCCTGGTCGAGTTCGGCGAGCGTCTCTTCGAGGTCGCGCCGCTTCTGGCGCAAATCCTCGCGCTTCTCCTCGATGCGCCTGATCATCAGCTTGAGCTGGCCGACCTCGCCGGGCGGCTCCTTGTACATCTGGATGATCTCGCGGATCTCGTTGATCGAGAACCCAAGCCGCTTGCCGCGCATGATCTGGCGGATGAGGTGACGGTCGGAGGGACGAAACAACCGTGTGCGGCCGCGACGGACCGGCTGCACCAGCCCTTCGTCCTCGTAGAAGCGCAGCGTCCGCGTCGACACGTCGAATTCGCGCGTCAGCTCCGTGATCGTGTAATATTCCCGCATTCCAACTCCCAAGCCCAACGTCCAGCGACGCCGCCGCCAAGCAGCGCCCCTCTTCGGCACCCATCCCAAGCCTGAATCGGCATGGGACCCCGCGCGAGCCTCGCACGGCATTTACGTAAAAGTCAATTGAGGCACGTCGAGGTCGCTGATTGGGCGGCCGTCACGCCTGCGTCGCAGGTGCGACACCGGCTTCAGGCGGCGCGACAGCGCATGTCGCTGCGGAAAAAGCGCCCCTCTTCCGTTGCGGCAGAATTGTCGTGGAACGGGTCCTGGCAAAGCCGGATCGGTCCCATGTCCGCAAACCGGTTTAGAACGGAAGCTGTTGAGCACGAAGTCGGCGAGAACGAACGAGGCCAAAACCGGGCGGGAGCGCATTCGCGTTGTCGTCGCCGAGGGCAATCCACTCGTCATATCGGCGCTGCGCGAAATGCTGGAATGCGACGGACGTTTCGAGCTTCTGGACGCGGTGCAGAGCGGCAGGCAATTCCTGGAACTGGCTGCCGCCGCGAAGTTCGATGTCGCGGTTGTCGGCTGGAAGCTCGCTGACATGGATAGCGCCGACGTCCTCGCGGAAGTTCAGAATCGCAAACTCGACATCCGCGTCACGGTCTTCTCCAACGACCATGACATCGGCATCCTGAAGCAATGCGTGCGTCTGGGAGTTCAGGGCTACTGCTTCCAGTTCGACGAGCCGCCGATCATCTTCGAGACGATCCTCGCGGTCGCGCATGGCAGGATCTGCATCCCTTACATCGACATCAACAAGGTCAACGACACGCCGCTGTCGCAACTCACCGTGCGCGAGCGCGAGTTGCTGGCGGTCCTGTCCGACGGATGGACCAACCTCCAGATCGCGACCCGGACCGGAATCTCCGAGAACACGGTGAAATACCACCTCAAGAATCTCTACGACAAGCTTGACGTCCGCAACCGCGCCATGGCGGTGGCGCTCTATTCGAGCGAGAAGCGCCGCCCCCCCAGATAGCCTTTCGGGTAGTCCGGCCGGGTAGGCCCCGCCCACCCTCGCGTGGCGACATCTTACCCGGCAAGGTGTTGTTTCGGCGCCTCATCCCAACGACACTTCCTCCACAATCCCAAGACGATCGGAGGAGTTCGCGCATGGCCGGCTTTACCCATCTTTTCATCCCAGGCCCCACCAACATTCCGGAGCGGGTGCGGCAGGCGATGAACCTGCCGATGGAGGATATGCGCGCGGCATCGTTCCCCGACCTGACCCTGCCGCTG
>JBFLWR010000431.1:0-8643 GCA_040755925.1 Pseudomonadota bacterium
GCATCGTGTTCGAATAATCCTCCCTTGTGGGAAGGGGAGTGCTCACCCGTTCCCAACCTTGTCGCCAAATGTCGAGAAGAACTGCCCGGCGAGCTTCTTCGAGGTCGATTCAATGAGGCGGCTGCCGAGTTGCGCGATCTTGCCGCCGACATCGGCCTTGGCCGCGTATTTCAGGATCGTGGTGTCCGCCCCATCTGCGGTAAGCGTCACATCCGCGCCGCCCTTGGCGAAGCCGGCGATGCCGCCCTTGCCTTCGCCCTGGATGGTGTAGGAATGCGGCGGCTTGAGGTTCTTCAAAGTGACCTCGCCGTTGAACGTCGCCTTGATCGGCCCGATCTTCAGCACCACGGTCGCCGCCATCTCGGTGTCCGAAGTCTTTTCGAGAGACTGGCAGCCGGGAATAGCCTCTTTCAGGATTTCCGGATCGTTGAGCGCTTGCCAGACTTTCTCAACGGGTGCGGCAATCCGCTCCTCGCCTTCGATCACCAGAGCCATCAAGACCTCCCCGGTTGCTGATGCCGATTGGTCCTAGCGCGCGGCACGATACAAGTCTATCGCACCAAAGTCCGGGTTCGGATCGCGCCTGCCTCTTGCCTGTATCAGCGCGTTGTCATATCGATTTGTCATACAAATACGGAGACCATGATGGCCGGCGCCCCGACAGGAAAGAAGAAATTTCGCTCGCAGGAGTGGTTCGACAACCCCGACAATCCTGGCATGACGGCGCTCTATCTCGAGCGCTACCTGAACTACGGGCTGACGCGCGCCGAGCTGATGTCGGGCAAGCCGCTGATCGGCATCGCGCAGACAGGCTCGGATCTCTCGCCCTGCAACCGGCACCATATCGAGCTCGCCAAACGCGTGCGCGAGGGCATCGTCTCGATGGGCGGCATCCCGTTCGAATTCCCTTGCCATCCGATCCAGGAGACGGGCAAGCGCCCGACCGCCGCGCTCGACCGCAACCTCGCCTATCTCAGCCTCGTCGAGGTTCTCTACGGCTATCCGCTAGACGGCGTGGTGCTGACCATCGGCTGCGACAAGACCACGCCCGCGCTGTTGATGGCGGCGGCCACCGTCAACATCCCGGCCATTGCCCTCTCGGTCGGTCCGATGCTCAATGGCTGGCACAAGGGCAAGCGCACGGGTTCCGGCACCATTGTCTGGGAATCGCGCCAGCGGCTGTCGGCCGGCGAGATCAACTATGACGAGTTCATGGACATCGTCGCCTCCTCGGCGCCGTCGACCGGCTACTGCAACACCATGGGCACCGCCACCACGATGAACTCGCTGGCCGAGGCGCTCGGCATGCAATTGCCTGGATCGGCAGCCATTCCGGCGCCTTATCGCGAGCGCGGCCAGATCGCCTACGAGACGGGCAAGCGCATCGTCGACATGGTGCATGAGGACCTTAAGCCGTCCGACATCATGACGCGCCAGGCCTTCGAGAATGCCATCGTCGTCAATTCCGCCATCGGCGGCTCGACCAACGCGCCGATCCACCTCAACGCGATCGCTCGCCATCTTGGCGTGCCGCTCGACAATGACGACTGGCAGGCGATCGGCCACAAGGTGCCGCTCATCGTCAACCTGCAGCCGTCCGGCGAATATCTCGGCGAGGACTACCATCACGCCGGCGGCGTGCCGGCGGTGGTGGCGGAGCTGCTCAAGGCCGGGCTTCTGCCGCATCCCGGCGCGGTGACCGCCAACGGCAAGTCGATCGGCGACAATTGCCGTGGCGCCGTCAACGAGAACGCGGATGTAATCCACAGTGTCGACAAGCCGCTGAAGGCCAATGCCGGCTTCATCAACCTCAAGGGCAATCTGTTCGATTCCGCCATTATGAAGAGCAGCGGCGTCTCGCCGGAATTCCGCGAGCGCTATCTGTCGAACCCGAACGACCCGGAAGCCTTCGAGGGCAACGCCATGGTCTTCGACGGCCCCGAGGATTACCACGCCCGCATCGACGACCCGGCGCAGGGCATCGACGAGCATACAATCCTGTTCATGCGTGGCGCCGGCCCGATCGGCTATCCGGGCGGCGCCGAGGTGGTCAACATGCAGCCGCCGGCCTACCTCATCAAGAAGGGCATCCATTCGCTGGCCTGCATCGGCGACGGCCGCCAGTCCGGCACGTCCGGTTCGCCATCGATCCTCAACGCCTCCCCGGAAGCAGCCATCGGCGGCGGACTTGCACTGCTCAAGACTGGCGACCGCGTCCGCATCGACTTGCGCAAAGGCACGGCGAACATGCTGATCAGCGACGAGGAGTTGGCGAAGCGTCGCGCCGAGCTCGAGGCCAATGGCGGCTATCACTATCCGAAGCACCAGACGCCGTGGCAGGAGATCCAGCGCGGCATGGTCGACCAGTTCTCGGCTGGCATGGTGCTCAAGCCGGCGGTGAAATATCTCGACGTCGCCCACAAGAGCGGCGTGCCGCGCGACAATCACTGATCCTGATCGCGGCAAGAATCCGAGGGCGGCCTGCGAAGAGCGGCCGCCCTTTCTCATGCCCTTGTTTCGACAGCGTCGAACCTACAGATAAGCCTGATCTCGGTTACGTCTGACACGGGGAAATCGATGACGAAGCGGCGCTCTTCTTTAGGTTTCCTTGGCATGTTCGGCCGCTCGGGCGACCTGCGCCAGCTGGATGACGCCCTGCGCAAGGCGGACCTGCATCCGGCGCTCGTGCCGGAGGGCGTGAAGCTAACCATCGTCAATCTGATGAAGGACAATTGGCCGGGCGACCCGCCGCAGCAAGCCTACGCATCCGTGGCGCAGTTCTGCGGCTATTGCGTCGCCGGACCGGAGGTGTTCGAGCAGGCCAATGGCCGGGAGCGGACGCTCGAGGTCGAGCGCCGCATCGAGGCGGCGCTTGAATCGGGCGACAGTTTTGATGCGAAGATCGTGCTGATGACGCTGCACGCCAAGTTGATCAACCCCGAGGTGGTCGAGCGCTACGGACTGAGTGCTGAGTAGGAGATGTCGGGATTCAGGTGAGACCGGCCTCACCTGAATATCAGCCGCCCATCTTGTTGCGCGGCAGTTTGATCATCTCGCCGAAGCGGGCGCGCAGCTTGTCGTCGACCAGCCGCGACACGTGGCGCGGGAAGCGTTCGGCCAGCACGCGCTTCTTCTCGGCGATCGCCCGCGAAAGGATGTCCGGTCGCCCCTTCTCGTTCCATTCCTTGGGCGAGAAACGGTCGCCGATGGCGGGATAGAAATACTCCGTCTGCATCAGCTTCAGCGTCTGCTCGTTGCCGAGATAATGGCCGGGGCCTTGCAGGCAAACGTCGGCGATGGTGTCGATCGACAGCGCTTCGTCGGTCACCTCGATGCCGCGCACGCAGCGCAGGCAGTGGCCGAGCATGTCGTTGTCGATGATCAGGCTTTCCAGGCAGAAGCCGAGCAGCGAGGCATGCATGCCGGCCGATTCATAGACGAGGTTGAGGCCGGACAGGCCTGCCATCACATTGGTGATGCCTTTCTCGTAGCCGGACTGAATATCGGGCAGCTTCGAGTCCGTCATGCCGGCGGCGGAGCCACCCGGCAGGTCGTAATATTGCGCCATCTGCGCGCAGGCGGCCGACAGCACCGCCTGCTCGGCCGAGCCGCCCGACATCGCGCCGGTCCTGAGGTCGGAGACGAATGGCCAGGTGCCGAAGATCGCCGGATGTCCGGGCTTAATGGCGTTGACATAGACAAGGCCCATCAGCACTTCCGCCACAGCCTGCACGACGGCTCCGGCAATTGCCGCCGGCGCGGTGGCGCCGGCCTGCCCGGCCGACAACAGCAGGATCGGAATGCCGCCCTCGACGCAGGCTTCCAGCACGCCGCAGGCGTCCTCTGCGAATTTCATCGGCGGCACGACGAAGCAGTTCGAGTTGGACACGAACGGCCTTGCCCGGAAGTTTTCCTCGCCGCCGGCGATCGCATAGAGCATCTCCAGCGCCGGCTTCACGTTCTCGCGCACCGTGAAGGAGGTGCCGACATGCTTGGATGTCCCCATCACGCAGGCGTAGAGCGTGTTGAAGTCCATATCGAGCGGATCGGGAATGTCGCGCGGCACCATGGTGCGCTGGAAGAAATGGATGTTGTCGAGCCCATCGACCAGGCGTGCGGCGTCATAGAGGTCCTGGAGCAGCGATTCGCGATATTCGCGCTTCTCGACGTCGACCAGGTGCACCGCGGCGCCCGCCGTGCCGAAATGCACGCGCTTCCCCTGGATCGTCATGTCGTGCTTCGGATCCTGGCCGTAGAGCGTGAAATTGCGGGCCGCCTTCTTGATCGTGTCGAGCACGAGCGCGCGCGGCAAGCGGATGCGGCCATCATCGCCATAAGTCGCGCCGGCCTTGGTCATAGCCTCGATGCAGGACGAAATGGCGTTGGCGAAGCCGACCGTCTCCAGGAGCGTCAGCACAGCTTCGTGGATGCGCTCGCGGTCGTTCTGGCTCAATGGCCCGTAGCTGCCGCCTTCAAGGCCGGCCCGTACCGGACGGACGTCGTCGGCGAGCGGCGCCGCCCTCATGGCGCGGCGCGCTTCGCGCCCGCCGGACCGTCGCGAACGCTGGTCCGACAACGCTTCCTGCTTCTCGAGAGCCACTGACATGGAAAGCACTCCACCTTTTGCTTTTCAAGGCAGGACGCGCGGCGGTTGGTCCACCATCGGCCTGCCTCGTCCCCTTTGTGCCTCGACTATGCCGCCGGCATTGGTACAGCCTATGGGCCAGAGAATTCCGACGAATATGCCAGGCGACCGAAGCGACCAAAGCAAAAGGGAGCCGGCTACCGCCGACTCCCTGAAGGAAAACTCAGTGGATGATCAGGCCGCGGCGGGCCTGCGTCCGGCCGCGGTGGCCAACTCCCGGATGCCCGGCTCGATATGCTGCAGCGAGATCGAGGAGATACCCAAGCGCATGAAACGAGAGGGCTTTTCGCTGCGGTCGAAGAAGCGGTCGCCGGGCTCGATGATGACGCTGCGCGAGGCGGCGGCCTCGGCAAGGCCGCGTGAATCGGTGCCTCGCGGCCCTTCCAGCCAGAGCGATGTGCCGCCCGCCGAGTCGGTCGAACGCCATTCCGGCAGGAAAGCGGAAATCGCATGGACCAGACGCTTGCGCCGCTCGTCGAAGGCTGCGGACAGCCGGCGCACCAGCGCCTCGTGATGGCCGAGCGACAGGAACAGCGCCACCGCGCGCTGGTTGTTCGCCGGCGGATGCCTGAGCATGAAACGGCGCAACGCGCGAAGCTCGGCGATCAGCCCGGCCGAAGCGACGATGTAGCCAAGCCGCAGCCCCGGGGCCAGCGTCTTCGACATCGAGCCGACATAGATCACGCGGCCCGAGCGGTCGAGGCTCTTCAGCGCCTGCTGAGGCGCCTCGTCGAGGAGCTGGCTGTCATAGCCGTCCTCTATGATGATCTGGTTGTTGCGGTTGGCCCGCGCCAGAAGGTCCTGCCGCCGTTCCGCCGACAGCGGCACCATTGTCGGGCAATGATGGCTGGGGGTGACGAAGACGAAACCGGAATCGCTGGGAATTGCCGAAGTCACGATGCCGGACTGGTCAACGGGAACGGGCTGGATATCGGCGCCCGCCAGCCGGAAGATCGACCGGGCATCCGGGTAACCGGGGTCTTCCATGGCCACCTTCGAGCCCTTGGTCATCAGCAGCGAGGCGAGCATGTAGAGCGCGTTCTGCGCGCCCAGCGTCACGATGATCTCGTCCGGGTTGGCGAAGATGCCGCGCCGCGGCAAGAGCCGCGCCTGGATCTGCTCGATCAAAAGCGGATCGTCACGGTCGACCATGTCGGACGCCCAGTTGCGGATCTCCAGCACCGCGAGCGCCATGCGGTTGCATTCGCGCCATTCCGCGGTTGGGAACAGCGCCGGGTCGAACTGGCCGTAGACGAACGGGTAGGAGGACTTGATCCAGTTGTCGTGCTTGGCCGGCGGCGGCATGTCGCTGGCTGCGATCTGCCGACGTGCCTTCCAGTCGATCTCGTTCTGCTGGTCCGGCGCCTTCTGGTGCGGCTTGGCGGGCGTTGCCAGCACGTCAGGATTGACGAAATGGCCGCGCCGCTCGCGCGCCACCAGGAAGCCCTGGTCGACCAGCTGCTGGAAGGCCAGCACCACCGTGCCGCGGGCAACCCCAAGTTTTTCCGCCAGAATCCGGCACGACGGAAGCGGCATCGACGCGGCGATCTGCCGGTCGAGAATGGCTGCGACGATCGCCTGGCGGATCTGCGCCTGGAGGGTCTGGCCGGATTCGGCCGAAATCCGGAACAGGCCGGACCATATGGCCGTGTCATTGCGCTGTGGCATGGGAAATCTTCCTTGGATGGCCAGCTGTTTCCACTTGGCTGGACCAGTCGAGTGTAGGGGTGGTACAAGGGGTTGCGCCAATCAATTTTTCTGATCGCTGGGATTTATGCCAGTGATCCATTGGTCACAAAGTGATCCATTGGTCACGGGGTGATCCATGGGCCGTGAATTGATCCGCTGCCCATCAACTCATGCTGCAATGCATCATCAAAGCGTGATGCCGTGCGGCGTCGCCGCGCTTGAACGAAACGGAAATCGGCTCAATAGAATGACGCGACGACACGCGCCGGAAACATCCGGCCTGCTAGTATCAATCCAAAAACCTGCCGGGAGCCTGCCAGTGGACCAGTCAGCCTTCGACAAGCAACTTGCCGCCCTGCGTGACCAGCGCGCGGCCGCCAAAGGCACGATGCGCGAGGCTTTCGCGGCCGATCCCAAGCGTTTCGAGAAGTTCTCGGCTACCGACGACCACCTCCTGCTCGACTGGTCGAAATGCGCCGTCGACGCCGACACCATGGCGATGCTGGAGAAGCTGGCCGGCGCCGCCGACGTGGAAGGCCGTCGCGCCGCCATGTTCGAGGGCAAGAAGATCAACATCACGGAAAATCGCGCCGTGCTGCACACGGCGCTGCGCAACCTGACCGGCAAGGGCATCGTGCTCGACGGCCAGGACGTGAAGAAGGACGTGATCGCGGTGCTCGACGCCATGGGCGCGTTCGCCGACGACATCCGTTCCGGCAAGGCCGTCGGCGCCACCGGCAAGAAGATCACCGACATCGTCAACATCGGCATCGGCGGCTCGGACCTCGGCCCGGCCATGGTCACGCTCGCGCTGGCGCCCTATCACGATGGACCGCGCGCGCATTACGTCTCCAATGTCGACGGCGCCCACATCCACGACACGCTGAAGGGGCTTTCCCCCGAGACGACGCTGTTCATCATCGCCTCCAAGACCTTCACCACCGTCGAGACGATGACCAATGCCGAAACGGCGCGCAGATGGGTGGAGAAAGCGCTGGGCAAGGAAGCGATCGGCAAGCATTTCGCCGCCGTCTCGACCGCGCTCGATCTGGTGGCGAAGTTCGGCATCGCATCCGACCGTGTCTTCGGCTTCTGGGACTGGGTCGGCGGCCGCTACTCGGTGTGGAGCGCCATCGGCCTGCCGGTGATGATCGCCGTCGGCCCGCGCGACTTCCGCGCCTTCCTCGACGGCGCGCATGAGATGGACGAGCATTTCCGCACCGCGCCGATGCAGAATAATCTGCCGGTGTTGCTGGGGCTGATTGGCTGGTGGCACCGCGTCGTCTGCAAATATCCGGCCCGCGCCGTCATTCCTTACGACCAGCGCCTGTCGCGGCTGCCTGCCTACCTGCAACAGCTCGACATGGAATCCAACGGCAAGAGCGTCACGCTGGATGGCAGTGCGGTCACCACCCCGACGGGCCCGCTGGTGTGGGGCGAGCCCGGCACCAATGGCCAGCATGCCTTCTTCCAGCTCTTGCACCAGGGCACCGATTTCATTCCGGTCGAATTCCTCGCCGCCGCCGTCGGTCACGAGCCCGAGCTGAAGCATCAGCACGATCTGTTGCTCGCCAACTGCCTGGCGCAGTCGGAAGCCTTCATGAAAGGTCGCACGCTGGAAGAGGCGCGCGCGCAGATGCTGGCCAAAGGCATGAAACCCGCCGATGTCGACCGCATCGCGCCGCATCGTGTGTTCTCGGGCAACCGCCCTTCGCTGACGATTCTCTATCGCAAGCTCGACCCGCGCACGCTCGGCCGGGTGATCGCGCTCTACGAACATCGCGTCTTCGTCGAGGGGACCTTGTTCAACATCAACTCGTTCGACCAGTGGGGGGTCGAGCTTGGCAAGGAACTGGCGACGGGCCTGCTGCCTGTCGTGGAAGGCAAGGAGACTGCCGCAAAACGCGACGCCTCGACTGCCGGATTGGTGGCTTACATCCACCAATTGCGTGGCGCGGAGTAAAAGGATTGACGGACATCAAGGGAATTCTGTTCGATAAGGATGGGACACTTATCGACTTCAACGCCACATGGCTTGGCGTTGCCGACTTCATGGCCATGGATGCGGCCGACGGTGATCGCTGGAAGGCGGACCGGCTGCTCGCCGCGGCCGGCTTCGACTTCGCCACCAAGCGCTTCAAGCCCGATTCGATCTTTGCCTCGGGTTCGAACCTGGATGTCGTCGAGCTCTGGTTCCCGCGGCTGTCCACCGAGGATCAGATGCTCGCCGTGGCCCGTTTCAACGAGATCACCTCGGTGCAGGGCTCGGCCATGGCGGTCGGGCTGCCGGGCGTCGTCGACTCGCTGAG
>JBFLWR010000432.1:0-4755 GCA_040755925.1 Pseudomonadota bacterium
CTCGCGTTCGCGGCGGCGACGCTCTTCTTCCTCGGCGCGGCGCTTGGCTTCTTCCTGAGCGCGCTGCCGATCCTCGACCTCACGCGCCTTGGAACCTTCGAGCGCCCTGCGACGCGCTTCCATCTCGCCGCGCGACAACTCGTTCAGCACCATGCCGGAACGCTCCGGCGGCGGAGGCGGCGCTTTCGGCGCTTCACGCACGACTGGCGCCGCGGGCGCGGCGGCAACAGCGGGCTTCGGCGTGAAGACGGGCGGCGCCACCGGCTCCGGCTTGTCGCCGGGCATCGAGAACTTGCGCTTCTTGATCTCGACCTGGACCTGCTTGGTACGGCCGTGCGAGAAATTCTGACGCACGGTGCCTTGCTCGGCACCGGGGCGCTTCAGCGTCAAGGTCTTCTTCGGCGTAACGCTCAACGTCTTGTCGTCGCCCGATTTCGTATCGCTCATTCCATATCCTCTGCGGCATCATCTTCGTCAGCAACGGCCGCAAGCATTGCCAAATCGTCCGGGGTACCGCCCCGATAGCGGTCCAGCGCAACCATGCGCTTTTCGACCGCCCTTCCCGCGTCTTGCGCGAGGACGGCAGCATGTATCACATTTGTACCCCCCAATGCCAAGCTCAACTCAGCCTCGGGGAAAAGTTTGTAGGCGAGGATCGCAGGGCCACCGAGATGAACCGTTGCCCGCCTTGCCTGACTGATCTTGCGAACCCCATCGTCCGACGCTTCTGTCGCGTGCAACACGAAAAGCGCCTGACCGTCGCGAACCGCGCCCTCGACCTTGGCGGCCCCCAAAACGACGGCGCCAGCCTTGCGCGCAAGGCCCAGCATGCCCAGGGCAGATCTGGAAAGCAGCCCGTCGACCATGCCGCCGAGATCGGCGGGGACGGCGACTGGCGCCTTGAAGGCACGGGAAAACAGGTTCTTCGCCGCAGCCTTTTCGACATGTAGGCGGTCGGCGGTCACCCAGCAACCGCGGCCGGGCAGATTTCTCTTGATGTCGGGAACGACGGCCGAATCCGGGCCGACGACGAAGCGGATCAGTTCATCCGCTTCGGCCTGCCTGCGCGTAACGATGCAGGTGCGATCGTTCATATCGTCCACTGGTTTTGCGATGCGCGTTCACCTCACGCACCGACGGCTTCGCCGGCAACCGCTTCCTCGGCCGCCAGTTCTTCCTCGGAGATCCAGCCGGCCTTCCTGCGGGCGGCCAGCACCATCTGTTCCGCGTCTGCGCGCGAGACGCCATGAGAGGCGAGCACGCCCGGATAGACCTTGGTCTCGCCGTCCTTGCGTTCCTTCCAGCCGATCAGATCGTCGGCGGCGTAGCCGGCGAAATCCTCGATGGTCTTCACGCCGTCCTCGCCGAGCGTCACCATCATGGCGGTGGTGATGCCGGGGATCTCGCGGAGCTCATCCTTGACGCCGAGCGCCTTGCGCTTCTCGTCGTGCTCGGCCTCGATCTTCTCCAGATATTCGCGGGCGCGCGTCTGGATTTCCGAAGCGGTATCCTCGTCGAAGCCGTCGATCGAGGCGATTTCGCCGGAGTCGACATAAGCGACTTCCTCGACGCTGGTGAAGCCTTCGGAGGCAAGCACCTGGCCGACCATCTCGTCGACGTCGAGGGCCTCCATGAACAACGCCGAGCGCTCGACGAATTCCTTCTGGCGACGCTCGCTCTCTTCCTGCTCGGTCAAGATGTCGATGTCCCAGCCGGTGAGCTGCGAGGCAAGGCGCACATTCTGGCCGCGGCGGCCGATGGCCAGCGACAACTGGTCGTCCGGCACCACGACCTCGATGCGCTCCGCATCCTCGTCGAGCACCACCTTGGCGACTTCTGCCGGCTGCAGCGCATTGACGATGAAGGAAGCCGCCGAGGGCGACCACGGAATGATATCGATCTTCTCGCCCTGAAGCTCGCCGACCACCGCCTGGACGCGGCTGCCGCGCATGCCGACGCAGGCGCCGACCGGATCGATGGAGGAGTCGCGCGAGATGACGGCGATCTTGGCGCGCGAGCCTGGATCACGGGCGACCGACTTGATCTCGATGATGCCGTCGTAGATTTCCGGCACTTCCATGGTGAAGAGCTTGGCCATGAACTGCGGATGGGTGCGCGACAGGAAGATCTGCGGGCCGCGCTGCTCGCGGCGCACGTCGTAGACGTAGGCGCGGACCCGGTCCCCATATTTGTAGTTCTCGCGCGGGATCAGCTCGTCGCGGCGGATGATCGCCTCGCCGCGGCCGAGATCCACGATGACGTTGCCGTATTCGACGCGCTTGACGGTGCCGTTGACGATCTCGCCGATGCGATCCTTGTATTCGTCATACTGGCGGTCACGCTCGGCTTCGCGCACCTTCTGCACGATGACCTGCTTGGCCGACTGGGCGGCGATGCGGCCGAAATCCATCGGCGGCAGCTGTTCGGCGATGAAGTCGCCAAGCTGGGCGTCGGGGTTGCGCTCGCGTGCCGTGGAAAGCGCGATCTGAGTCGCATAATCCTCGACCTTTTCGACCACTTCCATCAGCCGCTGCAGCTTCATCTCGCCCGTGTTGGGATTGATGTCGGCGCGGATGTTGGTCTCCTGGCCGTAGCGGGAGCGCGCCGCCTTCTGGATCGCATCGGCCATGGCGGCGATGACGATCTGCTTGTCGATAGACTTCTCACGCGCGACCGCGTCGGCGATCTGCAGCAGTTCGAGCCTGTTGGCGCTTACAACCATTGTCTTTCTCCCGATCTCGCGCCGGGCATGACCCGGCTACTCAATCAACTTTCCTGTTCGGTTTCGTTTTCCTCGCCGTCGGCGGCGTCTTCCGCTTCGCCACGGCGTTTCTTGGCTTCCTTGCGGGCCCTGTTGTCCTTCGACAGCGCGTCGCGAATGAGGTCGTCGGTCAGCACCAGCCGGGCTTCGGCAATCGCATCGAAGGGCACGCGCACCGTCGGCTCCTCGCCATAGGCCGCCTTGTCGCGCTCCAGCAGGATGCCGTCGGCATCGCTCTCGGCGATCTTGCCCTTGAAGCGCTTGCGGTCGCCGACGAGGACCGACGTCTCCAGCTTGACCAGATGGCCGGTCCAGGTGGTGAAATCCGCCTTGCGCACCAAGGGCCGGTCGATGCCGGGCGACGACACCTCGAGATGATACGCCTTTTCGATCGGATCCTCGACATCGAGCGCCGGCGAAACCGCGCGGCTGACCTCCTCGCAATCCTCGACGGTCATGGTGCCGTCCTCGCGCTCGGCCATGATCTGCAGCGTCAGCCCGTTCTGGCCAGTCAGTTGCACCCGCACGAGGCGGAAGCCGATGGCCTTGAGCACAGGCTGAATGATCAGCGCAATGCGCGCATCGATACCGCTTTCGCGGATGATACGGTCGTCGGCGTCGCTTGCCGCTGCAGTCATCAGATTCCTGTCGCTTTGTGGTTTCCGGCCGGCAGGTAACAAAAAAGAGCGGGACCGGGTGGACCCACTCTTCGTCATACCGACCAAGAATTTGACGCTGATATAGACGAAACCGGCCGGCGTTTCAAGAAGGCTATTTTCTCAAAACGCCGAGCTTATGTCCGAAGGAAGGTCAGATAGGCGGGGCGCCGGCCCTCGCGGATGGCCTTTGCCTCGTAGCGCGTGCCGGGCCAGCCCTCATAGGGTCGGTGCCAGTCGGCGGCTTCAGTCGCCTGCCAGGCGAAGGCGCCGTTGGCGCGGCAGGCAAGCAAAGTCCAGTTCACATAGCTGTCGATATCGGAAGCGAAACGGAACCTGCCGCCCGGCTTGAGCACCCGGGCGAACCGGTCGAGATTGGCGGGGCCGACGAAGCGCCGCTTCCAGTGCCTTTTCTTCGGCCAGGGGTCAGGATAGAGCAGGTCGATGCCGTCGAGCGAGGCCGGCGGCAGCCAGTCGAGCAGGCGCGTGGCGTCGTCGTCGTAAACCCGGAGATTCGCGAGCGGCCGTTCGTCAAGCCTGGTCATCATCTTGGCCATGCCGTTGACGAAGGGCTCGACGCCGATGAAGCCGGTCGCCGGCGCCTCGCCGGCGCGATGCAGGAGATGCTCGCCGCCGCCGAAGCCGATCTCGAGCTGGATCGTCGATACCTCGGCCTTGAACAGCGTCCCGAGATCCGCCGGCGCTTGCGACGCCAAGTCGAGTCGCAAGGCGCGCAGGCCACTTTCAAGGGCGGCCGCCTGGTGCGGGCGGATGGTCTTGCCGCGCCGGCGGCCGAAGAAAGCTTCGGTCGCGCGGCTCGGCCTATCCTTCGGATCCATGGCCGTCAGGCGGCGACGGCGTCCTTGAGCGCCTTGGCGAGATCGGTCTTCTCCCAGGAGAAGGAACCGTCGCGGCCGGCCTTGCGGCCAAAATGGCCGTAGGACGAGGTCTTGGCGTAGATCGGCTTGTTGAGGTCGAGATGGCGGCGGATGCCGGACGGCGACAGGTCCATCACCTTGCGCAGCGCCTCCTCGAGCGTGGACTCGTCGACCTTGCCGGTGCCGTGCAGGTCGACATAGACCGACAGCGGCTGGGCGACGCCGATGGCATAGGACAGCTGGATGGTGCAGCGGTCGGCGAGCTTGGCGGCCACCACGTTCTTGGCGAGGTAGCGTGCCGCATAGGCGGCCGAGCGGTCGACCTTGGTGGTGTCCTTGCCCGAGAAGGCGCCGCCGCCATGAGGCGCCGCGCCGCCATAGGTGTCGACGATGATCTTGCGGCCGGTCAGGCCGGCATCGCCGTCGGGTCCGCCGATGACGAACTTGCCGGTCGGGTTGA
>JBFLWR010000433.1:0-4415 GCA_040755925.1 Pseudomonadota bacterium
GCGCTCTACATCACCGTCGGCTTCTTCGTCCTGACCGCGGTCGTCTGGTTCGCGTTCGAAAGGCGCCGTTTCCAGGGCCCGCCGCTCGGCGACATCATCGCGGCGCGCCAGGCAGCCATCAAGGCGGCCGAACAGGCTGTCGGCGAGACCGGCGCGCACTGAGGCTTGGCTTCAACGCCATGGCCGGCATCGCGCCGGCCATGGTTTCGTTTCTCCCTTTCAATCGACAAAGTTTTGGAGTGCCAAAAGAATGGCCGGGAATTTCTCGTTCGATCAGTTGAAGAAGGCGGTCTCCAACGGCGAGATCGACACGGTGCTGGCCTGCATCGTCGACATGCAGGGCCGGCTCGCGGGAAAGCGCTTCCTGGCGCAGTACTTCGTCGATTCCGCGCATGGCGAGACGCATGGCTGCAACTACCTGCTGGCCTGCGACATCGATATGGAGCCGGTGCCGGGCTACAAGGCGGCAAGCTGGTCGAAAGGCTATGGCGACTTCGTCATGAAGCCGGACCTGTCGACGCTGCGGCGCATCCCGTGGCTGGAGAAGACAGCGCTGGTCATTTGCGACGTGCTCGACCACCACACCCATGAAGACCTCGCGCATTCGCCGCGCGCCATCCTGAAGAAGCAGGTCCAGCGCCTCAAGGAGCGCGGCTATATCGGCTACTTCGCCTCCGAGCTCGAATTCTACCTGTTCAGCGAGACCTACGATTCCGCCCGCAAGAAGCATTGGCAGGGCCTCGACACCGCTTCGCCCTATATCGGCGACTACCAGATCGGCATCACCACCAAGGAAGAAGGCGTCATGCGCCGGCTCCGCAACGAGATGGAAGCCGCCGGCATTCCGATCGAGAATTCCAAGGGCGAGTGGGGTCCGGGCCAGGAAGAGATCAACGTGCGCTATGCCGAAGCGCTCGACATGGCCGACCGCCACGTCATCCTGAAGAACGGCGCCAAGGAGATCGCCGATTCCGAAGGCAAGTCGATCTCATTCATGGCCAAGTACAATTACGGGCTCGCCGGCAATTCCAGCCACATCCACAACTCGCTGTGGAGCGCTGACGGCAAGACGCCGCTGTTCTTCGACAAGAAGGCCGAGTGGACGCTGTCGAGCCTCGGCCAGCAATGGGCGGCCGGCCAGCTCAAATACGCCAAGGAATTCACCTGGTTCCTGGCGCCTTACATCAACTCTTACAAGCGCTTCCAGGCCGGCACCTTCGCGCCGACGAAGATCATGTGGAGCGAGGACAACCGTACCGCCGGCTTCCGGCTCTGCGGCGAGGGCACCAAGGGCATCCGCATGGAGTGCCGCATCGGCGGCGCCGACCTCAACCCGTATCTCGCCTTCGCGGCGCTGATCGCGTCCGGCCTCGCCGGCATCGACGAGAAGCTGGAGTTGCAGAAGCCATTCGTCGGCGATGCCTACCAGGCCTCGCGCCTGCCGGAGATCCCGAAGACGCTGCGCGACGCTACCGAGACGCTGGCCAAGTCGAAGATGCTCAAGCAGGCCTTCGGCGACGACGTGATCGAGCACTACGTGCACACCGCCCGCTGGGAGCAGTTCGAATACGACCGCCGCATCACCGACTGGGAACTGCACCGGGGCTTTGAGCGGTACTAAGCTGCGCGCTGCCGCAAGCCGGGCCACGGCATGCGGCGGCATCGGCGCAGGAGTTCCATTCTTCTACCCGCCACGGTACGGGAGAGGATGGTGGCGGATCGATTTCCACCGCGCCAGGCCGAATGACTTTCAATTATTGTAGAACTGCGAGGAAGACATGACCGAGACGGTCAAACTCAAATCCCCCATCGACGGCTCGATCTATGCCGAGCGGCCCGTGGCGAGCGACCAGATGATCAACGCCGCCGTCGAGCGCGCCAAGGCGGGGCAGGAGAAGTGGGCGCGGACGCCGATCGTCGAGCGTGGCAAGTACATGCTGGCGATGCTGGAAGCCCTGGTCGCCATGACCGACGAGATCGTGCCGGAGATCGCCTGGCAGATGGGGCGGCCGGTGCGCTATGGCGGCGAGTTCGGCGGCGTCAAGGAGCGCACCAACTACATGGTCGAGATCGCCGAGCAAGCGCTGCGATCCGTGCCCGCCTCCAACCCCAAGGACGGCTTTCGCCGCTACGTCAAGAAGGACCCGCTTGGCGTGGTCATGGTGATCGCGCCCTGGAACTATCCTTATCTGACCGCCGTCAACACCATCGTGCCCGCGCTGATGGCCGGCAACGCCGTCATCCTGAAGCACGCGGCGCAGACGCTGCTGGTCGGCGAACGGTTCCAACAGGCCTTCGACAAGGTCGGCCTGCCGAAGGGCGTGTTCCAGAATGTCGTGCTCGACCACGGCCAGACCGAGAAGCTGCTCGGATCCGGCAAGATCGACCATGTCAACTTCACCGGTTCGGTCGGCGGCGGCCGCGCGATCGAGAAGGCCGCGGCCGGCACCTTCATGACGCTCGGGCTCGAACTGGGTGGCAAGGACCCGGCCTATGTGCTGCCGGACGCCAAGCTCGACCATGCGGTCGCCAATCTGGTCGACGGCGCCTTTTACAATTCCGGCCAGTGCTGTTGCGGCATTGAGCGGGTCTACGTGCACGAGAAGGTCTATGACGAGTTCGTCGAGGGCTTCATCGCCGAGACCAAGAACTATGTCGTCGGCAATCCGCTGGACCAGGCGACCACCATGGGCCCGATGGCCCAGGCGCGCTTCGCCGACCTGATCCGCGAGCAGAAGGCCGAGGCGCTGCGCAAGGGTGCCACGGCCCACATCAACATGAAGGTCGAGAACGACAAGGCGGGCTCACCCTATCTGGCGCCGGAGGTGCTGACGGGTGTCGACCACCAGATGAGCGTCATGCGCGAGGAAAGCTTCGGACCGATCGTCGGCATCATGAAGGTGCGCAACGACGAGGAGGCCATCGCGCTGATGAACGACAGCCCGTACGGGCTGACGGCTTCGGTCTGGACCCGGGACACGGAGCGCGCAATTGCGATCGGCGACCGCGTCGAGACCGGCACTGTGTTCATGAACCGCTGCGACTACCTCGATCCGGCTCTCGTCTGGACCGGCGTCAAGGACACCGGCAAGGGCGCTGCGCTGTCGGCCATCGGCTACGACAACCTGACCCGGCCGAAATCCTATCACCTGCGCGAAGCCATCTGATTTTACGGAAAGACTAGAATGTCCAAGCTCATCTCCAAATGGAACTATCCCACCACCGTCCGCTTCGGCGCGGGCCGCATCAAGGAGCTGCCGGACGCGCTCGCCGCGGCAGGCATCAAGCGGCCGCTCTTCGTCACCGACCCCGGCCTGGCGAAGCTGCCGGTCGTCGCCTCGACGCTGAAAATCCTCGACGACGCCAAGGTCCCCTATGGCGTGTTTTCCGAGGTGAAGCCGAACCCGGTCGAGTCCAACCTGACGGCCGGCATCGCCGTGTTCAAGAAGGGCAAGCATGACGGCGTCATCGCCTTCGGCGGCGGTTCGGCGCTGGACCTCGGCAAGCTGATCGCCTTCCAGGCCGGGCAGACCCGCCCCGTGTGGGACTTCGAGGATATCGGCGACTGGTGGACAAGGGCCAATTCGGATGCGATCGCGCCGATCATCGCGGTGCCGACCACGGCCGGCACCGGTTCGGAGGTGGGACGCGCGGGTGTCATCACCAATGAGGAGACCCATACCAAGAAGGTCATATTCCATCCCAAGCTCTTGCCGGCAATCGTCATTGCCGATCCGGAACTGTCGGTCGGCATGCCGGGCTTCATCACCGCCGGCACGGGCATGGATGCGCTGGCCCACTGCCTCGAGGCCTATTGCGCGCCGGGCTATCACCCGATGGCCGACGGCATCGCGGTGGAAGGCGTCCGACTGGTGTTCGAGAACCTGCCCAAGGCGTTCGCCAACGGCAAGGACCTGGTCGCCCGTGCCCATATGATGAGCGCCGCCGCCATGGGCGCTGCAGCCTTCCAGAAGGGTCTGGGCGCAATCCACTCGCTGTCGCATCCGATCGGCGCGCTCTACGACACCCATCACGGCATGACCAATGCCGTGTTCATGCCCTATGTGCTGGCCTTCAACCGTGAAGCGATCGAGGATCGCATTGTCCGGCTCGCCGCCTATTGCGGCATCAAGGGCGGCTTCGACGGCTTCGCCAAGGCGATCATCAAGCTGCGCAAGGAACTCAAGGTGCCGCATGCGCTGCCCGGCCTGATCAAGGGGCTCGACATGGACAAGAAGCGCAAGGCGCTCATCGCCGACATGGCGGTGGTCGACCCAACCGCCGGCGGCAACCCGGTCAAGCTGACCAAGAAGGCGGCGTTGACGCTGCTCGAAAACGCCATCGAGGGCACGGTATGAATGCAGGCCCGGAGGCCCGAAGGTTCAAAAGCGAAGGTAACAGAACGGAGAGGAGAA
>JBFLWR010000434.1:0-7505 GCA_040755925.1 Pseudomonadota bacterium
CTTCTTCCCGAACCTTTCGCTTTATGACGAGGGCGATACCGGCAGCTTCAAGCCGCGCCTGCTGCTCACCACCCTGCTCGACGGGCTGGTGTTCCTGGTGGCGCTGCCGGCCTTCGAATTGATAGACGGCGCGCAACTGTCGGGGATACTGCCGGTGTGGTTTACGCTGCCCTAGTACCGTCGCATGGCTTGAGGTGTTGCGTACTGGCCGTCTTTGATCTATAGGACCGCCGTTCCGCGTATCGGCCCGAAAATCATCTCTGATTTACGGGAAGCACGATACGCAGAGCAAAAAACAAAAACCGCCCGGCAGGGCATGCCGTGGCGGTTTCATTTGCTTTTCGGGCTTTGGTCGGCCCGGAGCGAACAAGAAGCGCGATGGTGCGCCACAATACGGAGTAGCAAAATGCCCAAGATGAAGACCAAATCGGCCGCCAAGAAGCGGTTCAAGATTACCGCCACCGGCAAGGTGCTGTCGGCTGCCGCCGGCAAGCGCCATGGCATGATCAAGCGTTCCAACAAGTTCATTCGCGATGCCCGCGGCACGATGGTTCTGGCTGAACCGGACGGCAAGAAGGTCATCAAGAATTTTCTGCCGAACGGCCTCTGAGCATTCGGCCCTGGACAACGTTTTTAAGGAGATCATGACATGGCACGCGTAAAGAGAGGCGTTACCGCCCACGCCAAGCACAAGAAGGTCCTGAAAGCCGCCAAGGGTTTCTACGGCCGTCGCAAGAACACCATCCGCATCGCCAAGCAGGCGGTGGAAAAGTCGCTGCAGTACGCCTACCGCGACCGCAAGAACCGCAAGCGCTCGTTCCGCGCGCTGTGGATCCAGCGCATCAACGCGGCGACCCACGAGCATGGCCTGACCTATGGCCGGTTCATCGACGGCCTCAACAAGGCCGGCATCGAGATCGACCGCAAGATCCTGTCGGACATGGCCATCCACGAGCCGCAGGCTTTCGCCGCCCTGGTTGCCAAGGCCAAGGTCGCGCTCGAATATCTGAAGAACACCACGCCGAATGCTTTTGAGAGCGCTGTCGCCTAAGCCAGCGCTTCCCAAGCATTTCTAGTACTGATTTGGGGAACCCGCGCTGGCACGGCTGGCGCGGGTTCTTTCTTGCCCGAACATCACGTTTAACGTGACTTTCACGTTAACGCAGATTTCCAACGTAGCGAGTTTGACCGTGAACGACGCAACCATTGGCCTTGATACACTCGAACATTCCCTGATGGCCGAAATCGCCGCAGCCGCCGACGAGCCGGCGATCGAGGCGGTGCGCGTCTCGGCGCTGGGCAAGAAAGGCTCGGTCTCGGAGATGCTGAAGACGCTGGGCGCCATGAGCGCCGAGGAGCGTCAGGTGAAGGGCCCGGCGATCAACGGCCTGAAGAACCGCGTCACCGAGGCGCTGAGCGCGCGCAAGGCGGAACTGAAGGACGTGGCGATCGCCGCCCGCCTCGCCGCTGAGACGGTCGACGTCACGCTCCCCGTTCGCCAGTCGCCGGCCGAGCGGGGTCGCATCCATCCGATCAGCCAGGTCATCGACGAGATCGCCGCGATCTTCGGCGACCTCGGTTTCTCGATCGCCGAAGGTCCGGATATCGAGACCGACTACTACAACTTCACCGCGCTGAATTTCCCCGAGGGACACCCGGCGCGCGAGATGCACGACACCTTCTTCTTCCAGCCGGACGAGAAGGGCGAGCGCAAGCTTTTGCGCACGCACACTTCGCCCGTGCAGATCCGCACCATGGAGCGGCAGAAGCCGCCGATCCGCATCGTCATCCCCGGCAAGACCTACCGGCAGGATTCGGACGCCACGCACTCGCCGATGTTCCATCAGGTCGAGGGGCTGGTGATCGACAAGACGGCCAACATCGCCAACATGAAGTGGGTGCTGGAGGAGTTCTGCAAGGCTTTCTTCGAGGTGCCGAGCGTCAAGATGCGCTTCCGGCCGTCCTTCTTCCCGTTCACCGAGCCCAGCCTCGAGGTCGACATCCAGTGCGACCGCTCGCGGCCGGGCGAAGTGCGCTTCGGCGAAGGCAGCGACTGGATGGAGATCCTCGGCTGCGGCATGGTGCACCCCAACGTGCTGCGCCACGGCGGGCTCGATCCCGACGAATACCAGGGCTTTGCCTGGGGCATGGGCATCGACCGCATCGCCATGCTGAAATACGGCATGCCGGACCTGCGCGCCTTCTTCGACGCGGATGTGCGCTGGCTGTCGCATTACGGTTTCCGGCCGCTCGACCTGCCGACGCTGTTCGGGGGGCTGTCTGCATGACGGCTCCACACACCGGCGGCTGCCGATGCGGCGCGGTGCGGTTCGAGGCCTCGGCCGAGCCGCACCACATCAGCTATTGCCACTGCGGCGATTGCCGCCGGGCGAGCGGCGCGCCGGTGTCGGCTTTCGTCGGCTTCATGAACGACCAGGTCACGCTCAACGGCAAGTCGCTGAAGAGCTACCGCAACGGTCCGGTGGAACGCTCCTTTTGCGGCACCTGCGGCTCGCCGATCGCCTATGTCGACAAGCGGCTCGCCGACCAGACCTATTTCATGCTCGGCGCCATGGACATGCCGGCCTATTTCAGGCCGACCGTGCATGCCTATGTGCGCGAGCAGCTTCCCTTCCTGCACATGCCCGACGCGCTGCCGCGCGAGCTGAAGACCAGCGTGCCCAGACCAGACGGAACACAGTCATGAAATTCACTCTCTCCTGGCTCAAGGATCATCTCGAGACCGACGCATCGCTTGACCAGATCGTCGAGCGGCTGACCGCGATCGGCCTCGAAGTCGAACATGTCGACGACAAGGCGGGGTTGAGGCCCTTCGTCATCGCCAAGGTGCTGACGGCCGTGCAGCACCCCGACGCCGACCGGCTGCGCGTGCTGACCGTCGACACCGGCGACGGCAAGCCGCCGGTGCAGGTGGTGTGCGGCGCGCCGAACGCCCGCGCCGGCCTGATCGGCGCCTTCGCGGCGCCCGGCACCTACGTCCCCGGCATCGACGTGACGCTCTCGGTCGGTAAGATCCGAGGCGTCGAGAGCCACGGCATGATGTGCTCCGAGCGCGAGTTGGAGCTCTCGGACGAGCATAACGGCATCATCGATCTGCCGCAGGATGCGCCCGTCGGCACCAGCTTCGCGGCCTACGCGCATCTCGACGACCCGGTCATCGAGATCAACCTGACGCCGAACCGGCCGGACGCCACCAGCGTCTACGGCATCGCACGCGATCTCGCGGCGAGCGGGCTCGGTCGGCTGGTGGGCGGCGCGATCATGCCGCATGCCGGCGAAGGCCTGTGCCCGGTCAAGGTCACGATCGAGGCGCCGGAACTCTGCCCCGGCTTCGCGCTGACCATGGTGAGAGGGGTGAAGAACAGCCCGTCGCCGAAGTGGCTGCAGCAGCGGCTGATCGCCATTGGCCTGCGCCCGATCAGCGCGCTGGTCGACATCACCAACTACGTCACCTTCGATCGCGGCCGGCCGCTGCACGTCTTCGACGCCGCCAAGGTCGCCGGCAACCTCGTGGTGCGCCGCGCCAAGGACGGCGAGAAGGTGCAGGCGCTCGACGGGCGCGAATACACGCTGACGCCGGAGATGTGCGTGATCGCCGACGACAATGGCGTCGAATCGATCGCCGGCATCATGGGCGGCGAGCATTCGGGCTGCGACGAGAACACCACCGACGTGCTGATCGAATCGGCGCTCTGGGATCCGATCGCGACAGCGCGGACCGGCCGCACGCTCGGCATCATCACCGATGCGCGCTACCGTTTCGAGCGCGGCGTCGATCCGGAATTCATGGTGCCCGGCGTCGAACTTGCCGCCAAGCTGGTGCTCGAATTCTGCGGCGGCACGCCGACCGAGATGGAAGTGGCGGGCTACAACGGCCATAAGGCGAAGGTCATCTCTTTTCCGCTATCGGAAGTGAAGCGGCTGACCGGCATCGAGGTGCCGAAGGCGGAAAGCCTCGATATCCTGACGCGCCTCGGCTTCGAGCCGCATGGCACGGGCGACGTCGTCAAGGTGAAGGTGCCTTCCTGGCGGCCGGATGTCGACGGCAAGGCCGACCTCGTCGAGGAAGTGATGCGCATCCACGGCGTCGACAATATCGCACCGCAGCCGCTCACCTCGCATGACGCCGTCAACGGCAGGATCCTGACCACGCTGCAGGTGCGCACGCGCTCGGCCAAGCGCGCGCTCGCCGTGCGCGGCATGATGGAGGCGGTCACCTGGTCGTTCATCCCGGCAAAGCACGCCGAGCTGTTCGGCGGCGGCCAGACCCGGCTGAAGCTTGCCAACCCGATCGCCGCCGACATGTCCGACATGCGGCCGTCGCTGCTGCCGGGACTGCTCAGCGCCGCGCAGCGCAACGCCGATCGCGGTATCGGCGACGTGGCGCTGTTCGAAGTTTCCGGCACCTATGAGGGCGACGCCGCCGACCAGCAGCGGCGCGTGGCCGCCGGCGTGCGGCGCGGCACGGCCAAGCTCGAAGGTTCCGGCCGCAGCTGGGCCGGCAATGCCGGCCCAGTCGGCGTCTTCGACGCCAAGGCCGATGCGATCGCGGCGCTGGAAGCCTGCGGCGCACCGGTCGACCGGCTGCAGATCGAGCCGGGCGGCCCGGCCTGGTATCACCCTGGGCGCTCCGGCACCATCAAGCTCGGGCCGAAGACGGTGCTCGGCACGTTCGGCGAGTTCCATCCGAAGACGCTGGAGGCGCTCGACGTGTCCGGGCCGATCTGCGGCTTCGAGGTCTATGTCGACGCGGTGCCGGAGCCGAAGGCCAAGCCGACGCGCACCAAGCCGAAGCTGGAGCTTTCGCCCTTCCAGGCGGTGAAGCGCGATTTCGCCTTCGTCGTCGACCGGTCGGTCGAGGCCGGCACGCTGGTGCGGGCAGCCTTGGCCGCCGACAAGAAGCTGGTGACCGGCGTGTCTGTCTTCGACGTCTTCGAAGGCGCGTCACTCGGCGCGGCCAAGAAGTCGATCGCCATCGAAGTGTCGATCCAGCCGGTCGAGAAGACGCTGACCGACGAGGATTTCGAGGCTTTGGCCAAGCGCATCGTCGAGAACGTCAACAAGCAGACGGGCGGCGTGCTCAGGGCATAGACCATTGCGGAGCGATGGCGAATCGCCCTCCAAAGAGCGATGGACCACCTCCGCTATTCAGGCCTTTCCTTCGAAGAGCAGCGCACGGCCTTCCTTGCCATCGTGACCGGCGACCCGCTGCTTGCGCAGACCTTGAAGCGCGTGCACGAGCTTGCCCTCCCGGACTGCCTGGTGGTTTCCGGCGCCCTATACAACAGCATCTGGAACCATTTGACAGGCAAGCCGCCGGGCTACGGCATCAAGGATGTCGACCTGTTCTATTTCGACGATACCGACCTCTCCTACGAGGCCGAGGATGCGGTGATCCGGCGGGCAGCCGGGCACTTCGAGGGTCTGCAGTTGCCTGTCGAGGTGCGCAACCAGGCACGGGTGCATCTGTGGTACCCGGTCAAGTTCGGGCGGGAATGTCCGCGGTATCGGAATTCGAGCGAATCCGTCAGCTATTTTGCCTCGAAGACGCATGCGGTCGGGGTGCGGTACGACGGCAATGGGCAGCTTGAACTGGTGGCGCCTTTCGGGCTCGACGACATTTTTTCGTTCCGCATCACGCCGAACCGGGCGTTGGATAATCAGCGGACGCATGAGGTGAAGGGCGCGCGTGCCAGGGAGTGTTGGGCGGAGATTAGTGTGGTCCCTTGGTAGTGGCGAAAGGGTAAGAAACGCCGCGCGAGGCCTCGCACCGACTTCTCGCAACAAAGGGGCGCCGAAGCGCCCCTCTATTCTCAGCGCGCTACGCTCTACCCATTCACCAGCGCCAGCAGCTCCTCCGTGTAGCGCTTGCCGACCACCTTGTCGGGCGACAGTGCATCGCCGATCGCCGCCACTTCCGCCGCGCTCAGCTCGATCCCGGCCGCCGCCGTGTTCTGCTCCAGATGCCGTATCTTCCGCGCACCCGGGATCGGCACGATGAAATCGCCCTGGTGCAGCACCCAGGCGAGCGCCAACTGCGCCGGTGTCGCACCCTTTTCCGCGGCCATCCTCTCCAGCACCGCGATGACGGCGTTGTTGGCTGCCATGGCGTCCGACTGGAAGCGGGGCTGAGTGAGGCGCCAGTCGCCGGCGCCGAGGGAATCGGGCTTGCCGAGCGTCCCGGTGAGCAGGCCGCGGCCGAGCGGGCTATAGGGGACAAAACCGACGCCGAGCTCGCGGCAGACGGCAAGGACCTCGTCTTCCGGATCGCGGCTCCACAACGAATATTCGCTCTGCACGGCGGCGATAGGATGCACGGCATGCGCCCGGCGCAGCGTCGCGCCACTCACCTCCGACAGGCCCAGCACCCGCACCTTGCCTTCACGCACCAGCTCCGCCATGGCGCCGACCGTGTCCTCGATCGGCACGTTAGGGTCGACACGGTGCTGGTAATAGAGGTCGATCACGTCGGTGTTGAGCCGCTTCAGCGATGCTTCTGCCACCGCCTTGGCGTGCTCGGGACGGCTGTCGAGGCCGATCATGCGGTCGGCGCCCGAGCCGTGCTCGGAAATCTTGAAACCGAACTTGGTGGCAATCGTCACCTTGTCGCGCAGCGGCTTCAGCGCCTTGCCGAGCAGGATTTCGTTCTCGAAGGGGCCGTAGACTTCGGCGGTATCGAAGAAGGTCACCCCGATCTCGACAGCGCGGCGCAGCGTGGCGATGGCTTCCGCCTCCGGCTGGCCACCATAGACGAAGCTCATGCCCATGCAGCCGAGGCCGACGGGGAAGACTTCGAGTTCAGTTCCAAGTTTGCGGGTCTTCATCACGCATCTCCTTGTTGCGATGCGAAGGAGATAGCGACTTGCGTTTCGGTCGATAACAGTCTCTTCTTTGCACAGCTTGTTCTCGAAAATAGATCAATGAACCGCACAAACCTTTCCCAGCTCACCGTGCTTGCCACCGTCGCCCAATGCGCCAGCTTCCGCGGCGCCGCCCGCGAACTCGGCATCGCTCCGTCGGCGGTCAGTCACGCAGTCTCCAGCCTGGAGGCGCGGCTCGGCGTACGGCTGCTGGCGCGCAGCACGCGCAGCGTCGCGCCGACCGAGGAGGGCGTGCGGCTGCTCGAACGGCTGCGGCCGGCACTGTCCGAGATCGACCTGGCGCTGGAAACAGCGGTCGAGGCTCGCGACCGGCCGGCAGGGAACCTGCGGTTGACCGTGCCGCGCACGGCCGCGCATCTGACGCTGACGCCGCGGCTTGGCGCCTTTGCCGCCGCCTACCCCGAGATCGTGCTGGAGATCGTCATCGAGGACCGATTCACCGACGTGGTCGAAGGCGGTTTCGACGCCGGCGTGCGGCTCGGCGAAAGCCTGCAGCGCGACATGATCGCGGTGCGCATCGGCCCCGATCTTCGCGGCGCGGTGGTCGCCGCGCCCTCCTATTTTGCGACCATGCCGAAGCCGCGCCACCCGCGCGAGCTCGCC
>JBFLWR010000435.1:0-4608 GCA_040755925.1 Pseudomonadota bacterium
TGGTCTGGCCCTCGACGGTGGCGTTGACGGCGAGGATGACTTCCTTCACCTCGCCGCCCGCGACGCGATCGACCAGCGAGCGGATGTTGAGCTGGTCCGGTCCGATGCCGTCGAGCGGCGACAGCGTGCCGCCGAGCACGTGATAGCGCACATTCATGGCCGTGGCGCGCTCCAGCGCCCAGAGGTCGGAGACGTCCTCGACGACGATCAGCGTGCCGGCATCGCGGCGCGGGTCGGTGCAGATCATGCAGGGATCGGAGGTATCGACATTGCCGCAGGTCGAGCAGATGCGCACCTTGTCGACCGCCTCGCCCATGGCAACGGCGAGCGGCTGCAACAGCTGCTCCTTCTTCTTGATGAGATGGAGCGCCGCCCGCCGTGCCGAACGCGGCCCGAGCCCCGGCACCTTGGCCAGGAGCTGGATCAGGCGTTCAATTTCAGGACCGGCGATTCGTTTCGACATCGCTCTGATCTAGAGCAATTCCAGGAAAAGTGCGAAGCGGTTTTCCGTCCGGAATTGCGTCGAAACAAAGAAGGCTGGCGGCTTACCGTCTTCATGGGGCGGTGAGCCGATCCAGGATTTTTAGAGCGCTTTGGAACATCCAGCATCCGCGCAAGATCCGCTATGGCGCCATAACGGATCAAAGGCGGGGCGGGCTCAGTCGGCTGCGAGCGGCCTGCTCTGGCTGGCGATCAGCGCGCCGATGGCATCGGTGTTGTCAGGCGTCGACTGGAAGCCCATCGCGGCCTCCTGAGGCGCTCCCTGCACCGATGTGATGTAGCGGGCCTTCACAACGCCGCCAAAACGCGAGGCGTCCGGTTCCGCCATCGGCTCCTGCATGGCCACCAAGGTCGGCTTCGCCGTTACGCGTCCTGCCTTCTGCGACGGCTCCACGGAGGCCGTCACGTAGGTCTGTTCGGGAGGAACGATGGCAATCTTGCCTGGGCGGACAGGCGCCGCGGCGGCGGCCGTCATGACCGCCTGCTTTGCCGGAGCGGGACGGACGATCGTCTTGACCACCGGCTCCGCCGAAGCCACGAGCACCGGCGCGGCGGGCGCGGTCTGCCGTGGTTGCGGCTCGGCCGAGGCGACGGCGATCATCGGCTCATCCGGCAGCGGCTGCCAGTTGCGGCCGCGCTTCTCGTAGAAGGCGTTGCCGCCGGCCACCATGGTGTAGTGCATGTTGTTATAGGGGAAACGCAGGCCGGCGGTGTGGAAGTACATCGTGTTCTTGAGCTTGGCCTTACGCTCGCCCTTGAGCACGGCTTGCGCGGCTTCCTCAACGTCGGGCAGCGCCCTCGAGTTCATCGGCCGTGTCAGCACGCCGGGAGCGAACTGACCCTTCTCGCCGACGACCTCGCAGATGGTGTTGCCATGCTGGCCCGAGCGCAGCCGGTTCATCACGACCGTGCCGACAGCAACCATGCCGTCGCGGCTCGACCGGTTCGATTCGAAGAACATCGCCCTTTCCAGGCACTCCTTGTCCTTCATGGAGTATTTGTAGGAACCCGAGCTCAGGAAGCTCGGCGTGACGGCCTCGGTAAGGCTCGCCACCGACATGCCGTGTGAAGTGGTCTGGCTGCAGGCGGCCAGAAACAAGGGGGAAGTGACGATGCCGGCAAGCAGCAGCGGCGTCTTCCATCGCTTCGCGATCAACAAAAAAGCCTCATGTCCTGATGCCAGCCCGCCCCGAGATGTGGCAAGAATGAGACTCTTTCGGGCAAAAAAATGGCTAGAAGGTTATCAAACTCTGGACTTGGGTAAAACTTTATGAATGTCCGGAAATGAGACCGTGAAGATGCCGGCAAAATAGTTAATATTGCGGCTCGCGCTCAATTTCCGTTCATAATCAATTAACTGGCGGAGACTCCCTCAGAACGGCAATTTCATTCCAGGGGGAATCGGAAGGCCCGCCGTCAGGGCCTTCGTCTTCTCCTGCATGATCTGCTCGACCTTATTTTTGGCGTCATTGTGAGCGGCCAGAATGAGGTCCTCGAGGATCTCGGCCTCGTCCGCCTTGATGAGCGACGGATCGATCTTCAGCGCCTTCATCTCGAACTTGCCGGTGAGCGTGATGCTGACCAACCCGCCGCCGGCCTGGCCGGTTGCTTCAAGCGTGGCAATCTCGTCCTGCATGGCCTGGAACTTGGCCTGCATTTCCTTCGCCTTGCCCATCAGGCCGAGAAGATCCTTCATCCCAAACGTCCTCTTTGTCTGTTTTCCACATGGAGCAAGCATGATCCTGGCCGGCTCGGCCGTCGGATCCTGCCCTAGATTTCTTCGTCGTCAGCACCAGGCTCGACCGGCAGGTCGGCCTCGGCATCATCCACTTCCGGCACGTCCGGAATGCGCACGTCAATGATCTTGGCGCCGGGGAAGCGGGCAAGGATGGCCGCGACCGTCGGGTCGCTCCTGGCGTCGGAGAAGGCGTTTTCGCGCTTTGTCGTCTCCATCTCGGCCAATGTCTGGCCGCCTTCCTCCTTCGACAGCGACACCAGCCAGTTGCGGCCCGTCCAGGCGCGCAGCTTGGAGGTGAGGTCGTTGAGCAGCATCTTCGGCGCATCGCTGGTCAGGGTGACATCGAGCCGGCCCGGCTCGATGCGCACCAGCCGCACGCAGCGTTTCAGCAGCACCTTGAAGGCTATGTCGCGATTGGCATCGGCAAGCACGGAGATGTCGGCCAGCGACTTGACCGGAGCGGCCGGCTTTTCGACGACGGGCTCCGGAGCCGGAACGAAGGCCATGGGCGCGGGCTGCGTCTCGACAAGGCGCATGGTCTGCGCCCCGCCGTTGGAGGACGGCATGCGCGCCTGAGCCACGGCCGTCGCGCCGCCGCCATTGCCGGGGCTTGCCGGCGGCCCGTTGCCGCGCGACGCGCCATTGGGGATTGGCCCCGCGCCGTCCAATGATTTCAGGGCCTCATCCAGCGTCGGCAGGTCGGCAGCATGCGCCAGCCGGATCAGCACCATCTCGCCGGCGCTGACCGGGCGGTTGGAGGATTGCACCTCCGGAATGCCCTTCAGCAGCATCTGCCAGCTTCGCGAAAGCACCTTGACCGAAAGCGTGCCGGCAAATGCGGCGCCGCGCCGGCGCTCGTCCTCGGAAAGCGAAGCATCGTCGGCCGCCGCCGGCACGAAACGCAGCCGGGTGACGAGATGATTGAACTCGGCAAGATCGGTGAGCACGGCGGCCGGATCGGCGCCGGTGTCATATTGCGCGCGGAATTCGGCGAGCGCCGCCGCGACATCGCCCTTCATGACATGTTCGAACAGGTCGATGATGCGGGCGCGGTCGGCGAGCCCCAGCATGGCGCGCACGGCTTCGGCGCTGACCGTGCCGCTGCCGTGGGCGATGGCCTGGTCGAGGATCGACAGCGAATCGCGCGCGGAACCTTCGGCGGCGCGCGCGATCATGGCCAGCGCATCGTCGTCGACGGCAATGCCTTCCCTGGCGGCGATCGAAGACAGATGCGCGACCAGCGCGCCGGCGTCGATGCGGCGCAGATCGAAGCGCTGGCAGCGCGACAGAACCGTGATCGGCACCTTGCGGATCTCGGTGGTGGCGAAGATGAATTTGACGTGCGGAGGCGGCTCTTCCAGCGTCTTCAGCAAGCCGTTGAAGGCCTGCGTGGAGAGCATATGCACTTCGTCGATGATGTAGACCTTGTAGCGGGCCGACACCGGCGCGTAACGCACGCGGTCGATGATATCCCTGATATCGTCGATGCCGGTGTGCGAGGCGGCGTCCATCTCGATGACGTCGACATGGCGGCCTTCCATGATCGCCTGGCAGTGCTCGCCCGGAATGGAAAGATCGACGGAGGGCTGATCGACGGTCGCGGTCTTGTAGTTGAGAGCCCGCGCCAGGATGCGCGCAGTGGTCGTCTTGCCGACACCGCGCACGCCGGTCAGCATCCAGGCCTGGGCGATGCGGCCGGTGGCGAAGGCGTTGGTCAGCGTGCGGACCATCGGCTCCTGGCCGATCAGCTCGGAAAAATTCGAAGGGCGATATTTGCGCGCCAGCACGCGGTAGGCGCCGGCCTTGCCTTTTTCCGGGCTTTCCGGCCCCGATTTTCCGGCCTCGCTCATTCGCCGTCAAAGCTCCACAGACCGCGACGGAAGGCGGTCGATTCCTGCGCATAGTCTCGCCCGCACGGCTCGGCGCCGTCAATGTCGCGGGAGAAAGGCGAAGAGGCGGGAGGCTGGAACAATGACCCGTTCCGGGCTCGTTAGGGCTGCTTCCTTCCGGACCTGACCCGGTTGGCGAGTGGATCGTCCACCACCAACCTCCCGCGTCCCATATCGGCAATTCAGCGGCGAAATGCAAGGGTTGAGGTGAAAGTCGATTGCCGGCGGCGCAAGCCCGACAGGTGGGAGCGCCTTCAAATCCACAATACCAGCCAATGATTCGCTTGCAGCCACCTTGCCGCCGCTCTAGCGTTCCCCGGTTTGGACAAAACAACAAAAGTAAAGGAAACGCCCATGTTGCCTGGCCTCAAGGCCGGTTTCACGCTGGACGCCCGACTGGAGGCGGACAGTGAGCAGCTTATGTGGCTCGGCCTTTGCGAACTGAGGCTGATGAACGATCGCCGCTGGCCGTGGCTGGTC
>JBFLWR010000436.1:0-3260 GCA_040755925.1 Pseudomonadota bacterium
CGCCGGGCTCGCGTTCGAATGGCACCGCGGCGCGGGCGACGACCTTCACACCGTCGTCGGCAAGGCCGTCGACATGGATGGTGTGGTTGCCGACCGGAATGTCGCGCGCGGCCTCGATCAGGAAATGACCATCGGGCGAGGTCTTCGCGTCGCCAAGCAGGATGTCGTCGGCATAGGCGCGCACCTTGCGGCCGGGATCGGCCGTGCCGGCGACGAAGATCTTGCTACCATCGATCTCGACGGCCTCGACAGCGATCTTGGGTTCGGCCGCAGCCACGGCAGGCGTGGGCGTGGCGGGGGCCTGCGCGCTAGCGGCAGGGGCCGTCGCGGCTGGAGCCGTGGTCGCGGCGGGTGTCGTCGTGGCGGGAGCAGTCGCGGCGGCTGCCGGCGCTTGCGCGGCGGGCGCGGCCGGCTGTTCGGCTGCTGCCGGCGCGGCTGGCTTGGCCTCGGGCTGCGGAACGGTGATCAGTTCGGAAGCCTTGCCAGGCTCCTCGACCATGGCCAGCACCTGGCCGGTCGGGCTCTGCGGTATCGACACGACGGCGGTCTGAGCCGAAGCAACGGCAACGCCGCCGGCGGTCGAGCGCAGCGTGATGGAGTAGTCGCCCGGCTTCAGCGGATTGTCGAGGACGATGGCGAACGCGCCGTCGGGACCGGCGACGGTCGAACCGAGCACCGTGCCGCCGTTCAGGATCTCGACCTTGGCGTTGGGCGCGGCGCTGCCGGCGACGACGATCGAGCCGTTGGCCTCGACGCGCACGACGTCGAAGGTCGGCAGCGTCGGACCGGCGGCGGCCGGAGCCTGGGCGGCTGGCGCTGTTGCCGCCGGCGCAGCGGGCGCCGTCGCGGCGGGCGCGGCCGGCTTCATCGCATTGCTGGCCGGCGCCATCGCGTTGCTGGCCGGCGCCATGGCATTGTTCGAGGCCGGCGCCATCGCATTGTTGGTGCTGGCCTGCGGCTGCGGCAACCTGCCTTCGGTCGTCGTGCTGGCCGAGCCGGCAGGCTTGGTGTCGGCTTGCTGAAGCGCGGCGACCTCCGCCGGCTTCTGCTTGAGATAAGGATCGAGCGCGCCCGAGCCATAGGCGACCGCCGCAACGACGGCAACGCCGCCCGCCGCGAACAAAAGCGCCCTGGAAGAATTGATCGCCATACGTTTATATGCCCCCTTAGCCACCTAACGCCGGTCTAGCGTGTTTTGTCCGGTGCTACAAGAAAAAGCCCATGCCTGGGCTTGACCGCGCCGACCGTCCCCATCACCAATCATCGCCATGAACACGATTCGATCCGTCTGCGTCTATTGCGGTTCGTCTCCGGGCCGCGACGAGGCCTATGTCAAGGCCGGTCATCTGCTCGGCCGGTCGCTGGCGAAATCCGGGCTGCGCCTGATCTATGGCGGCGGCACCAAGGGCATCATGGGCGCTGTCGCCGAAGGCGCGCTCCGGGCCGGCGGCAAGGTGACGGGCATCATCCCGCGCTTCCTGATCAACAAGGAGGCGACCGAGACCGCCCTCGACAAGCTCGACGAACTGCTGATCACCGACAACATGCACGAGCGCAAGCACAGGATGTTCGAAAAATCCGACGCGTTTGTGGCGCTGCCGGGCGGTATCGGCACGGTGGAAGAGATCGTCGAAATCATGACCTGGGCGCAGCTCGGCCACCACCGCAAGCCCATCGTCTTCGGCAATATCAAGGGTTTCTGGGACCCGATGCTGACGCTGATCGAGCACATGTCGGCGGAAGGCTTCATCCATACCGCGCACCGGGTGAAGCCGCTTGTGGTCAACGACCCGGAAGCCATCGTCGCCGCCATCATGGTGGCGGGGTCCTCGGTGGATGCCCCGACCGAAGGCGTGCAGTCGGTGATAGACAAGATGTAGGTGAGCCTGAAGTTGCTCCCCTACCGCCCTACCGCCTTCCTCAAATCGCCTATTACCGCCCGCCGGTCATAGCGCCGCCAGGCGAGATGGATCGACACGCTGCGCCCGAACCAGGGCAGGTCGCGGAAGACGATGCCCGGCGGCGCGGCGGCGCGCAGGCTCTCCTGCACCGTGGCGAGGCCGAGGCCGGCGCTGACCAGGCCGAGCGAGGTCAGGGGATCGGCGGTCTCGTAGGCGATATCGGGCAGGAAGCCGGCCCGCGCGCAAGCCGCCAGGAACTGCGCGCGATTGGTGTCGTCGGGCTGGCGCACGACCGTGATCCAAACGCGGCCATCAAGATCGCCGGGGCGGATGTCGGGAACATCGACCAGTGGATCGCCTTCCGGCAGCGCCAGCACCAGCGGCTCGCGCCGCACCAGCATGCTGTCAATATCCGGATCCCCCTCCGGCGCCGGCGAATAGACGAAACCGAGGTCGAGGGTGCGCTGCCTCAAATCCTCGAACTGCGCCGCCGTCCGGCGGCTGCGCAATTGCAGGTGGAACTCCGGCCGCTCGCGGCGGAAATCCCTGAGCATATCGGCGACCAGCCCGGCATGCACCGCGCCTTCGACATAGCCGATGGCGAGACTGCCGGTGGCGCCGCTGGCAAGGTTGCGGCCGAGCGCTTCCAGCCGCGCCGCGCTGGCAAGCAGCGCGCGAGCCTCGGCAAGAAAGGCCCTGCCCTCGGCATTGAGATGCACCCGCTGCTTCGCCCGCTCGAACAGGGCGACGCCAAGCTGTTCCTCGAGCTGCATGATCTGCCGGCTGAGCGGCGACTGCGAGATGTGCAATTGCTCGGCGGCGCGGCCGACATTGCCGGCCTCGGCGACGGCGACGAAATATCTGATTTGCCGCAGATCGAGCATGTTCGCCCCGGGTTCAGCCATTTAAGTCTGAAGTTTAGCCTAATCAGTCTTGGACAGTCTGACCAGACGGCGCGATATCTCCCGGCACCAACCCGCCGACACAGGAGAAAGCCATGCAGTTCTTTGCCCTACTTGCCCGCAACACCCAGAAGTTCAGCGATGCGGACTTTGCGCCGCTTCTGCCCGGCGAGGCCGAGCAGCGGCGAACGCTCTATGCGCAAGGCGCGGTGCGCCAGGTCTGGAACCGTGGCGACATTCCCGGCAGCGGCATGATGTTCGAGGCCGCCGACGAGAAGGAAGTGCGCACCCATCTCGCCACGCTGCCGCTGATCGAGGCCGGCATGATGGACATTGCGGCGATCGTGCCGCTCAACCCCTATCCCGGGTTCGGGCCGAAGCGCTGAGCACCGGCTCGGGGGGCAGGGACGCGCCTGCCGCCCGACGGCCCGGGTGACAAGGCCGGCCCGGCCCGCCG
>JBFLWR010000437.1:0-6900 GCA_040755925.1 Pseudomonadota bacterium
ATTGGCGGCGCGCCCCACGCCCTCCAATGTCTCTACCGTCGCAATACCGGGAACCATCGCGCGGGCATCGGCGCAGATGCCCGCATCGCCGGCGAGGAATGCCGAAGACACGCCGTAGCCGGCCGCGCAGCGCGCGTTCATCGTGAATTCGGAAGCGACTTCGCCGTTCAGCAGCAGCCGCGAGATACGGGTCGTCGTGGTGTGGGCGAGAGGGTTTGTCTCGGTTCCCGCCTTGGAGTGGTAGCCGACATAGATCGCGGCTGCGAAACCACCAGCCAGGCCGAACATCATGCCGTCGGGATGGCCCGACCAGCCGCGGATGATGCGGACATAATCGGGCAGCAGATCGACAATGAGGTTGCGACCGCTGTCATGTGCGTCCTTGACGACGACTTCCTCGGCGCCTGCCGCGCGCGCGCCCTCGCAGGCGGCAACCACCTCGGCCGTCATCAAGGCGCGGAACTCGAGGTAATCGGCATGGCTGCGATTGGCCTCGTCCCAATGGGCGATGCCGGCTGTGCCTTCGATATCGGCGCTGACAAACACCTTCATGGCAACGGGTTCTCCTTCAACCATTGGCAAAGCGCGGGAAACGTCCGGCCCGCGCGACCGGCCATGGCGGGCGCGGCACACAGCGCGTTGAGCACTGCCTCCTGCGTCGCCTCCGCGGCGGCACGGAACGGCATGTCGATGCGATCCTCGGCAAGCTGACGCACCGGCTGGAAGGCGGCTCCCGGCTCATGCGCCACCGGATCGGCCGTCGTGAAGCAGAGCGCGATATCGCCGCTGCCATTGCCCCAGAATGCGCCCAGGCGAGCCAGTCCGGCGCCCGCCCGGCGCGCCACGCGGCGCAGCTGGCGGTCGCCGAGCGGCAGGTCGGTGGCGAGAATGACGATGACGGAACCTTTTTCCTGTTCCGCCTTTTCGATCGGATTCGGGCGCCTGCCGTCCGGCAGCACGAGGTCACCGGCGCGCCCGAAATTGGCCAGGACCAGGGCGCCTAGCATGTAGTCGTGCTTGTCGATCCGCATCAGGCGCGAGGCGGAGCCGATTCCGGCCTTGAAGCCGAAGGATGTCATGCCGGTTCCGGCACCGATCGCGCCTTGCTGCACCCCGCCGCCCTTGGCGTCGGCGAGTGCCCTTTCGGCGTCGGCGGCGGTGACGGCCATGGCCTGGATGTCGTTGATCGCGCCGTCATTGCATTCGAACACCAGCGGATTGACCGTGGATGTCTTGCGCCCGATTTCAGGGTTGGCAGCTATCGCCCGGCGCGCCAGCGTTTGCGCGCAGGCGGCGACGGAGAAGGTGTTGGTCAAAAAGATCGGGGTCTCGACCGTTCCCATTTCGGCGATCTGCATCAGGCCTACCGACTTCCCGAAACCATTGATCACCTCGACCCCCGCGCGAACCTTGTGGCGGAAGAGGTCACCTTGATGCGGGAGAATGGCGGTGACACCAGTGGCCAGGCCATCGCCATGCAGCGTGCAATGGCCGACCGTCACCCCGCCGACATCGGTGATGGCATTATGCGGTCCTGGCGGGAGGAGGCCCGAACCCAGGCCGAGATCGCGTGCTGACGGCATGCCGAGCCTTTTCATCGTCCCTTCTTCAGAGGCGCCCGGCCTTTTTCAGGCTACGCAGGAACGCCCGTGTGCGTTCGCCCTTCGGACTGCCGAAGATCTCCGCGGGCGGTCCCTGTTCATAGACTGTTCCTGACTGAAGGAAACAGATCCTGTCGGCAACCTCGCGGGCAAATCCCATTTCATGCGTGGCGAGCATCATCGTCATTCCGCGAGCCGCAAGGTCGCGCACGATGTCGAGCACTTCGGCGACGAGTTCGGGATCGAGGGCCGAGGTGATCTCGTCCAGCAGAAGCAGCATCGGGTCCATCATCAGCGCGCGTACGATCGCCACGCGCTGCTGCTGGCCGCCCGAGAGCCGGTCGGGATAGTCGCCAGCCTTGTGGGCAAGGCCGATACGCTCGAGAAAGGCCATCGCCTTGTCCTTCGCTTCGCGCCGACCCATGCCGATAACCTTCAGGGGCGCGAGCGTGGTGTTCTCCAGGACCGTCATGTGAGGGAAGAGATTGTATCCTTGGAAGACGATGCCGATGTCGCGCCGCAGCCGGTCGAGGTCCACCCCGGGCCCGGTGATCCGGTCGCCATGGATGCGGATCTCGCCGAGCGAAATCTCCTCCAGCCGGTTGATGCAGCGCAGCAGCGTTGACTTGCCGCAGCCGGATGGGCCGATCAGGCAGATCACCTCATGCTCGTCGACCGACAGCGACAGGTTCGAAATGACCTCCAGCGGGCCGTAGCGCTTGGTCACGCCGTTTATTTCAAGCAGCGCCATGCTTCAGCCTCCCGCCCGGATCCGGCGTCGGTCGCGGTCGATCAGCCGGTCGACAAAGCGTGCCTGGGGAATGGTGATGACGATGAAGAGGATCGCCACCGTGGTCACCGCCGACAGGTTGAAATTGTTCGCCGCGATGATCTTGGACTGGTTGAAGGCGTCGATGGTGCCGATGATGGCCACCAGCGCCGTGTCCTTCTGCAGGCTGATGCAGTTGTTCATCAGCGGCGGGATGATGTTGCGCACGGCGAGCGGCACGACGACGTAGCGCATCGTCCGGAAATGGCTGAGCCCGAGTGAACGGGCGGCGGCGACCTGGCTGTGATGAACGCCCTCGATACCGGCACGGTAGACCTCGGAGGTGTAGGCGCCATAGGTCAGGGTCAGTGCGATGATCGCGTAGGTCGTCGAGGACAGATGCGACAGCACCGGCAGGTCGGTCAGCGGCAGGCCGAAGCCGATCAGATAGATCGTGATGATGGCCGGCAAGCCCCGAAAAAGGTCGCCATAGGCGATTGCCAGGAAGCGCAGGGGCCGGCCCGCTTCGCCCGGAAGCGTGCGGGCAACGGCAACCACCAGCGACCAGATCAGGATCAGCACCGCCGAGACCGCGAAGATGGTGATGTTGGTGCCGAAGGCCCACAGCACCTTGCCTGCGGATTGGCGGATCAGCGCGAGATCGAAGAAGGTGCGACTGACGGCGGCGTCGTTCACCACCATGAACCACGCGCAGACGGTCACGATCAGCAGGGCTCCGCACCAGGAGATCGCCTGCCATGCGGCCATCGAGGCATCCGCTCCAAGCGCGCGCGCGGCATGGACATCGGCGCTGCGGGCAGAGGCGAGCGATTTCAGGAAGGCCCGCACGGCCATGACCAGTACGACCGCCGCGGCCAGCGCCGCGACGATTCCCGGCACCAGCACGGCGGCAGAAGGGATGCCCTGAGAGACCGCGAAGGAGCCGATATGCTGGGCCGAGACCGCAACGGCCATGAAGGTCAGCGCGGCCACGGCAAGGGTCAGTGCTGCGCGGCCGCGGTGAGTGCGTGTGACGGAGCGGGCGCGCCATTCGGCGGCGCGCCCTTCGTCCGATACCGCGAGGTGACCGGGTGCTTCCATAGGGTCAGTATTTCCAGACCGGAACGTCGGCCGGCGTCTTGCCGCCCCAGGCAGGTGCCAGATACTGGCCCTCGAGTTCCTTCAGCGTGCCGTCTTCCTTCATCTCGGCGATGATCTTGTCGATGACCGGTTTGGCCGAGGATCCCTTCGGATAGATTCCCGCGGTTTCGCCGCCGGTCTGGTATTGGCCGATCACGGCGAGCTTGCCGTTCGAGGCAGCGACCTGGCCGAGCACGACCGACAGGTCGGTCATGACCACGTCGACATTGCCCGCCGCGACGGCGGTGAACATGGCGCCGGTGTCGTCGAAGACCGACAGGTTCTTCGCGTGCAGCGTATCCTGCGCCCACGACACCATGGTCGTGCCGGCCTGGGTGCCGAACTTGGCGTCGCGCACGTTCTCCGCCGTTACGCTCGATCCGGCCTTGGCCGCCAGGCCATAGGAGCCGAAGGCGTAAGGCGTCGAGAAGTCGACCACCTTCTTGCGCGGCTCGGTCACCGAGATCAGCGCCAGCGCGATGTCGAAGTCCTTGTTCTGGCCCGCGACGATGGAATCGAACGAGGCATTCTTCAGCACGACCTTTTCGAGCCCGAGACGATGGGCGATGTTGACCGCCATGCAGAACTCGCGCCCGCTGGTGATCGTCTCCGGCGTGTCGCCGTTGAATTCGCCGACAGCCGGCAGGTTGATGATGACGGTGAACTGGCCGGCAACCGCCGGGGTGATGTGCTCCGTGCCCTGCTTGCCGTAGAGCTTGCATTCGCCGTAGCCCTCGGCTGCGTTCGCGGTGCCCGCCATGGCTATCAGCGATCCCAGGGCAAGGCCGATCATTTTCCTGTTTAATTTCATGTAGTTCTCCTCTTGGTGGTTTTCCGGTTATGGTTATGGATGGACCGTCTCGGCGCCGAGCGCGGCTTCGATGTAGTAGGACTGCAGGCGACGGGTCATTGGGCCGGGTCGACCGTCTCCGATCTCGGCATCGCCGATCTTCACCACGGGCGTGACGAAGGATGAGGCGCTGGTGGCGAAGGCTTCCGCAGCCGCCCGCGCTTCGTCGGGCGAGAAGGCGCGCTCTTCGAGGTGCAGGCCATGGCCGTCGCAGAGTCGCAGCACCGCCTTGCGCGTACAGCCCGGCAGGGTCGACCGCGAGTTGGGCCGCGTGACGACGCGGCCGTCGGCGGTGATGATGAAGGCTGTCGAGGACGACCCTTCGGTGACCAGGCCGCCTTCAACCATCCAGACATCGTCAAACCCCGCGGTGCGGGCCTGGCGCTTCGCCAGCACCTGGCCCAGCAGCATCGCGGTCTTGATGTCGCGCCTCGCCCAGCGCAGGTCCTCGGCCAGGTCGACGGCGATACCGTTTCTTTGCGCGGGTGTGTCGGCGAGCTTCCTTGCCTGGGTGAAGGCGATGAAGTTCGGTACGAGTCCCTCCGGATAGAGAAAGTCGCGGTCGGCCTCGCCACGCGAAACCTGCAGGTAGATCGTGCCCTCGCCAAGCTCGTTACGCGTCAAGAGCTCGGCCTGGAGCTGCTCGAGCCGGCTTCGCGATACGGGCATCGGGATGGACAGAGAGGCCAGCGAGCGTTCGAACCGGTCGAGGTGAAGATCGTTGTCGATCAGCCGCCCGGCGAGCACAGCCGTCACTTCGTAGATGGCATCGCCGAACAGGAACCCCCGATCGAAGATGCTGACACGCCCATCCTCCTCCGGCCTGAATTCACCGTTGCAATAGACGATCCTTCCCACGCGGGCCGCATCCTTCCGTGCCGTACGAACGTTGTGCCGCACTCTTCTTCGGCTTTGGCCAACTGCGCCAATTCATTTTCGACAAAGGCCCATTCCAAATTCGCATAGTGCTTTAAATTCAACGAATTATGCTGGCATTGTCGGCATTCAAGCACTGCGGGGACGTTGGAAAATGGAACTCAAATGGCTGGAGGATTTCATTGCCGTTGCGGAAACCTTCAGCTTTTCACGGGCGGCCGAGATCCGGCACGTCACCCAGTCGGCGTTGAGCCGGCGCATCAAGCAGCTGGAGGCCTGGCTCGGCGCCACCCTGATCAGCCGCGCCACCATGCCCGCGGAACTGACGCCCGCCGGAAGGAACTTCCTGCCGGTGGCGCGTGAGGTTGTCCGCACCTTCTATATCTCCAGGGAAATGCTGCAGCCGGTCGCCGAGGCGGGAATGATCCGGCTTGCCGCGCTCCATACCCTGACAGTCACCTTCTTTCCGAACTGGCTTCGCGGCCTCGAGGCGGAGATGCCGGGTTTGCGGACGTCGCTCATTCCCGACCGCGGCGGGATCGAGGCGAACCTTGCGGCATTGACCGATGGCGAGGCGGATTTCTTCCTGACCTATGCGCATCAGGACGTGGCCTTCCACCTCGACCGGGAGCGCTTCGATTTCATCGTGATCGGCAACGACAAGGTCATCCCGGTCAGCGCGCCCGAGCTTCGCATCCGCAACCAGCTCGTGCCAGGCGCCGGCCTGCTTGAGCGGGCGGTGGCCGGGCGCATGGCCGTGCCCTACCTCAGCTATGGTTTCAGTTCCTTCTTCGGCGTGGCGCTGCAGCGCCTGTTTGCGACGCGGCCCGATTTCCTGCGCCGTACAGTCCACGAGAACACTATCAGCGCCGGTCTGAAGACGCTGGCTCTCACGGGGACGGGGCTATGCTGGCTTCCGGAGAGCCTGATTGAGGGTGAGCTGCGAGCCGGATCGCTCGTGCCGGCAGCTGAAGGCGAAGACTGGCAACTCGACCTCCAGATACGCCTTTATCGAGCGCTCGATGGCAGCACTGCGATCACCGACACCTTCTGGAAAGCCGCCCAGGCGGTTGCCTCGCGGAACAAGGTTGAGGAAGCCTCCCGCGGCACGGAGCGGGTGGCGGCCGGCGATTTCGGGAGGCTGTCGATCAATAAAAAAATGCAGTCGTTAACAATATCGTGAGCAGAAAATTCTGCTCATTTTTTCTGCCATTCGAGCAAATCGCGGAATCTTTTCCTGCTTCCCGTGGGGTACGCAAACGGGGTGTTCCAAAGCCCGGAAAACGGTGCTTATATGCGCCCTTCGCGAGCCTGATAGAGGGGCTTGGGAGAACATCAGGGAGTGCTCAATGAAAAAGACAATGACTTTTGCAGCCGCGCTGCTGGCTGCAAGCGTCCTGGGTGGCATGGCCAATGCAAAGACGCTCGTCTATTGCTCCGAGGCGTCGCCCGCCAATTTCGACCCGGGTACGACGACCGGCGGTAACGACTTCGACGCTTCGTCGCGCACCGTCTACTCGCGGCTGGTCGAATTCAAGCATGGCGGCACCGAGCTCGAGCCTGGCCTCGCCGACAAGTGGGAAATTTCCGATGATGGCCTGGTCTATACTTTCCACCTGCATCCGGGCGTGAAGTTCCAGACCACCGACTATTTCAAGCCGACG
>JBFLWR010000438.1:0-4783 GCA_040755925.1 Pseudomonadota bacterium
CGGCGCACTGGGCCTCTATAATGGGCATAGCCGCCCGCGAAAAGAGCGCAAGTGCGTTCTATCGCTGTCCACAACGGGCGGAAACCGTCTAGCGGCGCAATTTGCCGCTAGAGCGAGGACTTTGCCTGCTCGATCTTCTGGGCGAGCACCTGTTGCCCGAGCGCGCCGAACACCACTTCATTGCCGATCACATAGGACGGCGTGCCGGTGATCGAGAGCTTGGTGGCGAGGTCGTAGGTGCGCGAGAGTGCCTCGTTGATGCTCGGGTCCTTCATCTTCTCGCGCAGCGTCGCCTCGTCGGCTCCCAGCGACAGCGCCACCTTCATGGCGGTCGCCTCGGTGGCGCGGCCCTGGCCGCCGAGCAGCGCAGTGTGGAACTCGCCGTACTTCTCCGGCATCATCAGGTGGAAGGCCATCGAGACGACGCTCGCCTTTTGCGAATCCGGGCTGAGGATCGGAAACTCCTTGAGCACGAAGCGCAGGTCCGGGTCGGCCTTGGTCAGCGCCTTCATGTCGTCGATGGCGCGTTTGCAGAAGCCGCAATTGTAGTCGTAGAACTCGACGATAGTGGTCTTGCCCTTCGGGTTGCCGACGACGCCGTCAAAGGTGGAGTTGAAGATCTCGTCCTTGGAGTCCTTGATGACGCCGAGATTGGCGAGCCGCTGCTCTTCCTTCTGCTTGGCCTCCAGCGCGTCCTGCACCTCGAGCAGCACCTCCGGATTCTTCAGCAGGTAATCGCGGATGATGCCCTCGACCTCCTTGCGGTCGATCTTGCTGTCGGCCGATGCAACCTGGACGGCCTGCGCCGTGTCGGCCTTGGCCGACTGCGGGCTTCCCGCCACGAAGCCGAAAGCCAGCATGCCGAGCGCTATCGCCGCGCCCACGCCACCGAGCAGGATTGCCTTGTTCATGATCTTCGGTCCTTCTTCCTTTCCCGGTCCATTCTGGTCGCCGCACGCGGCCGGGAGGTTCATTTGAGTTTGTTCGAGGGTGTGTAGTTTATGATATCCTGCGCGCGAAGCCACCGGGGCTCGCCACGCTTCAACTTCTGTTGAGAGCGCATCGCGAAGATTTTGGCGTTCTTGTAGTCGCCGGCATAGAAATGCCCCTCGGCCGTCGCCAGATCGGCGGCCGGGATGTCGCCCGTCTCGCCATAGGCCTGCGCCAGGTAGCGGTATGCGTCGGCATTTTCCTTGTCTCGGGAAATACCGTTGTTGAGCTGGACGATCGCTTTCTTGACCGAATCGGGCGTGCCGACCGCCATCAGCGCCTGGCCAAGCGAGCCCAGCAGCAAGCCGGAACGCACAGGGTCGAGGCCGACGGCCATGGCATAGGCGTCGGCCGCATCCTTCGGCTTGTTGGCCTTCATCAGGATGTCGCCGCGCAGTTCATGGAAATACGGGTTCTTCGGCTGCTCCTTGATCAGCGCCGCGGTCTTGGCGAGCGCGGCGGCCGGAGCGCCGTAGAGATAGGTCACCTGCGCGTCGCCATAGCGCGAGGCGAGGGAGGACGGATTCTTGCGCATCAGCCGCGCCACGGCGGCCTGGCCCTGCATGTAGGCCGCGATCTTGATGCGCATCATGTCGTGCCGCTGCTGCAGCGCCGCCGGGTCGACGTTGCCGACATAAGGGCTCTGCTTGACCAGCGTCTCGAGGTTGGCGATGCGCTCCTGCGGCATGGGATGGCTGATCCGGTAAGGATCGATCTGCGCGCCCGACAGCGACAGCGCGCTCTGGAAACGGGCAAAGGTCTTGATCATGCCCATGCCGGACTGGCCGGTGGCGTTGAGATAGGTGATGGCCGAGCGGTCGGCGGTGATCTCTTCCGTGCGCTGGTAGGCGAGGATGCTGCGCTGCGCCATCTCGCCGCCGCCGGCGGCGACGCCCATGCCGGCGCCCGCAAGGCCGTTGCTACCCGTGGTAGCGCCCGCGACCATCGCGCCGGCCCCGAGCAGCGTGGCGATGATGGCCATCGTCTTGGCGCGGTCGAGCTGATCGCGCAACTTCTGCTGGTGACCGCCGGCGATATGGCCGGCCTCGTGCGCGATGACGCCGATGATCTCGTTTGGCGTCTCGGCCGTCGCCAGGGCGCCTGTGTTTATGAACATGCGGCGGCCGGTAACGAAGGCGTTGAAGCTCGGATCGTTGACCAGGACGATGTCGATGCCGTCACTGGCGAGGCCGGCAGCCTTGAAGATCGGCCGGGCGTAATCGCGCACCAGTGCCTCGATCTCGGCGTCCCGCACAACCGGCACGCCCTGGGCATAGGCTGTCAGCGAATTCGAAGCCGCGACGGCTGCGGCAAGCAGGAGCGTCGCGAAGCCGCGCGCGGCCCGCCCCATCGTCGATCTGTCAATCATTGGTTCGCGTCGGCTCAACATGACAGGGTCCACTGGTAGACGAGCGGGCAATGGATGAAAAGTCGGCAACGATAACTTCCTGCGCGCTTGTGATCCTCACATCAATCGGGCATTTGTGCGGCGCTGCGGTCGAGCCGGCAATTCCGGAAAAGGGACGCGGGCACTTGCCTGCACGCAATTGCGGCGACGAAGACGGCTGGACGAGAGGTCAAATGGTGGTTTCGCTTTCACGTCGCGGCGAGGTCGAGCCGTTCCATGCCATGGACATCCTGGCCGAGGCCAACCGGCTGAAGGCGACGGGCATTCCCGTGGTGTCCATGGCGGTCGGCCAGCCGTCCGATCCGGCGCCGGCTGGTGTCAGGGAAGCCGCCGCGGCAGCGCTCAGGCACGGGCGCATCGGCTACACCGACACGTTGGGCCTGGCCGGGCTGCGCAAGGCGATCGCCGCGCACTATGGCGAGCATTACGGGATCGACGTCGCCCCGGCGCGCGTCGCCGTCACGACGGGCTCGTCGGCGGCCTTCAATCTCGCCTTCCTGGCCATGTTCGATCCGGGCGATCGTGTCGCGATCGCCGCGCCCGGTTATCCCGCCTACCGCAACATTATGGCCGCGCTCGGCGTCGAGATCGTGGAGATCGAGCTTGGCTCGGATGCCTATCTGCATGCCGAGCACCTGAAGGCCGCGCATCGTGAGAAGTCGCTGAAGGGCGTGCTGTTCGCCAGTCCCGCCAACCCGACTGGAGCGATCATACCGGCGCACGAACTCGCGGCGTTGGTAAGAACCGCCGAGGAACTCGGCATCGCCGTCATCTCGGACGAAATCTACCACCGGCTGGCCTATTCCGCGCCGGATGTCACGGCTCTGGCTCATGGCGCCGGCGTGACGGTGATCAATTCCTTCTCGAAATACTATTGCATGACGGGTTGGCGCATCGGCTGGATGGTGCTGCCGGAGGAACTGGTGAGGCCGGTCGAGCGCATCGCGCAAAGCCTCTACATCTCGCCGCCGGAATTGTCGCAGATCGCCGCCATCGAGGCTTTCAAGGCAACGGAAGAGCTGGAAGCGGTGAAGGCGCGCTATGCCTGGAACCGCGACTTGCTGATGAAGCGCCTGCCGGAGCTGGGCTTCGCGCTCGCCGCACCCATGGACGGCGCCTTCTACGCCTTCTGCGACGTCACCCGGCACACCAATGACAGCATGGCGTTCGCGCGCAGGATGCTTGCGGAGGCGCATGTGGCGGCGACACCCGGGCGCGACTTCGATCCGCTCCAGGGACATCGCACCATGCGCTTTTCCTACGCCGGCAGTCACGATGACATGGTCGAAGCCATCGCGCGCATCGAACGCTGGCTCAAATAGCGGGGACGCATGCCGGAACTCGAACAGGCCCTCGCGGAAGTCGCCGCCGAAATGGCTGAGCGGCCGGATCGCGGCGATGTCGCCAGCTACATTCCGCAGCTCGGCAAGGTCGATCCGCGAAAGTTCGGCATTGCCGCGATCACCAATGACGGCCGCGAAATCCTCGCTGGCGACGCCGACCAGCCGTTTTCGATCCAGAGCGTCTCGAAGGTGTTCACGCTGACGCTGGCGCTCGGCAAGGTCGGCGACGCGCTCTGGCATCGCGTCGGCCGCGAACCGTCCGGCAATCCGTTCAACTCGATCGTCCAGCTCGAGCACGAGAACGGCATTCCGCGCAATCCGTTCATCAATGCCGGCGCCATCGTCGTCTCCGACATATTGCTTGCCGGCCACCAGCCGCGCGAGGCGATCGGCGAAATCCTGCGCTTCATCCAGTTCCTCGCCGACGATGACTCGATCATCATCGACCGCGAGGTCGCGGCGTCCGAACGCGCCACCGGCTACCGCAATTTCGCCTTGGCCAACTATATGAAATCCTTCGGCAATCTTCACCATGAGCCGGAACTGGCATTGGGCGTCTATTTCCACCACTGCGCTGTCGCCATGAGCTGCCGCCAACTGGCGAAGGCCGGCCGCTTCCTGGCCAATGGCGGCAAGAATCCGTCCACCGGACATTCGGTGGTGTCGGCGGAACGGGCGCGCCGCATCGGCGCGCTGATGCTAACCTGCGGCCACTATGACGGCTCCGGCGACTTCGCCTTCCGCGTCGGCATCCCGGGAAAGAGCGGCGTCGGTGGCGGCATTCTTGGCATCGTGCCCGGCGTGGCTTCGTTGGCAGTCTGGTCGCCTGGCCTCAATGCCAACGGCAACTCCAAGCTCGGCTCGATCGCGCTGGAAAAGCTCGCCAGGATGATGAACTGGTCGATTTTCGCGCCCTGATCGGAATGGGGTTCGTTGCAGGCAACCCTCTCGTCTCAGCCCACAAAAGAAAACTCCCGCGCCATGTAGCGCGGGAGCTTGTCAAAGGATCGGGCTGGCAGGCTGAAATTCCTAGAAGAAACCT
>JBFLWR010000439.1:0-13869 GCA_040755925.1 Pseudomonadota bacterium
ACTACTATGGCTGGTTCGCGCGAGCCGAGCGCGGCATCTATGCGCTGACCGAGCTAGGCCAGACCGCCATCCAGGTCACATCGGCTCCCTGAGGGTCCGCTGCAGGTCGCCCCGTATCAGGCCGACCAGCTCGGCATGGAGGTCGGCGCGCGAGCGGCTGCCGCCGTCCGCGCAGATCGGGTCGACCTCGCCCGCTTCTTTCAGCAGCTCGGCGCCGCCCGGCTTGCATTCCTGCAGGAAGCTGAAGTGAATGGCGCCTTCGACATTGGCATAAGTTCCGCGCGGCGTAAGCGCGGCCAGCTTCTCTGCCATGATCGTCTCGGGGATTGTGCCGGCGCTGCCGAGATTGATGAAATCCATCGGGATCGTGACAGCCTTCAGGCTCTCGGCATCGTAGGCCTGCGCCAGTCCGGGATCGACAAGCACGGCTGCTTTCACCCGGCGATCCAGGTTCGATTGGTCGAAGCGCGCCCGGTCGATCGTCCGCAGGTCGAGCTTATCGACATGAACCATCGCGTCGTTGAGATAGCCGATGCCCCCCGCATACCAGGCGCAGTCCCACTTCTTGTAGGTGTCGCAGAAGCGCGCATAGGCGTCGAGGCTGGCGCGGGCGCCGGCAATTTCCATCGCCGCGGCGCCGCCGAGCGAGAAGCCGAGGACGCCTATCCTGTCGCCGTCGACCACGTTGCTCCACGTCGCATCGGTCGTCATCGCATCGATCACGGTAGAAAGGTCGCGCGTGCGCTCCCACAGTTTCGGCGTATCGGCCGGCGTCGAGTCACCGCTGGTGGTGCCGGGGTGATTGGGGCCCGCCACGATGAAGCCGGCCTTGGCCAGTTCCGTCGCGAGCCAGGCCATCCCCTGGACGCGGCCGCCCGACCCGTGCGACAGCACGACCAGCGGAAACCGCCCCTTCAACGGTGGCGCGTTCTTGACCGCCGGCACGCCCTTGAAAGCCTTGTTGTCGCCCAGAAGGGTTGCCTCGCCGCCTTCCACGGCCGGATACCAGACGAACACCTGGAGATCGCGGCCTCGATCCGGCGCGGCGACAGAGATTTCGCGCATGCCGACTTCGGCGGACTGTGCCGGTGCCGCCATTACCACGGCAAGCGCCGCGACGGAGAGGATATGGAAGAGTGTCATTGGGAACCTCGCTCGGTTGGAAAGACCGGCGATGACTTGGCCCTTACGATCTTGAGCCGCGTCCTCGATCGCGATCGAGGTCGTTCCCAATTGCGATCCAGGCCATTATCACGGCGTTCGAACGCCCCGCAGAGCCCGCCGTGATTTTCGTTCCGCTTCCTTTCGTCGTTGCCTTGCTGCTGCTGATCCTGCTTGTCAGGGCCTTGCAGGCCGAGCAGCCATCGCGGGCCAACCGTCCGTTCCTGGCGCTTTTGGGCTTGTGCGCCCTGCAATCGACCCTTGTCGGTTTGCGCTGGGGCTATGATCTCGCCGATCTGCGCTTCCTGATGCCTGTGGTGGCGAGCTGCCTGCCGCCACTGGTCCTGGCAAGCTTTCGCGGCTTGATCCATCACGACGCGGCGGAGTCAGGCGGCACCCGCTGGCTTCACGCCGCTCTTCCGGTGGTGATGATCGTGCTGGTGTTGCTGGCTCCCGCCTTGATCGACGCTGCACTGATCGCGATATTCGTCGGCTATGCATTGGCCGTTCTCAATCTCGGCCGCGCCGGCCCCGACGCTTTGGACGAAGCGCGCTTCGACGGCGCGGTAGCCGCGCATCGCGCGCTTGTCATCGCTGCCGCGTCGCTCTGCGTGTCGGCGCTTTTCGACCTGGTGGTGCTTCTGGATTTCGAATGGAGCAGGGGCAAGAACGCGGCTTTTATTGCCGGCAACGCAAACCTTCTCGGCCTGTTTCTCTTCGGTATCACAGCCATTGTCGCTGCCCGCGCGCGGGCAGCTCCCGTGCCCGCCGCCGAAAGTGAGGGCGCATCCACCGCCGCGCAGGATCGCGAGGTTCTCGACCGCATCCGCAACCTGCTGGTCGAGCAGAAGCTGGCGCGCGACGAAAATCTCACCCTGTCGCGGCTGGCGCGGCGCGCTGGTGTTCCGGCACGTCAGATATCGGGCGCGGTCAACCGCCTCGCCGGCAAGAACGTCTCGCAGTTCATCAATGATTTCCGCATCGCCGAACCTGCAGGCTGCTTCGCGAAACCGACATGCCGGTGACGGCGGCGATGTTCGAATCCGGCTTCCAGACCAAGTCGAACTTCAACCGCGAGTTCCGGCGTGTCACGTCGTTGAGCCCCGCGTCATGGCGCGAGCAGTCGCGGACCACCGACGCCGGATCGCCCGCCGCCTAGCTGGCCTTTGTGGCATACCGCATTCCTGGCCGTTGAAAGATTCAAGACGACCGGTTGACTCACCGCTTCGTTCATGCAGAATTGGTTGGACCATTGAACCACTTTGGGTTTCCGCCGGCGTGACCGATCTACTCCCGCCCATCCACACCACGGCCCGCGACGACGCGGTGCTGAAGGCGTTGGCGGGCTTCGTCCGGCAGGAGGCGCTGGGTCCGGGAGAGAAGCTGCCGACCGAGCGCATCCTCGCCGAACGCCTCAAGGTCAGCCGCAACACGGTGCGCGAAGCGCTCACGCGCTGGGAAGGGCTGGGTCTCGTCGAACGGCGGCAAGGCAGCGGCACCTATCTCAAGGCGGCCGTCTCGCCCGACATGCTTCATATGCCGCTCACGCTTGCCGGCGGCAACGACTTCGGCGGGCTGATGCGCACGCTGGAGATCCGCCGCGCGCTGGAGGCCGAGGCCGCCGCCCTTTGCGCCATTCGCGCCGGCGAAGAGGAGATCGCCGAGATCGAGCGCAAGCTCGTCGTGATGGAAGACGCCTTCCACACCCGTGCCGGCATGTCGTCGGAGGAGGACTGGGAGTTCCACCAGTCCATCTATCGCGCCTCCGGCAATCCTCTGTTCGAACAGATCATCGCCGCCATGTACGAGCTGTTCCATCGCTTTTGGGAACATCCGCTCGGCGTGCGCGATTTCGGTCACGCCAGTTTTCCTTACCACCGCACGATTTTCGATTGCATCGCCGCGCATGACCCGGAGGGAGCCAGGCGCGAGGCGCTGAAGCTCATGGCCACCGTCGAGGACGACCTGAAGCGCGGCGCCGCCAACCTCAAACTTTCGGACCGCAAATGAACGAGCAACCCACACCTTTCGACGCGGCTTCCCTGGCCAGCGACTATCTCGGCGAGGCGGCGACGCTTCTGGCGCATGACGATCCTTTCCCCGGCGGTCCCGTGGTGCCGCCGATCTACCAGACCTCGCTGTTCACCTTCGCCAACTACGCCGAAATGGCCGACACCTTCGCCGGCAGGCGAAAGCAGCCGACCTATTCGCGCGGCGACAACCCGACCGTTATGGAATTCGAGTCGCGCGTCGCCGCGCTGGAAGGAGCCGAAGCCGCGCGGGGCTTTTCCAGCGGCATGGCGGCGATCAGCGCCACGGTGCTCGCTTTCGTCGGCGCCGGCGAGCGCATCGTTGCCGTCCGCAACTGCTATGGCGACGCCTACCGGCTGTTCGAGCGCCTGTTCCCGCGTCTCAACATCAAGGTAGACTATGTCGACGGCGCGGACCCGGACGCCGTCGCGGCGGCGCTTCCCGGCGCCAAGCTGCTCTATCTCGAAAGCCCTACCTCGATGATGTTCGAGCTGCAGGACATCGCGCATCTGGCGCGGCTGGCCAAGGAGCAGGGCATCGTCACCACCATCGACAATTCCTGGGCCTCGCCGGTGTTCCAGAAGCCGATCACGCACGGCGTCGATCTGGTGCTGCACTCGGCCTCGAAATATCTGAGCGGCCACAGCGATACCGTTGCCGGCGTCGTGGCCGGGTCGGCGGCCCATATCAAGCACATCAACGAGCAGACCTACTCCCAGCTCGGCGCCAAGCTGTCGCCCTTCGAGGGCTGGCTGCTGCTGCGTGGCCTGCGCACGCTGCCGCTGAGGCTGCCGCATCACATGAAGAGCGGGCTCACGATAGCCGAGCGGCTCAAGGCGCATGGCAAGGTCGAGCGGGTCAACCACCCGGCCTACTCCAACCACCCCGGCAAGAAGACGCTGGCCGGCTATGCCGGGCTGTTCTCGTTCGAGGTCGCGGAGGATGTCGACATTCCGGCCTTTGTCGATGCGCTGAAGCTCTTCCGCCTCGGCGTCAGCTGGGGCGGCCATGAAAGCCTGGTCGTGCCGGCAAAGGCCTCGCTCGAGCAGACGCCAGGCATCAATTCGATGGCGCGCTTCGGCGTCAGCCCCCGAACCATCCGCTTCAATGTCGGGTTGGAAAACGTCGAGGATCTGTGGGCCGACATCGCCCAGGCCTTCGACAAGTCAAAAAAATAAGGTGTTCAAAATGGGAGTCCTGAACATGAAAAGACTGACGTTCATGCTTGCCGCCGTTGCCGGCCTGGCAATCTCCGCCGGCAGCGCGCTGGCCGATACCACCATCAAGATGGTCGAGGTTATCACCAGCCCGCCGCGTACCGAATTCCTGAAAAAGCAGATCGCCGACTTCGAGCAGGCCAATCCGGGCATCAAGGTCGAGCTCGTCTCACTGCCCTGGGGCCAGGCCTTCGAGAAATTCCTGACCATGGTGCAGGCCGGCGACACGCCTGACGTCGTCGAGATGCCGGAACGCTGGATGGGTCTTTATGCCAACAATGCGCAGTTGCAGGATCTCGGCCCGTTCATGGCCAAATGGGACGATGCCAAGACGCTGGGCGACCGCGCCAAGCAGTTCGGCTCGACCGTCAACAACACGCAGTTCATGATCCCCTACGGCTATTATGTGAACGCGCTGTTCTGGAACAAGAAGCTGTTCAAGGAAGCCGGTCTCGATCGTCCGCCGGCAACCCTCGACGAGTTCGTCGACTTCTCCAAGAAGATCTCGGCGCTTCCCGGCAAATATGGCTACTGCCTGCGCGGCGGCCCCGGCGCCTTCAATGGCATGCACATGTTCATGAACATCGCCGACGGCAAGGGCGGCTACTTCACCGACGACGGCACCTCCACCATCAACGATGAAGGCTCGGTCAAGGGCTTGCAGATGCTGGCCGACATGTACAAGAACGGCCTAGCGCCGAAGGACGCCGTGAGCTGGGGCTTCAACGAGACGGTCACCGGCTTCTATTCCGGCACCTGCGCCATGCTCAACCAGGATCCCGACGCCCTGCTCGGCATCGCCGACAAGATGAGCGCCGACGACTTCGCAGTGGCGCCGCTTCCCGTGGGCCCGAGCGGCAAGTCCTATCCGACGCTTGGCTATGCCGGTTGGGCGATGTTCGCCAACTCGCAGCACAAGGACGAAGCCTGGAAGCTGATGGCGACCTTGCTCTCGCCCAAGGACAATCTGGAATGGGCCAAGGAAGTCGGCGTCATTCCGATCCATAACGGCGCCGACCAGGATGCCCATTTCAAGACCGAGCAGTTCAAGGGCTGGTTCACCGAACTGAGCGACAGCTCCAAATATGAAATGGTGACGCCGCCGACGCATCTCGAAAACCTCGGCAACTTCGTCGACCAGGTGGCGATCAAGAACTTCCAGGAAGTGCTGCTCGGCCAGAAGCCGGCCCAGCAGGTGGCCGACGAATGGGCCAAGTTCCTAACCAAGGAACAGCAGGACTGGCTGGCCAAGAACAAGAAGTAAGCCGCCGTCCGCCCTTCTCCCCGCTTTTGCGGGGAGAAGGGGTCACACAATGCATGTCGCCCGAACTGCTCAACGGTTTCGGGACAACGATATGCACAAGTCAGGCTGAGGGGCAGCTCTTACGCAATTGCGCGGCCCTTCATCTGTCTGCCGCGTCTTCTCCACACCGATGGGGAGAAGGACGCTGTCGCCGTTGCCGGCATTCACCCATCACCCGTAGAGCCAAGACTTATGACCTACGCAGTGTCCGAAATCCGATCCGCCGTCCGGCCGAAGAAGAAGCGGCTGAGCAAGGCAGCGATCGAGCCGTGGCTCTATCTTTCGCCGGCTATCGTCCTACTGGTCGTGGTGCTGCTGGTGCCGCTGATCATCGGCATCAGTTATTCGTTCCGCAAATTCTCGGCCTTCAAGTCGGAATATGTCGGCCTTGGCCAGTACCAGGCGATGCTGTCCGACGCCGTGCTCGGCCAGGCGTTGATCAACACGCTGTGGTGGACGGTGGCCAGCCTGTTCTTCCAGTTCTTCCTTGGGCTGGGCCTGGCGCTGCTGCTCGACAAGCCCTTCTACGGCCGCAAGGTCGTGCAGGCGGTGGTCTTCCTGCCCTGGGCTGTGCCGTCCTTCCTTTCCGGTCTCACCTGGGCCTGGCTGTTCAACCCGATCATCGGGCCGCTGCCGCACTGGCTCTTCGCGCTCGGGCTGAAGGCCGAGCCGACCAACGTGCTGTCCGATCCCGCCACCGCCATGTGGGGACCGATCGTCGCCAACATCTGGTTCGGCATCCCCTTCTTCGCCATCACGCTGCTGGCAGCGCTGAAGTCGATCCCGTCGGAACTGCATGAGGCGGCGGCCATCGACGGCGCCTCGCCCTGGCAGCGCTTCACCAAGGTGACGCTGCCCTTCCTGGCGCCCACCATCGTCATCACAGTGATGCTGCGCACCATCTGGATCGCCACCTTCGCCGACCTGATCTTCGTCATGACCGAGGGCGGGCCGGCGGGTTCGACCAGCACCGTGCCGGTCTACATCTACGTCAGCGCCTTCAAGTCGCTGGACAAGGGCTATGCCTCGGCCGTCGCGGTGCTGCTGCTGGTGCTCTTGATCGTCTACGCGGTGGCGCTCATCGCCATTCGTCGCACGCTTGTGAGGCATGTCTGATGATCGCAGGACGCTCCCTCTCCTCACGCATCGTCGGCGGCACCGGCCTCTACGTGGCGATTGCCGCCTATGTGCTTTTCGCGCTGTTCCCGATCTTCTGGACGCTGAAGATCTCGGTGACGCCCGAGCGGCTGCTCTATTCCGAAGGCATCACCTTCTGGCCGTCCGAGACGACGCTCAAGAACTTCGCCACCGTGCTCGAGGCCTCCGACTTCCCGCGCTACTTCCTGAACAGCGTCATCGTCTCGGTATCGACGGCGGCGCTGGTGACGGTGATCGCCACGCTTGCCGGCTACGCGATGTCGCGCTTCACATTCCGCGGCAAGGCGACGTTGGCGATCATGCTGTTGCTGACCCAGACCTTTCCGCTGGTCATGGTCATCCCGCCGATCTACCGCATCATGGGCCAGCTCGGCCTGACCAACAGCCTGGTCGGATTGATTATCATCTACACTGCCTTCAACACCGCCTTCGCCACTTTCCTCATGCAGTCATTCTTCGACGGTATCCCGAAGGACCTCGAGGAAGCGGCGATGATCGACGGCTGCACGCGGGCACAGGCCATGCGCCGTGTCATCGTGCCGCTTACCTTGCCGGGCATGGGAGCGACGCTCGGCTTTGTCTTCACCGCCGCCTGGAGCGAATTGCTGTTCGCGCTGATGTTGATTTCCAGCGACGCGCAAAAGACCTTCGCCGTCGGCCTGCTCACCTTCATCGGCAAGTTCGCCGTCGATTGGGGGCAGATGATGGCCGCGTCCATCCTGGCCCTGATCCCGGTCTGCATCTTCTTCGCCTTCCTGCAACGCTATCTCGTCACCGGCCTCACCGCCGGCGCTGTCAAAGGATAATCGATGGCTTCCGTCACGCTGCAACATGTCGAGAAGGATTACGGCGCGCTGCGCATCCTGCACGGCGTCGATCTGGAAATCGCCGATGGCGAGTTCGTCGTGCTGGTCGGTCCATCCGGCTGCGGCAAGTCCACGCTTTTGCGCATGATCGCCGGCCTGGAAGAGGTCACCGGCGGCGAGATCCGCATCGGCGAACGCGTCGTCAACGACGTCGCGCCGAAGGACCGCGACATAGCCATGGTGTTCCAGTCCTACGCGCTCTACCCGCATATGGATGTCTCCTCGAACATGGGCTTCAGCCTGATGCTGAAGAAGGCCGAGAAGACGACGATCGACGGCCGGGTCGGTTCCGCCGCAAAGCGGCTCGGGCTCGACAGCTTCCTCGGCCGCCTGCCGCGCCAGCTCTCCGGCGGCCAACGCCAGCGCGTCGCCATGGGCCGCGCCATCGTGCGCGACCCGAAAGTGTTCCTGTTCGACGAGCCGCTGTCGAACCTCGACGCCAAATTGCGCGTCCATATGCGCGCCGAGATCAAGGCGCTGCACCAGCAACTCAAGACCACATCGGTCTATGTCACCCACGACCAGGTCGAGGCCATGACCATGGCCGACCGCATCGTCGTCATGCATGACGGGTTCGTGCAGCAGGTCGGCCGCCCGCTGGAGCTCTACGACCGGCCTGCCAACACCTTCGTCGCCGGCTTCATCGGCTCGCCCGGCATGAACTTTTTGCCGGCAAAGGTCGCCAAGGGCGAGAAGCTGGATGCCGTTCTCGCCGACGGCCAGAAACTCAGGCTGCCCGACGGCCTGCCGCTCAAGGACGGCGACGGGCTCACCATCGGGCTCCGCCCGGAGCACATCAAGCTCGTCGACGACGGCGCCCTGAAAGCCGAGGTCGAGGTGGTCGAGCCGCTGGGGCTGTCGACGCAGTTCTATGTCAAGCTGGCCAACCAGCAGGTCTGCGTCTTCGTCATGGGCCGCAGCGACGTGAAGCCGGGCGACACGATCCGCCTCGGCGCAGACCCGGCGGCGCTGCATCTCTTCGATCCGAAGAGCGGCGACCGCATCGGCTAGCCTGCAAGCAGCGCGTCTATCCGTCGGCAGGCGATGAGGTGGCCATCGCCAAGGTCTGCGGCGGCAGGCTCCGCATCCCTGCACGCGGGCATGGCAAGCGGGCAGCGGTCGGCGAACGCGCACCCCCGGTTCGCGGTAACCTCGGTGGACGTAGCCACCTGACGGGCGATCGCCGGCGCCTCCTCCGAGGACGCCGCCAGAAGCAGCTTCGTATAGGGATGGTTCGGTCCGCGAAAAACCTGCTCGGATGAGCCGGTCTCGACCAGCCTGCCGCGATAGAGCACGCCGATCCTGTCGGCCATGTAGCGCACGACCCTGAGGTCATGGCTGATGAACAGGTACGTCGTGTCCTTGTCCCGCTGCAGGTCGTTGAGCAGGTTGAGCACGGTCGCCTGCACCGAGACGTCGAGCGCCGAGGTGGGTTCGTCCAGCACCACCACCTTCGGCGCACCGGCGAAGGCGCGTGCGATTGCCGCCCTCTGCCGCTGGCCGCCGGACAGCGATCGGGGCTTCTGCTCCGCGGTCGTACCCGTCAGCCGGACCGACCGCAGCAGATCGGCGACGCGCTCCCGCGCCGCGCGCCGGTCGAGGCCGGCAAGCCGGCGCAACGGCCGGCTGAGGATCCTGCCGATCCGATGACGCGGATTGAGCGTACGATCCGGCGACTGGAACACCATCTGCACGTCGCGCCGTTCTCCCGATGTGCGTTTCTCGGCACGGGCCGCGACCATCTTGCCGAACAGCTCTACCGATCCCTGGCTGGGAGTCTGCAAGCCGGTGACGATCTTCGCCAATGTCGACTTGCCGGAACCGGACTCGCCGATCAGCCCGAACGTCTCGCCCTGGCCGATGCGCAGGTCGATATCGTGCAGCACCCGTTGGGCGCCGAAGGAATGGCTGACGCCCTTGCAGGCGATGGCGATCTGGCGCTCCACCGCTGCATCGGCGAGGCCGATGGCTGCGTCCGGTTGAAAGCGTCTGGTACCCTCCATCTCCGCCAGACGGCCATCGTGCTTGGTGAAATTGAGCGCCGGTACCGAGGCGATGAGCGCTTTGGTGTAAGCATGAGCGGGATTCTCGAAGACGTCGCCGGCAACGCCGCTTTCGACAACCTTTCCGGACTGCATTACCGCCACGCGGTCGCAGGAGCGGCGGATCAGGTTGATGTCATGGCTGATCAAAAGGATGCTGGTTCTGTGCTCCCGGCGCAGGTCGTCGAGGATGGCGATCACTTCCGACTGCACGCTGGCGTCCAGCGCCGTCGTCGGCTCGTCCATGACCAGCAGCGCAGGGTCGAGCGCGATGGCGATGGCGATGTTGGCGCGCTGCTGGATGCCGCCTGAAAGCTCGTGCGGATAGAGATCGAGCACGCGTTCCGGATTGCTGACCCGCACCCGCTTCAGCAGTTCCGCCGAACGCCAGCGCGCCTCCTCATGACGCACACGACGATGGCGCGTGATCGTCTCGCCGATCTGTCGGCCGATCGTCATGGCCGGATTGAGCGCTGCGCCCGGATGCTGGTAGACGGCCGCGATCCGGTCACCCCTGAGCCCCCGCAACTCGCCGCCGGAGAGGCCGCGTAGTTCCCGTCCCTCGAACTCCAGCGCAGAAGCAGCGATCCGGGCATTTCCCGGCAGGTAGCGCAGGATGGCCAAAGCCACCGAACTCTTGCCCGAACCTGACTCGCCGACAAGGCCAAGCGCTTCGCCCTGGCCGATCGAGAGCGATACGTCGTCGACGGCGGATTGCCATCCTCTCTTTCCATCATAGGCGATGGAAAGTTTTTCCACGTTGAGCACAGAAGGGGACATCCAGGACCTCGAAACCACTTTCTTTCGGTGCCCTGATCAGGGGCAATCGCTTCCGCTTGTTGAGTATATAATCTCTATAAAATTACTCGAATTAATGCCGAGCGCAATCTAGCCTTTCAAAACATCGCGAGATTTCGGGCCGCGCCGATCGGGTTGGCGCCTGTGTCCGCGGTGCGATTTCAAGGAGGCCGGCATGGCGCGCAACCAGATGATCCTCAGCGCATTCTTCTTCAACCCGCAGGGCGACCATCGCATGTCTTGGCGGCATCCGCGCGCGCCGGGCCGGGAAGTGCTTGGCTTCGACTATTATCGCGAGCTGGTCCAGGCGGCCGAACGCGCCAGGATCGACACCATCTTCGTCGCGGACCACGTGTCCATCTGGGATTCGGTCAAAAGCGGCGTGGCGCATTACGCCAATGCCCGCCTCGAGCCGTTGACGCTGCTGTCGGCGCTGGCCGGCGTGACCAGGCATATCGGCCTCATCACCACCGCCTCCAGCTCCTACAGCGAGCCCTACAATGTGGCGCGCCTGTTCGCCTCTCTGGATCACATCAGCCAGGGCAGGGCCTCCTGGAACGTCGTCACCTCGGCCATGGATGAGGAGGCGCGCAATTTCGGCCGCGACGGCAACATCGAGCATGCTTTCCGCTACCAGCGTGCCGCCGAATTCCTCGATATCGTCAAGGGGCTGTGGGACAGCTGGGAAGACGAAGCGCTGCTGTTCGACAAGGACAGCGGCTATTTCGCCGATCCGGACAAGGTCCATGTGCTTGATCATCGCGGCGCGCACTTCAAGGTACGCGGGCCGCTCAACGTCCCGCGCCCGCCGCAGGGCCATCCGCTGATCGTGCAGGCGGGCTCCTCCGAGGACGGCAAGAACTTTGCCACCGCCCATGCCGACGCCCACTTCGCCATCTACAGCACCCGGGAAGACGGCGTCAGGTACCGGCAGGATATCAATGACCGCCTCGCCCGTCATGGCAGGCGACCTGAAAGCTTCAAGATCCTGCCGGGCATCCTGCCGATCGTCGCCGCGTCCGAAGCCGAGGCGCGCGACAGGCAGGAATACCTGCAGACGCTGCTGCCCGACCGCGTCGGCATCGATCTCTTGTCGAGCTGGAGCGGCATCGACCTCTCGGCCTATCCGCCGGACGGGCCGCTGCCATCGCTCCCCGATGAGAGCACTTTCAACGGCGGACGCACCTCGCTCAATCGGGTCAGGCAGTGGGCCACGCAGAACCTGACCCTGCGCGAGATCGCGCGCAAGCTCGCCAACAGCGGCTCGGTGCCGACCGTTGCCGGCACGCCGAAGCAGATTGCCGATCAGCTGCAGGACTGGTTCGAGGCGGGCGCCGCCGACGGCTTCAACCTGATGTTCCCGCTGCTGCCCGAGGACTGGGTCAATTTCGCCGAACAGGTCGTGCCGGAGCTGCAGCGCCGTGGCGTCTTCCCGACCGAATACGCGCCTGGAACGCTGCGCGACCGCTTCGGCCTCGCCCGCCCCGCCAACCGCTTTGCCGAGCAGCGCGCCAATGCACGCGCCGTATCCTGAAGGAGAGCCCGCCATGACCGCCGCACCAAGATTGCAGCCCCGCGAGGCGACCGCGCCGCAGCTGATCAACGTCCTGCACAGCCCCAAACGGATCCGCGTCAAGTTCGGCGGCCGCGTCATCGCCGACAGCCGCAACGTTTTGGTGCTGCGCTCCAACCATTTCCTGCCGATCTACTTCTTCCCGCTGTCGGCGGTCGACCAGTCAGTTCTGAAGCCGTCTAAGCATGGCCAGCAGCATGCCGTCGGCGGCGAGACGAAGTACTGGGACCTCGATGCCGGCGACAGACGCTCCGCCGATGCTGCATGGTCGTTCGTCGCGCCGCCGGACGAGAACCTGGCGCCGCTCGCCGGCCGCATCGCCTTCACCTGGAATCTCGTCGACCAGTGGTTCGAGGAGGATGAAGAGGTCTTCGTCCACGCGCGCGACCCCTATGCGCGCATCGATGTGCTGCAGAGCTCCAGCCACGTCGGGATCTGGTTCGACGGCGAGTTGATCGCCGACAGTCGTCGCCCGGTGCTCCTGTTCGAAACGCACCTGCCGACGCGGTTCTATCTTCCGCCGGAGGATGTCAGGCTCGACCGGCTGAGGGCGTCGTTGACGAGGACGCGATGTCCCTACAAGGGCATCGCCTCCTATTGGTCGGGCGTCCTCAAGGATGGCTCGCAGCGTGAGGATATCGCCTGGAGCTATCGCGATCCGATCGCCGAAATCCAGAAGATCAGGGGGCTGATCGCCTTCTATCCGCAAGCGGTGGATCGCATCCACCTCGACGGCCAGCCGGTCTGACGCCGGCTCCGACCAACTCATCCAGTTTCATTCCAATCCAGTTTCAAGAAGAGGCAAAAAGTGACCAAACGCAACAACATCGACGCGCTTCGCAACCTGTCCGGCGACATCTGGAACGTCGCCGTCGACGAATATGCCGCCGGCTATCTCAAGCGCCGCGATCTGCTGAAATACGCCGCCCTGATCGGCCTGACCGGCTTCGCCGCCTCGCAGGGCCTGGGCTTTCCCGGCACCGCGCGCGCCGCCGCAAGTGGCGGCACTGTCCGAGTCGGGCTTGGACAGCCGACCAAGGCGATCGATCCCGTCACGCTCACCGATCCCGCCAGCATCGGCGTCGTCAGCCAGGTCGGCGAATATCTCATCCTTGACGACCCCAAGGACGGGCTCCAGCCGAAGCTCGCCGTATCCTGGGAAGCCGATGAGACGGCCAAGCGCTGGACGTTCAAGCTGCGCCAGGGCGTGAAGTTCCATGACGGCCGCGCCGTCACCGCCAGGGATGTGGTGGCGAGCTTCGAGAGGCTGGTCGACCCGAACAGCGGCTCGGCCGCGCTCTCGGCCTATAAGGGCATCCTCTCCAAGGGTGGCGCCAAGATCGTCGACGACGAGACGGTCGCCTTCGATCTCGACCAGTCGAACTCGAATTTCCCCTTCTATGTCTCCTCCGACGTCTACAACGCCGTGATCCTGCCGGCCGACTATGCCGGGGACTTTGAGAAGAATTTCAACGCTACCGGCCCGTTCAAGCTCGAATCCTTCCGCCCCAAGCAGGGCGCGACTTTCGTGCGCAATCAGGATTACTGGGGCGACAAGGCGCTGCCCGACCGGGTCGAGATCAAGTTCTTCGACGACGAGCAGGCCCAGGTCGTGGCGCTGCAGGCCGGCCAGCTCGACGTCATCCCGAGCACCACGCGCCTGGAGCTCGCGATCGAAGGCAATGCCAATTTCAGGCTGCTCAGCGTGCAGGCGAGCTCG
>JBFLWR010000044.1:0-7040 GCA_040755925.1 Pseudomonadota bacterium
CCGCTGGTCGAACGCGGTGAAGACAGGGAAGCCGCGCGGGCGAGGGCTCGCTCCCTGCTGGCACAGCTCAACCTGCCGGAAAAGCTCTGGGCCTTGCCGCCGGCGACCTTCTCCGGCGGCGAGCAGCAGCGCGTCAACATCGCGCGCGGCTTCATCACCGATCACCCGATCCTGCTGCTCGACGAACCGACCGCCTCGCTCGACGCCAAGAACCGCGATGTCGTGGTTGCGCTCATCTCGGCAAAGAAGGCGGCGGGCGTTGCCCTGCTCGGCATCTTCCACGACCTCGACGTGCGCGATGCCGTCGCCGACCGCATCATCGATGTCACCGCCTTCGGCGCAGGCAGGATCGCGGCATGACCATGAGGCTTTCGGAAGCGCCGCTGGTCCACCACACCGCCCAAGTCGAGAACTCGAAACTCGGTCGCTGGACCGAGATTGCCGAGCGCAGCCGCGTCGCGGAAAGCGAGCTTGGCGATTATTCCTACCTGATGCAGGATTGTGCCGTCTGGTGCACGACCATCGGCAAGTTCTCCAACATCGCCGCCGCCGTGCGCATGAACGCCACCAACCACCCGACATGGCGGCCGACCCTGCACCACTTCACCTATCGCGCCTCGGACTATTGGGACGACGCCGAGCATGAGAGCGAGTTCTTCGCCCAGCGCCGCGCCAAGCGCGTCACCATCGGCCACGACACCTGGCTCGGCCATGGCTCGACCGTCCTGCCGGGTGTGACCGTCGGCGATGGCGCGGCGGTCGGCGCCGGCGCCGTGGTGTCGAAGGACGTCGCGCCCTACACCATCGTCGGCGGCGTGCCGGCCAAACCGATCCGCGAGCGCTTCGACCGTCGCACCGCCGAGCGCTACCAGGCGCTCGCCTGGTGGGATTGGGATCACACCCGGCTGCGCGTGGCCCTCGACGATTTTCGCGAGCTGTCGGCCGAGGCCTTTCTCGAAAAGCACGGCGGCTGAGCGGCCCGGTTCACACCCCTGACATATGACTCGGACAGGAGGCGGTCTTCCATAAAGCAAAATGGTAGAGATCCCCATGCTCGACACAGTCAGACCCTCGCTCGCCGGCTTTTTCGAAGGCACGAACCCGACGCCGCCGGCCCATCTCGGCACACGTTACGATGCGTCGGGCGACTTTCTGCTGGAACCCGGCAACACGGTCGTCTGCCATCTCGTCGAGGGTTCGGCATCCGAAGCCGCGATCCTCGATGTGCGCGAGCGCATGCTCGCCATGCCCGACGCGGATCGCCTTGCCTTCACGCCGATCTCGAGCCTGCATATGACGCTGTTCCAGGGCATCATCGAATACCGGCGCCGACTTCCCTACTGGCCTTCGGACGTGCCGCTCGACACTGGCATCGACGACATGACCGGCCTCTACCTGCGGCGCCTGCAAGGTTTCCAGGGCTGCGACCCATTCAAGGTGAAGGTTGTCGAAGTGGTGCCCACCGGCCTGACGGTCGCCGGCGCTTCCGAGGAAGACCGGCGTAACCTCAAGGCATGGCGCGATGCGCTCTCCGTGCCGTTCGGCTACCGCCATCCGGACCACGATGGCTACGTCTTCCATATCACCTTCGCCTACCAGGTCCGACGCCTTGCCGACGGGCGTGCTGCCGCCTGGCGGGATCTGTTCGACGACTGCCTGTCTTTCCTCGATCGCGAGGCTCCGGTGATCGAACTCCGGCCCCCGGCCTTCTGCAGCTTCAAGGACATGAAGCATTTCGAGGAATTGCTCGTGCTTGGTTGATGCCGAGGCGCGCCACCAGAAGCACAGGTCCGCTTCGGGCAACAACATGCACAACCCAGAGTAACTCCAGGAAAACGTGTAACGGCTTTCCGTCGGGGGAATTACGTCAAAACAACAAGATGGAGCGGTGTGGCATATCTTCGAAACGCCGGACCGCTGTAGTTGCTCCATCCGGACCTGTGACTCGTAACAAAACTGACATCAATTCGACACCCCAGCTTCATGGCGCTGCGATAGCGAAGGTTAACAGACCTCAAAACCGCGACGGACTGGAGTTTTTGTCATGTCAGCATCATCGGCCACGCTGGAGATCCGCGGCGTAACCCGACGATTCGGCAAGAATACCGCTGTCAGCGACATCAACGTCTCGATCCCGCGCGGCCAGATGGTCGGCATCATCGGCCGTTCCGGAGCCGGCAAATCTACCCTTCTTCGCATGATCAACCGTCTCGTCGATCCCAGCCAGGGGTCAATTTTTTTTGACGGCGCCGAGGTCTCCCGACTGCAGGGCTCGCCGTTGCGTCGCTGGCAGCGCGACTGCGCGATGATCTTCCAGCAATTCAACCTCGTGCCGCGCCTGGACGTGCTGACCAACGTGCTTCTCGGTCGCCTCAACCACCGCCCGACGCTCTCCAACCTGCTCGGCCTGTTTTCGCGCGCCGAATGCGCCGAGGCCGTCGCCGCGCTCGAGCGCCTTGACATCGCGCGCACCGCCCTGCAGCCGGCAGGCACGCTTTCCGGCGGCCAGCAGCAGCGCGTCGCGATCGCACGCGCCATGATGCAGCAGCCGAAGGTTCTCTTAGCCGACGAACCGATCGCCTCGCTCGATCCGCTCAACGCCAAGGTGGTGATGGACTCGCTGCGCGACATCAACCTGCGCGAAGGCATCACCGTCGTCACCAACCTGCACACGCTGGACACCGCCCGCGCTTACTGCACCCGCATCATCGGCATGGCCGCCGGCAAGGTCGTCTTCGACGGCGGCCCGGACGATCTCGACCGCGACGCGGTGCGCACGGTCTATGGCGCAGACGCAAGCGGCGCCGAAATCTCCGAGGCCATCACGTCGACCAGCGTCAACGTCAAGCCGAAGATCACCGCATCCGCCGGACCGCTCGAACCCGCCTTCCCTGGCTACTGAGTCCGCCATTCCCCCGGGCCTGACGGCTCCGGGGCAAATGGTGGACTTCGGCAAGAGCAACCCGGATCGCCCGCCCGCGTCAAAGGCTGGACTCAAAATTCGAACGCCGCCGGCGTGGAACCGGGGCAACAGGAGAGATGAAAATGTTCAGGAAAATGGTTTTTGGGGCTGTTTCGTTGCTGGCCATGGCAGCCAGCGCCGCTCACGCCGCCGACATCAAGGAGTTCCGCATCGGCATTCTCGGCGGTGAGAACGAGGCCGACCGCCTGCGCAACTACCAGTGCCTTGCCGACCATCTGAAGGCCGATTTCGGCTTCGAGAAGGTGTCGCTGTTCCCGGCAGCCGACTATGACGGCGTCATCCAGGGCCTGCTCGGCGGCACGCTCGACTTCGCCGAACTCGGCGCGTCCGGCTACGCCAGCGTCTACATCAAGGACCCGAAGGCGGTCACCCCGATCCTCACCACCCAGCAGACCGACGGCTCGACCGGCTATTATTCGATCGGCCTGGCGCTGAAGTCGTCCGGCATCACCGACATCAAGTCGGCCAAGGGCAAGAAGCTCGGCTACGCCGATCCGGACTCGACCTCGGGCTACCTGATCCCGCTGACCCAGATTCCGAAGGACACCGGTGAGGCGAACGACAAGTACTTTGCCTCGACCCAGTTCAACGGTGGCCACGAGAACAACATCCTCGCCGTGCGCGACGGCAAGGTCGACGTCGCTGTCGACGACTCTTCCGGCATCGGCGACTTCAAGAACGGCTACACCTCCGGCACCTTCCACAAGGTTGTCGGCAAGGGCGCCGTCGACCCGAACGACTTCGTCGAAGTCTGGCGCTCGGGCCTGATCCCGAACGGCCCGCTGGTCGTGCGCAACCAGATCGGCCCCGAGATGACCGCCAAGCTCGCCGACTTCTTCACCAACCTGCCGAAGAAGGACAAGGCCTGCTTCGAAGGCGTGGAAGGCGGCGACTTTACCGGCTATGTCCCGGTCAAGCCGGACTTCTACAACGTCATCGTTGAAGCCCGCAAAGCCGCGATCGGCGGCTGATGACATCAGAAAAGGGGCGGCGTCGAGAAGGCGCCGCCCTTTTTGCATGTTCCGATCATGACCCTCACGACGACAATCCATTCCGATGTCACCCGGCAGCAGGCCGAGGCCTGGCAACGCCAGACATCGCTGCGCCGCCTCTACACGGTGCTCGGCGTCGGCCTGCTGCTTGCGGCCATGTGCGCGAGCATGTGGTTCGCCGACGAGGCCAATGCGGGCCACTTCTTCGAGCGGTTGCCGCACATTCTCGACTTCCTGAGCTGGCTGATCCCGAAGGACTGGAACGACGTCTGGCGGGCGCTGTTCGACATCGCCTCGCCGAATGACAAAGGCACGCAGGAGTTCAACTTCCCGCTTGGCCGCGTCTACATCTGGGGCGACTTCTACATCCCCGAATATTTCGAGCTGATGCTGACCACGGTGAACGTGGCTCTGGTCTCGACCTTTATCGGCTTCGTCTTCGCCGTGCCCTTCTCCTTCATCGCCGCGCGCAACCTGACGCCGCATCCGTTGCTGAGGCTGGTCGTCAAGCGCTTCATGGAACTGCTGCGCGCCTTTCCGGAGATCGTGATTGCCGGGCTGTTCGCGGCCATCGTCTCGATCGGTCCGATCGCCGCCATCATCGCGATAGGCCTGCATTCGATCGGCGCGCTGGGCAAGCTGTTCTACGAGATCAACGAGAACATCGACATGCGCGCCGAGGAAGGCCTGAGGGCCGTCGGCGCCAACTGGTTCGAGCGGGTGCGCTTCGCCGACCTGCCGCAGGTGCTGCCCAACTTCATGTCCTACACCCTGCTCCGCATCGAGATCAACGTGCGGGCATCGACCATCATCGGCGCTGTCGGCGGCGGCGGCATCGGCGAGGAATTGAAGCTCTCCATCTCGCGCGGTTTCGGCGCCAAGACGCTGGCGCTCGTGCTGCTCCTGTTCATCACCATATTCCTCATCGACCAGTTCTCGGCCTGGCTGCGGCGCAAGCTGGTCGGCGAGCAGGCCTTCCTGATGGTAGCCGGCTAACCATGAGCCCGAACCGAAGGTCCGCGTCAGCGAAAAGTGGAGGCCGGTTTTTGCATCCGCTGACCTTCGGTTCGGAAAAGATCATGGTTCGAACAAGAGACTAACCATGGCCATGACCGTCGACGAAATCAGCGCCATCGAGGCACGTCACCCACAGGTGTTCCAGCGGCCGATCCACAAGCGGTTCTGGCCGCTGTTCCTGGTCGCCGGCACGATCCTCTATCTCCTCTATGCGCTGTGGTTCTTCAATCTGCCGCAGGTTCTGCGGGAATCGCACTGGGAGCGCCTGCCGCTCTTCCTGACGCAATGGATCAGCTACGACCTGCAGCCTGAATTCCGTCTCGACCAGCCTGAGATCACGCCCAAGTATCCGCGCTTCTCGGCATTGGGCGAGAACCCGAACCCCGATTGGGTGATCAAGGATCCTGACGGCAGCTATACGGTCCAGATCGACGGCAACGCGAAATCAGTCACCTTCGACAAGACCAAGGCGACGATCGTCGCCTATGGGCAAACCGTGCCCGTATCGCTCACCAGTGGCAAGCCGGTTGTGGCGGGTCCGGCGCCCGACTGGGTGACGGTCCACGACGATGAAATCGTCGCCAAGATGGGCTTTGTCGGCGAGGTGCGCGTCACGGTCGACCGGGTGAAGGTCCGCAAGCGCTACCTCGGCTGGGCGAACTTCATCTTCGACACGCGCTCGCCTTTCTTCGGCAAGCCGGCGGGTGAGGTATTCTCGCTGATCATGTCCGGGCCTGAGCTCAAGCCGGGTACCTCGAACCTTGCTTTGGCCGCCGACAACATCTGGAACAACGCCCAGTGGCAGCATGGCGATGTATGGACCAAGCTGCTGCAGACCATAGTCATGGCGTTCCTCGGCACGCTGCTGGGCGGCATCGTCGCCTTCCCGCTCGCCTTCTTCGCCGCCCGCAACATCACGCCGAGCGGCGTGCTCAGCCAGGTGCTCAAGCGCTTCTTCGACTTCATGCGCTCGGTCGACATGCTGATCTGGGCGCTGTTCTTCACCCGCGCCTTCGGCCCGGGGCCGCTCGCCGGCAGCGCCGCGATCTTCTTTACCGAGATCGGCACGCTCGGCAAGACCTACTCCGAGGCGCTGGAGAACATCGACGACAAGCCGCGCGAGGGCGTGCTCTCGACCGGCGCCAACGGCCTGCTGGTGCAGCGCTACGGCGTGCTGCCGGAGGTGGTGCCGATCTTCATCAGCCAGACGCTCTACCAGTGGGAATCGAACACCCGTGGCGCGACCATCATTGGCGCCGTCGGCGCCGGCGGCATCGGCCTGAAGCTCTGGGAAGCGATGCGCACCAATTCCAACTGGGCCAACGTCTTCTACATGGTGCTGTTGATCCTGCTCGTCGTCTTCATCTTCGACAACATCTCGAATTTCCTGCGCCGCCGGCTGAGCCGCACGCTGCATGACTACAACAGGCTGCAGGCGGCAAGGGGCTGACCTTACGGTGCATAAGCCACAAGGAGCCAACGCGAAGGATCGCCGACATTCGGCCTGTCCTGCGTCACCGGCAAGCTCATCGGTTGGCAGCCAATCGCCTACAGCTTCGTCCACACCCCGTTCTTTTTCGACGACTTCACGCAGGCCTCGATGAAGGCCATGCCCTCGACGCCGTCCTCGATCGTCGGGAAGACGACGTCCTTGGCCGGCTTGCCGCCCTTCCTGCGCGCCGCACGGATGGCGCGCGCGGCTTCCTGGTAGATGTTGGCGAAACCTTCGAGGTAACCTTCCGGATGTCCCGACGGAACGCGGCTGACGCGCACCGCAACCGGCATCGCACCGGCGCCGTTGCGGGTGAGCAACTGCTTGGGCTGGCCGAACGGCGTGTACCAGAGATAGTTCGGGTCGGCCTGCACCCACTCCAGCCCGCCCTTCGAGCCGTAGATGCGCAGCTTCAGCCCATTCTCATGGCCGGGCGCCACCTGGCTTGCCCAGATCATGCCCTTGGCGGGATGCGCCTTGCCGACCGCCTTGAAGCGCAGCATGACGTTGACGTTGTCGTCGAGCTGCCGTCCCGGCACGAAGGCGTCGAGATCGG
>JBFLWR010000440.1:0-6949 GCA_040755925.1 Pseudomonadota bacterium
GGCGGTTCTGTCGGTCAAGGTTCCCGACCCGAAATTCTCCTCGCAGACCAAGGACAAGCTGGTGTCGTCCGAGGTTCGCCCGGTGGTGGAAAGCCTGGTCAACGAAGCGCTGGGCACCTGGCTGGAAGAACATCCGGCCGAAGGCAGGGTGGTGGTCGAGAAGGTGATCCAGGCGGCAGCGGCGCGCGAAGCCGCGCGCAAGGCGCGCGACATCACCCGCAAGAGCTCGCTCAGCGTCACGTCCCTACCCGGCAAGCTTGCCGACTGCCAGGAGCGTGATCCGGCAAAATCCGAGATCTTCATCGTCGAGGGTGACTCGGCCGGCGGTTCGGCCAAGGGCGGGCGCTCGCGCCAGAACCAGGCGATCCTGCCGCTGCGCGGCAAGATCCTCAACGTCGAACGCGCCCGCTTCGACCGCATGCTCTCGTCCGACATGATCGGCACGCTTATCACCGCGCTCGGCACCTCGATCGGCAAGGACGAGTTCAACGCCGACAAGCTACGCTACCACAAGATCATCCTGATGACCGACGCCGACGTGGACGGCGCCCACATCCGCACGCTGCTGCTCACCTTCTTCTTCCGGCAGATGCCGGAGCTGATCGAGCGCGGCCACCTCTACATCGCCCAGCCGCCGCTCTACAAAGTGACGCGCGGAAAGAGCTCGCAGTATCTCAAGGACGAAAGCGCCTATGAGGAATATCTGATCGAATCCGGACTGGACGAGGCATCGCTGGTGCTCGCTTCCGGCGAGGTGCGGACCGGACAGGATCTGCACGGCGCCGTGGACGATGCGCTGGCAGTGCGCCAGCTGATCAACGGGCTGCACACCCGCTACAACCGCAGCGTCGTCGAGCAGGCGGCGATCGCCGGCGCGCTCAACGCCGATGTTCTTGCCGATCTCGGCCGCGCCAACGCCATGGCCGAACGCGTCGCGGCCCGTCTCGATATGATCGCCGAGGAGACCGAGCGCGGCTGGACCGGACGGCTCTCGACATCCAATGATGGCACCGGCGGCTATGTCTTCGAGCGCACGGTGCGCGGCGTGAAGGATGCGGTTCAGCTCGATGCCGGGCTGATCAATTCGGCCGATGCTCGCCAGCTCGACCGTTACGCGCCACGCCTGGCCGAAATCTATGGCGTGCCGCCGGTCCTGCGCCGCAAGGAAACGTCCGAGACCATCGCGGGGCCGCTGGCGCTGCTCAACGCGGTGTTCGCCTCCGGCCGCAAGGGCCTGACCATGCAGCGCTACAAGGGCCTCGGCGAAATGAATGCCGAACAGCTCTGGGAAACCACGCTCGACCCGAACGTGCGCTCGCTGCTGCAGGTCAAGGTCAACGACGCCACCGATGCCGACTCGCTGTTCTCGCGGCTCATGGGCGACGAGGTGGAGCCCAGGCGTGAGTTCATCCAGGACAACGCGCTGTCGGTGGCTAATCTGGATATTTGAGCGAGGCTTCAAAGAAGCTGACCAGGGCAGCGTTCAGCCGCTGATGAAACGCGGCCCGGTCGAAACCGGGCGAGTCGGCGCAAATCCCGGGATTGGCGGCGCGCAGCCGTGCGCCGCATGGGGGCAGGAACGCATAGTGCCCCGCCATCGGCTCGACATGATACTCCGGCGGATGCGGCAGCGCCGAACGCAGGTGTTCTTCATACCAGGGGTCGGGTTGATGCCGGTCGCTGGCCGCACGCCATAGCAGCACCGGGATTTGCACCGAGGCGAGGTCGGCGGCCTCGAAGACGAAACCGAAGGCCGGCGCTGCGGCGGCGATGGCGCGTATGCGCCGATCGGGCTTCCATGCGTCCGGCGGCGGCTGGACCGCGTTCGAGACCGAATGGATGCCGGCTGCCGCCAACGCGGTGCAAAGGTCGTGGTCAGGATTTGCCGCGCAGTATGGATCGATCCTGTCGAGGCGGGGTATTCCCCCTGCTTCGACCAGCACGGTGAAGCCACCATTGGAAAATCCGTAGGCGCCGATGCGCTGCGGATCGATGTCGGCATGTCCCGGCCAGTCCCGCAGCATGAAATCGATCAGCCGGCTCAGCTGGGCGGGCCGGCGCCACAGCATCAGCACCTTGCTCTGGTCGTCGTGAGTGTCGCCGGCGTGGCTGACCGCGGCGACGATGAACCCGGCTCCGGCCAATGCGAGCGCCGTATCATAGTGGGCGGCGTAGGACCCGCCGCCGCCATGCGAGATCACGACGAGCGGCAACGCATGACCTTTCAACGGACCCGCAGGCGCGACGTGCTGTTTGAAGGTTTCAAGCCGCATGTCGGACGGTTTGGCAGTCGTCGGGTACCATATGCCGGCTGTCAGCGGCGGTTCGTTGCCATTGGGGATGCGAACGACTTCAAAGCCCACCGGCGGAAGGTCGACATTCTCCTGGACGGTTGAAACCGACGACGTAGCGCTGGTCGTCCTCACGGCGGTGGCCGCCAGGCTCTCATTGCGGGCGAACAGGCCGGAGAGCAGGACCAGAGCGGCGACAATTGCCGGACGCAGCCTTCCGATAAGAGCCCACATTCGCCGGATCCCCACTTTTCGTGCTTCGAGGAATAGCAGAACCGCTCCCTTTCTTCTCGGCAAGAAAAATGGCGCTTCAGAGGAACTGGCGGAGCTTATTGAGATACCGCCGGAACAGAAGGCCCGCCAAGGCATTGTGACAAGATCATCAAATCTTTCCAGGAGGCGCTCATGGGACGTGGCATCTTGCTCTGGTTGCTTGGAGTTCCGATCCCGATCATCATTTTGATCATGCTGTTCGCGCGCTAGGAGGCTGCCATGCAGTCCACGTTTGTAGGCAGCACCACTTCAACCGAGTCGTCGGCCTCGGCCATCAGCTGGGGCCCCATCATCGCCGGCGCCTTCGCCGCATCGACCCTAAGCTTCATCCTCATGCTGCTGGGCTCCGGCCTAGGACTTACCATGATCTCGCCCTGGTCCGGCTCTGGCGCTTCGATGACAACTTTCGCGGTTTCGACGGCCGTGTGGCTTGTCGTCGTGCAATGGCTGTCATCTGCTGTGGGCGGCTATCTTGCCGGACGGCTGCGCACCAAATGGGTCGACATCCATACCGATGAGGTTTTCTTCCGTGATACCGCTCATGGCTTCCTAGCCTGGGCACTGGCGACGCTTCTGGTAATCGGCGTGCTCGGCTCGGCGCTGACGTCGATGCTGGGCTCCGGCGTGCAGGCGGCTTCGACAGTCGTGTCGGGGGCAGCGACGGGTGCTTCCACAATGGCTGACCAGACATCCGCGGACAATGCCACGTCTTATCTGGTGGACTCGCTGTTCAGGCCGGCTGATGCCAGCAAATTGGCCGCGGCCAATCCGGAAAACGATGCCGCGGCCACCGCACAGGCATCGCGCATACTGATAGCCGGCGCCGCGGCGGGCGAAGTTTCAGCCGACGACAAGGCATATCTCTCGCGACTGGTCGCCGCGCGTACCGGCCTGTCGGAAGCGGATGCCAAGACGCGTGTCGACACGCTTCTGGCAAAGGCGCAGGACGCCAAGACGAAGGCAAAGGAGGCCGCCGACAAGGCAAGGAAAGCGAGCGCCACCTTCGCTTTGCTTGGAGCGCTATCGCTCGTCATCGGCGCCTTCATCGCGAGTGCCGCGGCAGCACTGGGCGGCAGGCAGCGCGACGAGGAGGAAGCGGTTTTCCTGACCAGTCGCTGAAACGACACCTCGCAAAAAGCAAAGAGCCCGGTCTTTCAAAGCCGGGCTCTTTTCATTTTAACACACGGAGATTCGACCGAGCGGCTCGGCCTAGTGATCCATCGCCTTGACGATTTCCTCGGTCATCTTCTTGGCGTCGCCGAGCAGCATCATGGTGCCGTCCTTATAGAACAGCGTGTTGTCGATGCCGGCATAGCCGGAGCCCAGCGAGCGCTTGACGAACAGGCAGGTGCGGGCCTTGTCGACGTCTAGGATCGGCATGCCATAGATCGGCGAGGACTTGTCGTCGCGCGCGGACGGGTTGGTCACGTCGTTGGCGCCGATGACATACGCGACGTCGGCCTGCGCGAACTCGGAGTTGATATCCTCCAGCTCGAACACCTCGTCATAAGGCACGTTGGCCTCGGCGAGCAGCACGTTCATGTGGCCGGGCATGCGGCCGGCGACCGGGTGGATGGCGTATTTCACCTCGACGCCGTTGGCCTTCAGCTTGTCGGCCATCTCGCGCAGCGCATGCTGCGCCTGGGCGACCGCCATGCCGTAGCCGGGCACGATGATGACCTTCTGCGCGTTCATCATCAGATAGGCCGCGTCGTCGGCCGAGCCCTGCTTGACGGTGCGCTCTATGCCGTCGCTGGCAACAGCGGCGGTCTCGCCGCCGAAGCCGCCCAGGATGACGGAGATGAAGGACCGGTTCATGCCCTTGCACATGATGTAGGACAGGATCGCACCGGAGGAGCCAACCAACGCGCCGGTAATGATCAGCGCCAAATTGCCGAGCGTGAAGCCGAGCGCCGCCGCGGCCCAGCCGGAATAGGAGTTGAGCATCGACACCACGACAGGCATATCGGCGCCGCCGATCGGGATGATGAGCAGCACGCCCAGCACCAGCGAGGCGACGACGATCAGCCAGAAGGCCGTGTAGCTCTGCGTGATGACGAGCGACACGATCAGCACCACCAAGGCAATGCCGAGCCCGGCGTTGATGAGATGGCGGCCGCCGATCATGATCGGCTTGCCAGACATGCGGCCGTCGAGCTTCAGGAAGGCGATGACAGAGCCGGTGAAGGTGATGGCGCCGATGGCGACGCCGAGGCTCATCTCGACGAGCGCCTGGGCGTGGATCTCGCCCGCCGTGCCGATGCCGAAGCTTTCCGGCGCATAGATCGCGGCGGCCGCGACCATGACGGCGGCAAAGCCGACGAGGCTGTGGAAGGCCGCGACCAGTTGCGGCATCGAGGTCATGGCGATGCGGCGCGCAGTGACGGCGCCGATGCCGCCGCCGATGGCGAGACCCAGCACGATCAGCCCGAAGCGGCCGGCCGAAGGGGTCGCCAGCGCCAGCGTGGTGGCGATGGCAATGCCCATGCCGATCATGCCGTAGAGGTTGCCCTGCCGGCTGGTGGTCGGATGCGACAGGCCGCGCAGCGCCAGGATGAACAGGATGCCGGAGACGAGATAGAGGAAGGAAGCGAGATTGACGGTCACGTCACTTGTCCTTCTTCTTGTACATGGCGAGCATGCGCTGCGTGACGAGGAAGCCGCCGAAGATGTTGACCGAGACCAGCACCAGGGCGACGAAGCCGAAGCCGGCGGCGATGCCGGAAGCCGCGATGCCGACGGCCAGAAGCGCGCCGACGACGATGACCGAGGAGATGGCGTTGGTGACCGCCATCAGCGGCGTGTGCAGGGCCGGCGTCACCGACCACACGACATAGTAGCCGACGAAGATCGCCAGCACGAAGATGGCGAAACGGAAGACGAAGGGATCGATGGCGCCACCGAACAGCGCATGCGCCGCGCCTCCCGCGGCATCGGCCGCGCCCGGTGCGTTGCCTAGATTCTGCACCGCCAGCCGCACGGCGGCGGTCGCCTGATCGAGTTGGTCGAGGGCTTTCTGCAAGGCGTCCATCACGCGGTCCCTTTCGACTTGGAAGAGGGCGACTTGGCCGCGGCGGGTTTCTTCTTCGCGGCAGGTTTGGGCGAGGCGTCGGCGACCATGGTCGAGGCCGGAATAGCGGCCGGTTCGACATGGGGCTGCTGGTCGGCCTTGGCGAAATTGGGATGCACGACTTTGCCGCCATCAGTCAGCATCGTCGCCTTGACCAGTTCGTCGTCGCGCTTGATGGCAAGCGTCTTCGCCGCCTTGTCGATCATGGTCTCGAGGAAGGCGAACAGGTTCTTGGCGTAGAGCAGCGAGGCCGACGCCGCGACGCGCCCTGGCACGTTGAGATGGCCGACGATCTTGACGCCGTTGTCCGTGGTCACGACCTTGCCGGGCACCGCGCCTTCGACATTGCCGCCGCGCTCGACTGCGAGATCGACGATCACCGAGCCTGGCTTCATCGAGGCCACCATGGCAGCGGAGACCAGCTTCGGCGCCGGACGCCCAGGGATCAGCGCCGTGGTGATGACGATGTCCTGCTTGGCGATATGCTCGGCAGTGAGCGCCGCCTGCTTCGCCTGATATTCTTTAGACATTTCCTTGGCGTAGCCGCCGGCGGTTTCCGCCGCCTTGAACTCTTCGTCCTCGACCGCCAGGAACTTGGCGCCGAGCGACTGCACCTGCTCCTTCACCGCCGGGCGCACGTCGGTGGCGGTCACGATGGCGCCGAGCCGGCGCGCGGTGGCGATCGCCTGCAGGCCGGCGACGCCGACGCCCATGATGAAGGTCTTGGCCGCGGGCACCGTGCCAGCCGCCGTCATCATCATCGGCAACGCACGATCATATTCGGCAGCCGCGTCGATCACGGCCTGGTAACCGGCGAGGTTGGCCTGCGAGGAGAGCACGTCCATCACCTGAGCGCGGGTGATGCGCGGCATGAACTCCATCGAAAAGGCGGTGATGCCCGCCTTGGCCATGGCGGCGACGGCCGCGTCGTTGCCGTAGGGGTCCATGATGGCGATGACCGCAGCCCCGGACTTGTAGCCCTTGAGCTCGGCGTCCGTTGGCCGGCGCACTTTCAGCACAACGTCGGCCTTGGCGGCGTCGCCGGCCGAGCCGATGGCGGCGCCGGCGCCGGCAAAATCCTGATCGGTAATGCGCGAAGCCAGGCCCGCGCCCTTCTCGACGATCACATCGAAGCCCAGGCCCGCCAGCCGTTTCACCGTTTCCGGCGAGGCCGCCACACGCGGCTCGTTGGCGTCAACCTCACGAGGGATGAATACAGTCTGTCCCACCGCATGATCCTTTCGGCTGGAACCTGTTTGCGCGAGGCGTCATCCGGGCCTCCGGCGGCGCCAAAGGCAATAGGGCGTGGAAGGTC
>JBFLWR010000441.1:0-1659 GCA_040755925.1 Pseudomonadota bacterium
CGATGCTCGATCTGTCGCTGTTCCGCATTCCGGGATTCGCCTATGGCAACATCGCCAACCTGGCCTCGGGCATCGCACGCGGCGGGCTGCAGTTCATGCTCATCGTCTGGCTGCAGGGCATCTGGCTGCCGCTGCACGGCTATTCCTTCGAGCAGACGCCGCTGTGGTCGGCGATCTTCATGCTGCCGCTCACCGTCGGCTTCCTGATCGCCGGGCCGATCTCGGGCTATTTCTCCGACCGTATCGGCGGCGTGCCCTTCGCCGTCGGTGGCATGGTCGCGGGCGCCGCCAGCTTCGTCGCGCTGATGCTGTTGCCGGCCGATTTCTCCTACACCGCGTTTGCCGGGCTGCTCTTCCTCAACGGCCTCGGCTCCGGCCTGTTCGTGGCGCCGAACTCGACGCAGATCATGAATTCGGTGCCGCCGCGCGAGCGCGGCCAAGCCTCCGGCATGCGGGCCACCACCACCAACGCCGGGCAGGTGCTGTCGATCGGCCTGTTCTTCAGCCTGATGCTGGCTGGTCTCGCGGCCAGCCTGCCGGCGACGATGGAAGCCGGGCTGCTGGTGCAGCATGTGCCGGAGGCGATTGCGCACCAGATCGCCAACATGCCGCCCGTCGCCAGCCTGTTCGCCGCCTTCCTCGGTTACAATCCGATGGGAGAGCTGATCCCGGCCGATGTATTGCATGCGCTGCCGGCTGCCAATGCCGCGACCTTGACCGGCAATTCCTTTTTCCCCGAACTGATGTCGGGACCGTTCAAGCACGGCCTGGTCTTTGCCTTCACCTTCTCGGCGATCCTCTACCTCGTCGCGGCCTTCGCCTCGTGGCGCGGCGGCCGCAGCGCCGAAGCGGCGTTTTCCCAGACGCTGGCAGCCGAGGGTGCGGGGCAGCGCTAAGGCCCGCCCGATACTCCATCGTCGAGCGTCCGCACCAGGGGACAGGGAAGGCCTTTCAGAAGCGAAAGCTAAATTTGACCATGTGGACAAAAGTCGGGCGCCGTACCATAGTCCCGGCGTCTGACTGACATTCTTGGAACGGCCGGCTCGACACGGCTGTCGCACAGAGGGGTACTTCAATGGAAAACGATCAGCGTAAATCGCAACGCGCCGGCCTGTCGCGGCGCAACGTGCTGGAACTGGGCACGCTGGGCCTCGCGGCGGCCGCGCTGCCGGGCGTGGCTTTCGCCAAGGACAAGAAGCTGAAGGTGGCTGCGATCTTCGCCACGCCGATCGAGGAACCGTGGGACAACCAGATCCACGTCGCCTTGCTGAAGGCCGAGAAGGAATTGGGCATCGAATACAAATGGTCTGAAAAGGTACAGACCGCCGATTTCAGCCGCGTGATGCGCGAGTATGCCCAAGGCGGCTACGAGCTGGTGCTGGGCGATGCCTTCGCCGCCGAGCGTGAGTCGCGAAAGACCGCCAAGCAGTTCCCGAAGACGGCTTTCCTGTTCGGCTCAGGCGCCGGACCGGCGGAGCCGAATTTCGGCGTCTTCGACAACTGGATCCATGAGCCCGCCTATCTCTCCGGCATGATCGCCGGCAAGATGTCGAAGTCGGGCACGGTCGGCGCGGTCGCCGCGATGGGCATTCCGGAGGTCAATCGCCTGGTCAACGCCTTCTTCGCCGGCGCCAAGGAGGCCAATCCGAGCGTCAAGAA
>JBFLWR010000441.1:1669-8152 GCA_040755925.1 Pseudomonadota bacterium
CTTCTTCGATCCGCCTAAGGCCAAGGAAGCGGCCGTGGCGCAGATCGATGCGGGCGTCGACGTCATCTATGCCGAGCGCTTCGGCGTCATCGAGGCGGCGGTCGAGAAGAAGATCCACGCCATCTCCAACATGTCCGACCAGTCGAGCCTCGGTCCCGACACGGTCATCACCGGCCCGGTGTGGGATATGTATCCGACCGTCGAACAGGCGATCAAGCTGGTCAAGGCAGGCGTCTTCACCGCGCAGGACTATGGCGATTTCTCGCGCATGGCCAAGGGCGGCTCTTATCTGGCGCCCTACCACAAGTTCGACAAGACGCTGCCGGCCGAGGTCAAGGACCTGATCGAGAAGAAAAAGGCCGAAATCCTCGAAGGCAATTTCCGCGTCGACGTCGACGAGAACACGCCGGTCTCGGATTGATCTTTACCCTCCCCCTTGCGGGGAGGGTCGATCCGCGAAGCGGAGCGGGGTGGGGGTCGGCGCCGCACCCCCGCCCCGGCTCACAATCTTCGCTTCGCTTCGATCATGAGCCGACCCTCCCCACAAGGGGGAGGGTAAAAAATCGCGCCATTCTCACCGGGAGCACCCTTGTCCGCCCCACTCATCGAAATGCGCGGCATCACCAAGAGCTTCGGCGCCGTCAAGGCGAACGAGGGCGTCGATCTGAGTGTCGCGCCGGGCGAAATCCTCGGTCTTCTGGGCGAGAACGGCGCGGGCAAGACTACGTTGATGAACGTGCTGTTCGGCGCCTACGCGCCGGATGCCGGCGAGATACTGGTCGAAGGCAAGCCGGTCGTCATCCGCGATTCGGCCGATGCCCTGGCCGCCGGCATCGGCATGGTGCACCAGCATTTCCATCTGGCGCCACGGCTCACGGTGCTGGAAAACCTTCTGATCGGCATTCCCGGCAAGTCGGGCCGCATCGACCGCGCCGGCGGGTTGGCACGGCTTTCCGACATCAGCCGCCAGTATGGGCTGAGCCTCGACGCGGACCTGCCGGTCTCGGCGCTGTCGGTCGGCGAGCAGCAACGGCTGGAAATCATCAAGGCGCTCTTCCGCGGCGCCAGGCTGCTGATCCTCGATGAGCCGACCGCGGTGCTGGCGCCGAGCGAGGTCGACGGCCTGTTCGCCGCGTTGCGTTCGATGACCGGGCAAGGGCTGGGCATCATCTTCATCTCGCACAAGCTCAACGAGGTGCGCGCGCTCACCCATCGTTGCGTGGTGCTGCGGCACGGCAAGGTCGCCGGCCGTGTCGATCATCCGGCGGAAACGACATCGGCCGAAATGGCCAGGCTGATGTGCGGTCATGAGATCGTGCCGCCGACCAAGGCGGCTTCGACGCCCGGCGCTTCGGTGCTCACGCTCGACGGCATTTCCACCTCCGGTCATGCCGGCACGCCCTTGCGCGACGTCTCGCTGTTCGTCCGCGCCGGTGAGATCCTCGGCATCGCCGGCGTTTCGGGCAACGGCCAGCGGGCGCTTGCCGATGTCATTTCGGGGATGGTGTCGCCGAAGGCCGGAACGATGACGATAGCCGGCAAAACGGTCGCGCAATTTTCGCCGCGCGAGTTGCAGGCGCTCGGCCTGGGCCGCATTCCCGAGGACCGGATGACGACGGGGCTGGTGACCAATCTGCCGCTTGCCGATTCCATGGTGCTGCCGCGCATCGGCACCGAGGCCTTCAGCCGCAACGGCCTTCTCAACCCAGCCGCCATCCGCGCCTTCGCCGAGGCGCAGATCAAGGCCTATGACATACGCTGCCCAGGGCCGATGGTGCGCGCCGGCGCGCTCTCCGGCGGCAATCTGCAAAAGGCGCTTCTGGCGCGTGAGCTGGCTTTCGATCCCAAGGTGCTGATCGTGTCGCAGCCGACGCGCGGCCTCGACATCGGCGCCGCCCGCTTCATCCACGAGAAGTTCCTCGACATGCGCGCAAAAGGCTGCGGTCTCATCGTCATCGGCGAGGACCTCGAGGAGTTGCTGATGCTCTCCGACCGCATCGCGGTGATGTATGAGGGCCGCGTCGCCGGCACGCTTGCAGGCGCCGAGGCCACCGTGGCGAGGCTCGGATTGATGATGACCGGCGCGGAGGGCCACGCCTGATGCTCCGTCTCGAAGCTCGCACCTCGACGCCGGCATGGTTCAATCTCGCGCTGCCGCTGCTGGCAATCGTCGTCACGCTGGTCTTGTGCAGCGGCCTGATCGCGATTGCCGGCGCCGGTGTCATCGAGGCCTATGGCGTGATGCTGTCGGCCTCGCTCGGCGACAGCTACGCCATCACCGAGACGCTGGTGCGCGCAGCACCCATGATCTTCACCGGCCTTGCCGTGGCGGTAGCCTTCCGCGCCAAGTTCTGGAACATCGGCGCCGAGGGCCAGTTGCTGGCCGGCGCGGTGGCGAGCTGCGCCGTCGGCGCCATCCCGCTGCCGGGCTATCTCGCGATGCTTTTGATGGCGCTGGCCGGCGCGGCCGCGGGCGCCGTCGTCGCGCTGGTGCCGGCAACGCTGCGGGTGAAGTTCAAGGTCGACGACGTGGTGAGCTCGCTGTTGCTCAACTCGGTCATCTACTACGCGCTGATGGCGCTGATCGAGGGACCGTGGAAGGACAGCTTCAGCGGCTACCCGATCTCGCCGCCGATCGAGGACTCGGCCAACTTCCCGGTGCTGATCGAAGGCACGCGGCTGCATCTTGGCGTGATCGTCGCGCTGATCGCGGCGCCGCTGTGCTGGTTCCTGATCGCGCGCACCACTCTCGGTTTCCACATCCGCGTCACTGGCGAGAACCCGGAAGCGGCGCGTTATGGCGGCATCAACGTGCAGCGCGTGCTGCTTTCGACCGCACTGCTCTCCGGCGCGCTTGCCGGGCTTGCCGGCGTCGGCGAGGTCGGCGGCGTGCATTTCCAGGTGATGAGCGACATCTCGCCGGGCTATGGCTATTCCGGCATCGTCGTCGCCATGCTGGCCAGGCTCAACCCGCTCGGCGTGGTGCCGGCGGCGATCTTCCTGGCCGCGGTCATGACCGGCGCCGAAGCGATGTCGCGCGCCACCGGCGTCCCGGCTTTCCTCAGCGACGTCATCCAGGGCACGGCGCTGCTTGCCATGCTGGTGGCGCTGCTTTTCACCACCTACCGCCTCCGCCGCGTGGGAGCTTCCAAATGAGCGCGGTGTTCGAGCAGATTTTCCAGGTCGGCTTCCTCGCCGCCATCATCCGCATCGCAACCCCTTTGGCCTTCGCCACGCTCGGTGAGATGTTCTCCGAACGCGCCGGCGTGCTTAATCTCGGCATCGAAGGCATCATGCTGTTGTCGGCCATGGCCGGCTTCACTGCCGCCAGCCTCAGCGGCAGCCTGTGGCTTGGCGTGCTGGCGGCCGTGCTGGTCGGCGCGCTGATAGGCGCCCTGCATGCGCTGTTCACCGTCGTGCTCGGCCTCAGCCAGCATGTCTGCGGCATCGGCGTGACGCTGTTCTGCTCGGGGCTCGCCTATTTCCTCTACCGGCTGATCTTCGGCCAGCAATCGGTCCCGCCAAGCATCGATGGCTTCAAGCCGGTGCCGATCCCGCTGCTTTCTGATATCCCGATTCTCGGCCCGGCGGTGTTCAACCAGTTCACGCTGGTCTATCTCGCCATCATCGCCGTCCCGCTTGCGGCCTTCGTGCTCTACCGCACGCCCTGGGGGCTGTCGGTGCGCATGGTCGGCGAGAACCCGCGCGCGGCCGATTCCGCCGGCGTCAGCGTCACGGCCACGCGCTTCCAGGCCGTGATCCTCGGCGGCGCGCTGATGGGGCTCGCGGGCGCCTTCCTCACCATGGCGCAGTTCAACGCCTTCACCTTCGGCGTGGTCTCGGGTCGCGGCTGGGTGGCGATCGCGCTGGTAGTGTTCGGCCGCTGGGATCCGTGGCGCTCGGCGGGAGCCGCGCTGCTCTTCGCCTTCGTCGATGCGCTGCAGCTCAGGATGCAGGCGAGCGGGCTCGGGCACATACCGTACGAAGCGTTCCTGATGCTGCCCTTCATCTTCACCATCGTCGCCATGGCCTTCATGTCGCGCAACGCCGTGGCGCCATCGGCGCTGCTGAAGCCGTTCAGAAGGGAAGAGCGGTAGTGCCCCTTCCTCTGCCCCGATCGATGGGGGAGAGGAAGGGCGCCAAGCTGTCAGATCGCCGTGAAGGCATTATCCACGAAGAGATGCGCCCCGTTGACGAAGCTCGATTCGTCGCTGGCGAGGAACAACGCGGCCTTGGCCACTTCCTCCGGCTCGCCGATGCGGCCCTGCTGCGCCGCCATGGCGGCATCCGAGACGTCGACGCCGAGCTTGCCGAGATCGGCCACCTCGCGCAGGCCATGCGGCGTGCGGATGAAGCCGGGGCAGACTGCGTTGCAGCGGATGTTGCGGTCACGGAACTCCACCGCGATCGCCCGGGCAAACATGTGGCAGGCGCCCTTGGTGGTGTCGTAGAGCACTTCGTTCGGCGTCGCGGCCACCGCCGAGATCGACGAGGTGCAGACGATCGAGCCGCCGCCGGCGGCGATCATGCCGGGCAGCACGGCGCGCGTCATCAGGAACATCGAGCGCACGTTGACGGCATGCAGCCAGTCCCATTCCTGCAGCGTGGTCTCCAGGAAGGGCTTTATGACGATGGTGCCGGCATGGTTGAACAGTACGGTGACCGGGCCGAGCTTGGCCGCCGCCGCCTTCACCGCCGCCTCGACCTGGGCCTCGTCGGAGACGTCAGCCACGAAATGCTCGGCGACATGTCCGCGCGCCCGGATCGCTGCAGCGGTCTTGCCGGCCGCGTCGCCGTTGCGGTCGATGATCGCCACCTTGGCCCCTTCCGCCGCGAACAGCTCCGAAGCCGCTCCCCCCATGCCGGTCGCGCCGCCTGAAATGATGGCGACCTTGCCCGCCAGCCTTCCACCCATTTTCCTCTCCTCCGTCATTTTGACGTGTCGATGCTATCCTTGGCGCCAGGTAACGCCAAGGTTGTGGAAAGGGCGCCCCGCTGTGCCAGTTTCCAAGAGGGCCGGTGGCCTTCCGGCCTGCCCAAGAACTGTCCTTCAGGGGTTTGTGAGTATCGGAAACCTCAGGGGAGGCGAGTTTGAGAACAAATTTCCGCGCCTGGCCTGAAAATAGCAATCGACAAAGTCTACTAACTTTATAGATTAATGGCTGAGACGGAGGCCAGACCATGTCCTATATCCAGAACGCCCAGCGCAAAGGCCAGAGGCTGACCGCCGACCAGAGCTGGAGGCCCGCTTACGGCGGCACTTTCGCCTATGTCGTCTTCGCGCTCGCATTCGTCTTCACCGGCGCCGTGGTTTTCGGGTTCATTCCCTGACTGACGCGGGGCCAGGCCCCGACGTGCAAAAAATCTGAGTTTTGAGTTCATCGGAGCAGAAACTGGCCGGGCGCCAGGGCGCTGACGCGCGCCCGCGTCTCGGATTCGTTCGAGGATAGGGGCGACCCAACGTGATGGAGGAGATGGCAATGCCGATCGAGTTCACGCATGTTCCCGGTAAGCCTGCCAATGGCGGCTTCTTCTACGATTTCGCCGAGACCGCGACCAAGCTGTCGCTGATCGAGGATGCGGGTTTCCGCAGGCTGGTCGTCGACGATCCGGCCGGGCTGCTCACCAATATGGATATTGCCGCGCAGACGCTCGACCGCACCGGTTCGCTGGAGGTGGTGCTGACGCATTGGGCCGGCGTTATCGAACCGACCGTGGCGGCAAGGCAGCTGGCGGCGCTCGACGCCAGGAGCGGCGGCCGCCTGTCGCTGCGGATGCTGAGCGAGCCGCTCGAGGACAGCGACGCCGAGGCGCGGCCTGTCGGCCACAGCGTCGTCTGGCAGCGCATCGATGAGTATCTGGTGCTGTTGAAGCGCCTGTGGTCGAACGACCGGCCCTTCGACCATGAGGGAGCGTTCTACAGCATCAAGGGCGGCTTCGTGCCGCGCAAGGGTCCACATGGCGCCAACCTGACCATCCGCCTCGGCGGACAGTCGGGCACCGCGCTTAAAGTCGCGGGACGGCACGCCGATGTGTTCGAGCTGTCTCCCGGCTCTGTCGACGAGGTCGGGCAATTGATCCAGCGCGTGCGCGGCGCCGCTGCCGAGCATGGCCGCGCCGGCAAGGTGCGCTTCGCGCTGCCGGTCAGGATCCGTCCGGAAGGCCTGGCCAGCGTAATGGATCACAAGGCGGTCGACGTGGCGGGGCCGCCGGCGCGGCTGGCCCTGTCGTTGCTGCCCTACGCCGCGCTCGGCATCGAGGAGTTCATGATCACCGGTATCGACAGGCCGAGCGAGATCGCCCGGACCGGGCGCGAGACGATCACGCTGGTGGCGAATTCGCTGGCGCGGCGCGAGGCCGATATCCCGCCGCCGGGCGCGTTTGCGTCGGGTGCCTTTCCGGAAGTCCGCGTCGGCTGAGGATCGTCGGGGGGGGGTTGGGAATGATGACATAGGCCCGGTTGGGGTGGTTGTCGGAGCCACA
>JBFLWR010000442.1:0-15422 GCA_040755925.1 Pseudomonadota bacterium
TAGCAACAGCCGGCCGCCAAGACCGGCAAAAGAGGATGGAACAGCATGAAGAAACTCAGCCGACGCCTGACACTGACATTGGCGCTCGCCGGCACGCTGGCGGCCTCGGCGGCGGCGATCGCCGTGGCCGCCGACAAGGATCTGATCGTGTTCGACTGGTCCGGCTATGAGGATCCGGGCTTCCATCCGAAGTATGTAGAGAAGAACGGCGACTCGCCGACCTTCGCCTTCTTCGGCGACGAGGACGAGGCGTTCGAAAAGATCCGCTCCGGCTTCAAGTCCGATATCGGCCATCCCTGCTCGCAGAGCGTGGTGAAGTGGCGCGAGGCGGGGCTGCTGCAGCCGCTCGACACCTCGAAGATCGCCGGCTGGAAGGACCTCAATCCGGGCATCATGGCGATGAAGGATCTCGCCACCACCGCCGACGGCAAGGCCTGGTTCATGCCGTGGGACTGGGGCGATACGCAGCTCACCTACAATTCCTCGAAGATCGACGAGAAGGACGTGCAGTCGCTGAAGGCCTTCGCCGATCCGAAGTTCAAGGGACGTGTCTCGATCGGCGACAATGTCGACGACGCCTATGCGCTGGCCAGCCTCGCCATCGGGCTCAAGGACTGGACCAAGATGACGGACGACCAGTTCAAGCAGGCGTCCGACTTCCTGCGCCAGGTGCACAAGAACGTTCGTTCCTACTGGACCGACACCACCGACATCGTGCAGCTGCTCTCCGGCGGCGAGGTCGATCTCGCATGGGCCTGGAACGATGCGGCCGTGCAATCGGTCAAGGCCGGCGTGCCGATCAAGTCCAAGAAGGACACGCAGGAAGGCATATCGACCTGGGTTTGCGGCTACGTGCTGTTCAAGAATGCGCCCGGCAATCCCGACAAGGCCTACGACTTCCTCAACGCGGTCAACGATCCGGAGATCGCCAAGGTGCTGGTCAAGGACTGGGGCTACGGCCAAGCCAACGCCAAGGGCATGGCGGGCGTCGACCCGGCGATCTTGAAGGAAAAGGGCTACGACAATGTCGAGAAGTTCGTCGACAAGACGCTGTTCCAGTCGCCGCTGCCTTCCGAGCTCAAGCTCAAGATGATCGCCGAATTCGAGAAGATCAAAGCCGGCTATTGAACCGGATTTCAGCGGCCCGCCTGCTCCGGTGTCTGGCCGAGGCAGGCGGGCTCGCCAAAAGCCGGGAATTCCCCTAGCCTCCTGCTGCTGTGTATCGCGCTGGGGGGAGTTTCTCGGGCCATGAAATCCACGCTTCGCCGCCTTGCCCTGGCTGCCGTTATTACCGTCGGCGCGGGAGGCGCATGCGCGCTTGCCGAAGCTGGCGGCGATCTCGTCGTCTTCGACTGGTCGGGCTACGAGGACCCGTTGCTGCACGAGGGCTACACCGGCAAATATGGGGCCGAGCCGACGTTCTCCTTCTTCGGCGACGAGGATGAAGCCTTCGAGAAGATGCGCGCCGGCTTCAAGGCCGACATCGCGCATCCCTGCTCGCAAAGCGTGGTGAAATGGCGCGAAGCCGGCCTGCTGCAGCCGCTCGACACTTCGAGGATCGCCGGCTGGAAGGCCTCAATCCCGGCATCATGGCGATGAAGGACCTGGCCACCACCGCTGACGGCAAAGCCTGGTTCATGCCCTTCGACTGGGGCAACACCTCGCTGCTCTACCGTGCCGACAAGGTGACGGCCGACGAGGCGAAGTCGCTGAGAATCTTTGCCGACCCGAAGTTCAAGGGCCGCGTCACCATCGGCGACAATGTCGACGACGCCTATGCGCTGGCGAGCCTGGTCATCGGGCTCAAGGACTGGACCAGGATGACCGATGAGCAGTTCGACCAAGCTTCGGCTTTCCTGCGCGAAGTGCACAAGAATGTCCGTTTCTATTGGACCGACGACACCGATCTCAACCAGGCGTTCTCGGGCAATGAGGTCGACCTGGTCTGGGGCTGGAACGAGACCTATGTGACGTTGAAGGGCCAGGGCATGCCGATCGCGATGAATCGCGACACCAGGGAAGGCATCTCGACCTGGGTCTGCGGTTACGTGCTGATGAAAGACGCGCCCGGCAAGCTCGATCAGGCCTATGATTTCCTGAGCGCCGTCAACGCTCCGGACGTTTCTGAGTATATGGTGAAAACCTTCGGCTACGGTCACGGCAACAGCGCCGGCATGGCGGCGATGGATCAGAAGCTGCTCACCGATCGCGGCTTCGACAATCTCGACAAGTTCCTCGACAAGACGCTGTTCCAGCAACCCGTCCCGCCGAACCTCAAGCACCGCATGGTCACCGAATTCGAGAAGATCAAGGCCGGCTATTGAGCGGAGCAGCGCAGAAGACCGATGTCGTCATCGTCGGTGCCGGCTTCACCGGCTTGTCCGCCGCGCTCGAGTTGCAGCGCGCCGGGATCGATTTCCTTGTGCTGGAAGCGCGAGATCGCGTCGGCGGCCGCGTCGAAGCGATGCGAAACGGGCTGGGCGAATTGATCGACAGCGGCGGCCAGTTCCTGTGCCAGGACATGCCGCAGCTGATGGCGCTCGCCAAAACTCGTGGCAAGACGTTCGTCGAGACCTACGTCGAGGGCGAGTTCATCACCCACCCGGGGATGTCGCCGGCAAGGGCCGAGCGGACCTATCAGGCATCGGTGGCGATCCGCGAACGCATGAACCGGATCGATCCGGACGACCCGTCGATTGCCGGCCTGAGCGTCGCGGCCTGGCTCGATGGTCAGCCCGACGACGCCGATTCCAAGGCGGCCTTCCGGTCGCTCGTCGAAGGCCTGTGGTGCCTGGCGGCGGACAAGGTGCCGCTCTGGTACCTGATCGACAACGACCGCCGGATCACCAACGAAGTGTTCGAGCTGCAGTATTTCTTGCGCGACACCATGCAGTCGCTGGCCGACGATGTGGCCGCCGATCTCGGCGATCGGCTAAGGCTGAACGAGGCCGCGGCGCGCATCGAACACGGGCCCGAAGGCGTTCAGGTAACGACGGCCAGTGGCTTCATCGTCAAGGCGAGCGAGGTTCTGGTCGCGCTGCCGCCGGCAACCGCCGCGAAGCTCGATTTCGCGCCCCAGCTGCCGGCAGCTTTGGCAAAGGCGCTGGGCGTCTGGGAAAGCGGGGCGGTGATCAAGATCCTGGTGCGCTACGCCAAGCCGTTCTGGCGTGAGCGCGACCTGAGCGGCATGGTGATGTGGCGCGACCTGCCGGGGCTGTTCGCCTGCGACGGCAGCAGGGATGCCGAACATGCAGCGCTCATCGTCTTCGTCGGCGGGCCGCTGGCGTTGCGCTGGCACCCGCTCGGCGAGGCCGCGTTGCGCGCCGAGGTGACAGCGAGGCTCGAGAGCGCGCTGGGTCCCGAGGCGGGCGACGTGCTCGACTTCAGCCAGCGCGACTGGGCCCACGACCGCTGGAGCGGCGGCGCCTACAGCGATCTTATCGTCGACGTGACGGCTCGGGATGCCGAGCGCGCCATCCTTGCCGGTGCGCCGCCCGTTCATTTCGCGGCTTCGGAAGTCTCGCCGTCCTTTCCGGGCTATGTCGAAGGCGCGATCGTTGCGGGAAGGATGGCCGCCGGAAAGATCCAGGCCACGCTTCAGTCGGCCATCGCCACCAAGGCCTCGGGATCGTAGGCGAGACGGATCGACGCGCCGACCGGAATGTCGTCGGCGCCGAAATCGTTGGTCTCCGTGACCGAGAGCGGCTTTTCCAGCCCGGGGATCTCGACGATCAGATGGGTGATCTCGCCGAAATAGTGGCGCTCGACGACCTTGCCTGCGACCTCGAATTTCGCCGTCGCATTGTCCCATAGAACACGCAGCCGCTCCGGCCGGATGCCGAGCGTGGCAGCGCCGCCGTTGCGCGCATAGGCCTGCGGCTTGTCGGTCCTGACGCGGCCGAAGCCCAGCGTATCGAGCACCAGCGAAGCGCCGTTCTCCTCGACGATTTGAGCTTTCACGAAGTTCATGCCGCCGAGAAAGTCGGCGACCTGCCGGTTGACCGGGCGCTGATAGATTTCCTTCGGTGAAGCGACCTGAGCGATCTTGCCGCCGAACATCACCGCGATGCGATCGGACATGGCCAAAGCCTCATACTGGTCGTGGGTGACCAGCACGAAGGTGATGCCGACCGCCTGCTGCAGGCGGCGCAATTCGACCTGCATCTGCTCGCGCAGCTTCTTGTCCAACGCTGAGAGCGGCTCGTCGAGCAGCAGAACCTTGGGGCGCATGACCAGCGCGCGGGCAAGCGCAACGCGCTGGCGCTGGCCGCCGGAGAGCTCGGTGGCGCGGCGCTTGCCGAGGCCGGTCAGCGAGACCTGGGCGAGCGCTTCCTCGACGCGGCGCTTTTCTTCGCCGGCCTGCAGCTTCAGGCGCTTCAATCCATAGGCGACATTCTGCTCGACGTTGAGATGCGGGAAGATCGCATAGCTCTGGAACACCATGTTGGTCGGCCGGCGATTGGCGGGAATGCCCTCCATCGGCTGGCCGCCGACGGCGATCGAGCCGCTGGTTGGATTGTCGAAGCCGGCGATCATGCGCAAGAGCGTGGTCTTGCCGCAACCGGACGGGCCGAGCAGCGAGAAGAATTCCCCCTCGCGGATGCTGAGCGAGGCATCATCCAGCGCCTTGAAGGCGCCGTAGCTGCGCGTGACGTCGCGGATCTCGATCATGGTGCGATCCGATTGGATGCGCTCGGACTGGACCCGCTCAAGCATGGAGGCCTCCCTCGGTCTGGGTGCGTCTGGCCGCGCGGCGGCGCAGGATTTCGGCAATGGTCATCAGCACGAAGGAGGCGATGAGCAGCAAGGTGCCGAGCGCCAGCACGCCGGGCAGCTTGGCCGCGAAACGCAGCTGGCCCCAGATGTAGATCGGCAATGTCGCCTCTGTGCCGGTCAGGAAGAAGGCGATGATGAATTCATCCAGCGAGATGGTGAAACAGACGAGCAGGCTGGAGATGATCGCCGGAGCGACCATCGGCAAGGTCACGCGCCGGAAGGTGCCGAAGGCACTTTCGCCGAGATCGGCGGAGGCTTCCTCGAGGCTGCGGTCGAAGCCCTCGAAGCCCGAGGTCAGCACAGTCATCGAATAGGGGATGCAGACCAGCACATGGCCGAGCACGACAGTGAACAGCGACAGGCTGAGGCCGAGCTGCAGCATCACCAGCAGCATCGAGATGGCGACGATCACCTCGGGCAGCACGAGCGGCGCCATGATCAGCCCGTTGATGGCGCGGCGGCCGGGATAACGGTAGCGGGTGATCGAGCGGGCGGCGAGGATGCCGAGCACGGTCGACAGGATCGCGGCCGAGACGCCAACCATCAGGCTGTTCCAGGTGGCGTCGATCAGCGCCGGCGTGCGCGGCAGGTCCTCGTACCATTGCAGCGTGACGCCGGAGAGCGGAAATTTCGGCGTCGCCGCGGTGTTGATCGAGAAGATCGGCAGGAAGATCACCGGCAGGTAGAGGAAGAGGATGTAGAGGCAGGCGTAGGTCGACAGCCAGCCGGGCAGGAAACGTCTGATCGCCGTCATCGCGCGAGCCTCTGCAAAGCACGGATGATCAGCACCGTGGCGCCGGCCATCAGCGAGACGATCACCATGGTGGTGACGGACAAGGCGGCACCCAGCGGCCAGTTCGACGCCTTGCCGAACTGCGCCTGGATGGCGTTGGCGATCATGACGCCGTCCTTGCCGCCGACGAGCTTGGGGGTGACGTAGTCGCCGACGGTCGGGATCATGACGATGAGCGCCGCCGAGATGACGCCGGGCGCCGACAACGGCAAGGTCACGCGCAGGAAGGAGCGCAGCGGTCCGTCGCCAAGGTCGGTCGCCGCCTCGACCAGCGTGCGGTCGACCTTCTCCAGGGAGACGAAGATCGGCAGGATGGCGAAGGTCGCCCAGGCATGGGTCAGCGTGATGATGACGGCGCTGGAATTATAGAGCAGCGCGGTCGACGGTTCGCTGATGATGCCGAGCCCCATCAGGCCGGAATTGAGCACTCCGTTGTAGCCGAGGATCACCTTCCACGACATCACGCGCAGAAGGTAGCTCGTCCAGAACGGGATGGTGATGAGGAAGAGCCAGAGGCTCTTGTGGCGGCCGCCATGGAAGGAAATGAAGTAGGCGATCGGATAGGCGAGGATGACCGTGAGCAGACTGACCGTCAGCGAGATGTAGAGCGAGCGCCAGAGCAGTTCGCGGTAGATCGGCTCGGTCAGCGCGATCCGGTAGTTCTCCAGCGTGAAGGTGTGGTCGATGGTGAGGTAGTTCTGCGTCCAGAAGGAATGGGCGATGACGACCAGGATAGGCAGGAGCAGAAGGATCAGCGCGTAGAGGAAGGTGGGACTGATCAGGGCAAAGCCCTGCACGGGTTCCGATTGCAGAAGGGCGTTTCGTCTGGCCCGCGCCATGCTGAGCGGGGGCGACCCTTCCGCGGCCGCCGTCATTGCAGCGCTCCGGGCGTGATCTCAGTTGCTGGCTCGGACTGTCCCGCCATGCGGCCTTCCCATTTGCTGGCGCCGGTCGCCTGTTCCCAATTCTTATGCCCGGAGCGTGGCCGCTCCCTGCTTGCCGGCTTTCTTTCATCATGGACGCATCCGCCAATTGAAATCAAGCTTTAATTCTGAGATATTGATTGAACGGATATTCAAAATGAAGTGAAGAAAAGTCGCTTTTCCGCGGTTTGACGCTTCGTTTGGTGTCCGACAAAAATTCCGCAACTGGACGAAGCGAGGCTAACATGGCGGCTGCAGGCAAGATCAAGGCGAGGGACATCGTCGAACCCGGCGAAGACGATGCGGTCGAGCTCGCCAAGCGCCACCTCGTCCAGCCCTGGCCATATGCCGGCTCGGTTGGCGCCGAGGCGCGCACGCTTATCGGCGAGGGCGACGGCATCTACATCACCGATGCGTCCGGCAAGCGGCTGATCGACGGCCCTGCCGGCATGTGGTGCATCAATGTCGGGCACCGCCGCGAAGAGCTGGCAAGGGTGATGTACGACCAGGCGATGGCGCTTTCCTACAACACGCCCTGGTACACGATGAACGCGCCGTCGGCCGAGCTTGCCAGGCGCATCGCCGACGCTGCGCCCGGCGAGCTCAGCCACACCTTCTTCACCACCGGCGGCTCTTCGGCGGTGGAGACGGCGCTGCGCTTCATGCAGTTCTACAACAATGTGCGCGGCCGCCCGGAGAAGAAGCTGATCCTCAGCCGCGCCGGCGCCTATCACGGCTCGACCTACCTGTCGGCTTCGCTCAACGGCCGGCCGCGCGACCGCGACTGGATGGACGGGGCCGACGAACTGGTGGTCAAGCTTTCGTCTCCCGACCCGTTCCGCCGGCCAAAGGGCATGGATGTCGCCGCCTTCGTCGATTTCCTGGTCGACCAGTTCCGCGACACCATCGCGCGCGTCGGCGCCGACCGGATCGGCGCCTTCGTCGGCGAGCCGGTGCAGGCCTCGGGCGGCGTCATCGTGCCGCCGGACGGCTATCTCAAGCGCATCCGGGAGATCTGCCGCGAGAACGACATCCTCTACATCTCCGACGAGGTGGTGACCGGCTTCGGGCGCCTTGGCCATGTCTTCGCTTCGGGCGACGTGTTCGGCATCGATCCGGACATGATCACCTTCGCCAAGGGCGTCACCTCGGGTTACTTCCCGCTTGGCGGCGTCATCATCTCGGAGCGGCTGCTGGAACAGCTGCGCCGCTCCAACCATCCCGACGCCCTGTTCGGCCACGGCCTCACCTACACCAGCCATCCGATCGGCTGCGCGGTGGCGTTGAAGAACCTCGACCTGCTGGAAGAGGGTGTGCTTCAGCACACGCGCGAGATCGCGCCCTACTTCCAGGCCCGGCTGAAGACGCTGGAAGAACTGCCGCTGGTCGGTGAAGTGCGCGGCGTCGGTTTGATGGCCTGCGTCGAGTGCGTCGCCGACCGCGAGAGCAAAGATCCGCTGCAGCTCGACAAGAATGTCGGCAAGCGCATCGACGCGCATTGCCACGAGCTCGGCCTGCTGGTGCGGCCGCTGATCAATATGTGCGTGATGTCGCCGCCGCTCATCATTTCGCGCGAGCAGGTCGACGATATGGTGGCGATCCTGCGCGAAGGCATTTCGCGCACGATGGACGACCTGAGGAAAGAAGGGGTGTGGCGGGGGTGATTTAGTCTAGCTGATCTCCCCCAAGGGGGAGAACAGCGGTTCCGGCGCCTCGCCTACGCTCGCGACCGCAGCGCGTCGTTGAGCGCCCACATGTCCTTTTCCTCCGGCGCGATCTCCAGTCCTAGGACGGGAATCTGCCTGCGCAGATGGTCGTGGTGGGTGCGCACGCCGTATTCGAGATCGGACAAATAGAAGCCTTCGAAGGCTTCCGACAGCATGGATTCGTTCGACCAGACCGAAAGCTGGACGTCCTCGTTCATGGTGTCGCGGTCGATGCGGTAGGCGAGGTAGCGCGCCGCCGCCTGCTCGCGCGTCTCGTCCTTGTAGCGGTAGATGGCGCCGCGCAGCAGCGTCTCGCCGGTGGACAGCGGGAACTCCTGATAGAACTGCACCGATTCCGGCATGATCGACAGCGCGTTGTTGGGGAAGATGCCGTAATAGATCCAGGCCTTGCGCAGATGCTCCGGCAGATGCGTCGGCTCGGGCGAAATCTTGATGTATTGGCCGACGCTCCAGCGCCGCCCGGCATGCGGATTGTAGGTGGCGAAGGACCGCGACACGCCGTTGACGAAGGGCTCGTCGAAATAGGTCGCGCCATAGAGGTCCTGCAGCGCCGGATGCGCCATGGCGACGTGATAGCCCTCGTTGTCGACGTCACGCACCGACTTCCAGTTGACCGGCGATTTCTGGGTCCAGATGCCCCAGGACGGAACCATTTCGGCAACGTTATAATGCGCCATCTCCGACTCAATCGGCTTCAAGAGCTCCGCGACCGAAGGCTGCGGGCCGCCCTTGCGGAAGCGGATGAAGATGAAACCCATCCATATCTCGAGGTCGAGCGGCATCAGGCCGAACTCGGTCTTATCGAGTTCGGGGAAGGAGCGCGGGCGGGCAGCGCCCCGCAACGTGCCATCCAGATTGTAGACCCAGCCATGGAACGGGCACACCAGCGCGTTCTTGCAGGTGCCCTGGCTGTCAGCGACGACGCGGCTGCCGCGGTGGCGGCACATGTTATTGAAGGCGCGCACGACACCGTCCTTGCCGCGCACGATGAGCGCGCGCTCGCCGATCACGTCCATGGTCAGGTAGTCGCCGGTATTCGGCACGTCGGAGACATGGCCGGCGATCTGCCAGTGGTTGCGGAAGACGTATTCCTTCTCGAGCTCGAGCAGGGCGTTGGAATGATAGCTCCACCCCGGCAGACCCCGCCGGTCCCAATCATTGGGGATCGCCACGTCACGGAGGTGCGGGTTCATCAGAATGCTCTTCTTTTTGTTGAATACTCATTCAATATATGCGCATTTTTCGTTGAAATGCAATAGCTTGTGAGCGTTTGCATTTTTCCATGCGGTCGGGCCAAGACCGATGCGGCCGAGAAAATCCCGGAAAATCCGAGCCTTATCCGGGGATGTGGGGAGGCAATTCCGAAGGCGAATCCCGGTCTCGACCGAGGCCGGTTTCGCGACGCTTGGGACGGTTCGTCGTCTCACAAATGCCGAACCGCTCCGTAGCCGGCAGGCCCAGGAGGGTTGCTGTGTGAGGTCATTTACAGTCGGGGCAGCCAGGCTGGTGCATCGTTTGTCCAAGCCGGAAGCAACAGGTGCAGGCCGGCTGGAAGCAGCATCACGATCGGGGTCAAAGCCCCCTGTTTCAATCCTGTTACACGCGCAAGCGCGCCTTATCATCGGCCTGTTACCGAGCGCGGTTATGTTCGTTTTATGAGAATAAGAAATATAACGAAGGGAACAGACAATGCTTTCGAAAGTCCAAACCGCCGGTAAGGAGCGCCGCGCGCATGGGCCCGAGCGCAACGATCGCCGGCCGAAGCTGGCGCTGCGCCAGCGTGCGAGCGATCATCCGATGGCGATGTTCACGCTGATCGGTGGTTGCGCCGTCATCGGCATGGTCGTCACACCGGCGGCAGGTCCGGCTTTCGCCTCGATCGACCCGCCGGCCAATGTCGTGCAGGGTGCGCCGACCACCCTGAAGACCGCGCGTCTGCCCGAGCCACAGATCGATTTTGCCTGCAAGGGCCAGAGCTGGGGCAGCGAAAACGCCGAATGCCTGCGCGCCATCGCCGAGCAATCCGGCCGGCACCGGGCCCGGGCCGTGCGCATGATCGCCAGCGCCGCGCCGCTGACCAATACGCCGAACATATTCTAAGGCCTCCCCAGAGCGCTCCCTCCTGCGCTCAAGCTAGGCTCCCGCCGCCAAGCCGGTCGGGAGCCTTTTTTTTGAGATCCAGAGGAGATAGCTTCAGATCTCGACCGCAGTCTCGTCGGCTACGGTCGAAAGCACGCCCCGGACGTCGAGTGTTGAGAACGGCTTCTCCAGGATATGAGGCCGCTGCTGCGGCGGCAGCGACTCGATCTCCGCCTTGGCGCCGATCAGGTCGCCGGTGACGAGCACGAAGCGCTGCGCCATGCCTGGCCGTTGCGCCAGCAACTCGCGATAGATCGATATGCCGCTGGTGCCGGGCATGCGCAGGTCGGAAAACACGATGTCCGGCGGCATGTGTCCGTTGAGCACGTCGTCTGCCGAGGTCCAGCTTGCGACGACGCGCGACTTCACCCCCATCAACTCCAATATGTCGGAGAGCGAAGCCGCGACATCGGGCTCGTCGTCGATGATCAGCGCATGTCGCAAACCGCTGGAGCGCACCTGGCCTTCCCCGGCCTTGGCGGCATGGCCCACGATCGCCGGCAGTTGGACGACGAAACGCGCGCCATGCGGCTGCACTTCCTCGAACCAGATCGTTCCGTTGTGCCGCTCGACGATGGATTTCGAGATCGACAAGCCGATGCCGGTGCCGACGCCGACCGGCTTGGTGGTGAAGTAGGATTCGAAGATGCGCGAGCGGATTGGTTCTGGAACGCCCGGTCCGTTGTCCTCGACCGAAAAGCCGGGGTTGCCGTGCGCGCCGCGGAAGGTCCGTACCTTGATGTGCTTCTCGCCGGCAACGACGGCCAGCGCATGCTGGCTGTTGATGAGGAAATTGGCCGCCACCTGCGTGACATGGTCGGCGTCGGCCATGGCGAGCAAAGGCCCGTCGGCGAAATCTGTGTCGACGACGATGCCGCTGGAACGTGCGCCGTAGGCGGTCACCTCGAGCGCGGCGCGCATCACCTGGTTGAGATCGGTTTCCGCCTGCTCGGTCGGATGCAGGCGCACCATCGACAGGAAGCTCTTGACGATGCGGCCGCAGCGTTCGGCCGCGGCGCGCACCTTCTCGGCGCGAACCTTGGTCTGCGGGTCGCTGGCGAATTCGTGCAGCAGTGTCGACTGCGCCACGACCACGGCCAGCGGGTTGTTGAGCTCGTGCGACACGCCAGCGAGCAGCGAGCCCATCGCCGCCATCTTCTCGTTCTGGTGCAGCTTCTCGCGCTGCCGGTTGATCTCTTCCTCGGCGCGCAGCTTTTCGCGCAGGTCTCGGATCGAGCCGAAGATCAGGCGGCGGTCGGCGACGCGCATCTCGGTCGCCGTCAGCTCGATCGGAAACACCTCGCCGGCGGCGTTCTGGGTCACGGTCTCCAGCCGGTGGCCGACCATCGGCGCGCCGCGGCCGGACATGTAATCGGCGCCCGATATGTAGCCCTTGCGGTAGTAGTCCGGCACCACCGTGTTGAGCAGATCCTTGCCGAGGATATCGCCGCGCTTGAACCCGAACATCTTTTCGGCCGCGGGGTTGAATTCGATGATCGAACCGGTCTCATCGATGACGATGATGGCATCGAGCGAGGCCTGCAGCATGGTGCGCCGGATAACCTCGCTGGCATGCGCCTCGGAGGGCGAGCGCTCGATCGCGTCGCCGATGGCCAAAGCGATGATATGCAGCGTCGCCTCTTCCTCATCCGTCCAGACGCGCTCGGCGATGCAGTCGTTGACGGCCAGCGTGCCCCAGAGATGGCCATGGGCAAAGACCGAAACCGACAGAAACGATTTGATGCTCTGCTTCTCGAAATCGGCCCTCAGGAAGCCGTCCAGGTCGCGCGTGTGGCCAGCGAAGACCTTGCCCTGGCGCTCGTCCTCCTGCAGCCTCTCCAGAAGCGGATCGGAGTTGATGATCGACTGCATGATGACTGTCGGCGACGCCAGCTCACCACCGAAATCGGGGTCGATCCAATAGGCGGCGACGGACTGGGCGAAGCCTTCGCCCGGCAGCTCGCGAAGCCGGAAAAGGATGCCGCGCTGGCAATCCAGGCTGCGGCACAGCGTTTCCAGTATGCCGTCCATCTCGCGCTGCCAGTCGCCGGCCTCGCGCAGCCGGCGCACGACGCGGACAGCCGCCATCGCCGCCCCCTGGCGGGAGCCATGCAGGTCGGTGCGTGCCGCGTCAGCGGACATAACAGGCGGTCATGCGGCCCCTCGCGGGTTCAATTGCCGTCGCCGGTCGGCAGCGAGAATATATAGCCTTCGCCCCGCACCGTGCGCAGGAATTTCGGATTGGCCGGATCGGCTTCGATCTTCTTCCTGAGCCGCATGATGCGGATGTCGACCGCGCGCGAGGACTCGGGGTCCTCGACGAAACCGATCGCTTCCGAGATCGCCGCTCGCGTCAGGAGCCGGTTGGCGCGGGTCAGGAAAACCTCCAGCACGTCGAACTCGCTCTTGGCCATGTCGATGACCGCGCCATTGGCGCCGATGACCATCCGGCCGTCGAAATCGGCCTGGAAGCCGCCGAAATTCATGAGACGACGCGTGCCGATCTCGGGCTTCGCCGCCTGTGGCGCCGCCGGCTGCGGCACGCGGCGCAGCACGCTGCGGACCCGCGCCAGCACCTCGCGCAGTTCATACGGCTTGACGATGTAGTCGTCGGCGCCGAGCTCCAGCCCGACAATGCGGTCGAGCGCGGTGCCGGCCGCGGTAGCATAGATGATACCTATCTGGGTCCTGGAGCGCAGCCAGCGGCCGAACGACAGGCCGTCCTCGCCGGGCATGGCGATGTCGAGGATGGCGAGATGGAAGGACTGTGCCTCTATGAGAGCGCGCGCAGCGCCGGCATTCTCAGCCGTGGCGACGTCGTAGCCGTTGGCGCCGAGATACTCGGCGACCGCCTCCTTCAGGTCAGGCTCGTCCTCGACGACGATGATGCGCGCCTTCACTACGCTCTCGCTCCCGCTTCCAGCGGAAAGTAGATTGGGTATAAACATGATGTCCAGCGCTCATCTCGAGTTGTCTGTGGCGGGGTGGAGAACATGGCTGCACGATCCGTCATCGCGCTTGTGTCGGTTGCCGAAACGGTGGCCGGCGACCTTGCGGACCATCTCGGACGGCGCGGGCACGATGTGCGCCGGGCGCGCCAGCCCTGGGAAGCGGAGTCTCTGCTTGTCGCCGGGGGCATCGATATCGTGGTCATCGGCGACGAGGTGACCCAGGCGGAGGGCCGCGAGCTGCTCAGACGCCACAGCCGCGATGGCGGCCCGGATTTCATCCTGATCTGCTGTCCGACCAATCTGGTGGACAAGGTGCTCGCACTGGAACTCGGCGCCGCCGACGTGGTGGAGAGCCCGCTCAATGTCCGAGAGCTTGCCACGCGCATCGGCGGTCTGCTGACGCGACGTGGAAGGATGGTCCAGGAACTGATCGTGCTGGAAAACGCCACGGTGGACCTGAGGTCGGCAATGGTCATGCACCGCTCCGGCGCCGAGGACCAGCTGTCGCCGGGACAGGTGGCGCTGCTCAGGCTGTTCCTGGCAAGCCCGCGCAAGGTGCTGACGCGTGACGACATCATCGCCGCGGCGCCCGCCGAAAACGCCGAGGCGTTCGACCGCTCGATCGATTCGCGCATTGTCCGGTTGCGACGCAAGCTCGATACGGAGACCATCACCACCATCAGGGGCTCCGGCTACCGCTTCGATCCGCCGGTGCCGCGCAGCGACTGAGACAGCTTCGCTTGCCATCGGGAATCTCCGGCCAACCCTGCTTCAGGTCCGGCGCGGTTCAGCGCACCACGAGTATCGACGGGCCGGCGGGCACATATGCGTCGGCGTTGATTTGGCCTGCATGCGCGCGATCCTTCAAGAGCACCGTTGCCAGCGCGGCAAAGCCGAGCAGGCCTTGCGCGTAGAGCAGCACCGAAAGCACGGACGCGGCAAATTTCGTCTTCATCTTCAATCCCCGATTTGTCGATTTCGGTGATGCTTCAGGAAACTCCCGAAGCGCCCGCGCCGCCGACGGAGCCCCCCGCTGCGGCGCGGGCCTTCGGTCCTCTCGGCAGCAAGTAGCCGGAGGGGCCGCGCATCCTCATCAACCGAAAGCCGACCCGCCAGAAGGCCTTCAGCCGGTGGACGCGCAGGCTGGAAACGATCCAGACCGTGGCGATGAACAGAGCGGCATGCAGCGTCGAAACCTCGGCGGAATTCATCGCGGCTGGCGCCGTCACCGTATTGCCGGCAACCGGGCCGGCGCCACCGAGGACGATGATCGCGACGCTTATCCCGAAGAGCCAGGAGCTTAGGTTCGTTTTCCTGCCCATTTCGTTGCTGCTGTCTGTTCCCGTGACGCCAACATTGCGGCCGGCTTGTATCCGCTTCATGTCGCGCGAGCAGCGTTTCGTTTCAATTCAGTTTCGAAATAACCAAATTGGCTTTCATATAAACGGCAAATGCGCTTTCGTTTGAGTGCAATCAAACCGACGGCGGCCCAAATGATGATGCAAAAAGGGGGGCGATCGCCCGAGAACTCTCTCAGAGAGATGAAACAAATTCGAAACAATAATGAAAACGTAACGAAATTTTATGGAAACAGGCCGGAGCGATAAGCGGCCCATCGAACAACGCCGGTCCGGCCGGCAAAACAAAAGAGGGATCGTCATGCATGCCGCCATTTCCGACAAGCTCATCAATCTCACCGCCGCCGTTCTGACCGGGGCGGTTCTCTTCCTCGGCGTGGGCAGCCATGCCGCCCACGCCAGCCAGGTCGTGGCGCGTGTCTCGCTGTCGCAACAGATCATGGAAGTCACGGTCGACGGCCGGCCGGCCTTCACCTGGAAGGTGTCGACGGGTGACCGGGCGCATGTCACCCCGACCGGGTCGTTCAAGCCGACCCGCATGCACGAGATGTGGTATTCGAAGAAGTACGACAACTCGCCGATGCCGCATTCGGTCTTCTTCAGCGGCGGCTACGCCGTGCACGCGACCTATGCCGTCAGCCGCCTCGGCCGGCCCGCCTCGCATGGCTGCGTGCGGCTGCATCCGGATGCGGCCGCCGATTTCTATCAGCTTGTCGAGACCGTGGGCCCCGCCAACACCAGTATCGTCATCGCCA
>JBFLWR010000443.1:0-11755 GCA_040755925.1 Pseudomonadota bacterium
CCGCTTCCGGCTCGCCTATCCGGCCCGCACGGCCGACCTCGCGCATTTTCCGCTCGCCGGCGGCGGCACGACCGATCTCGCCGAATACCGCATGGAGGACAAGCGCGAGGATTTCATCACCCTGGTCGAGGACGATCACGGCGGCCCCGGCTGGACGGCGGTCGCCCGCCACGCCGAGCAGGATCTGGTGCTGGTGCTGAAGAACCCGGCCGAACTGCCGGTGACGATGCTGTGGTTCTCCAATGGTGGGCGCGATTATGCCCCTTGGAGCGGCCGCCATGTCGGCGTGCTCGGCATCGAGGACGGCCGCACCGCGGTCGGCCATGCCGCCTCCATCGGCGACAACTGGCTGAAGCACGAAGGCGTGGCGACGGCGTTCGCGCTTGCCGAAGGGCGGTCGTTCTCGTTCCGCCATGTCATCGGCGCTGTTCCTTTCACCGATGCGGAGGCGCCGAGCGATATCGAAACCGTTCGCGACCGCATGCGCATCATCGCCGCCGATGGCGCGGCGAGGGATGTGCCTTTCGATGGCGAGTTCCTGCGCGTAGGGCGCGCCGTTCCTGCCTGAGGACCTCGGCCGATCCGGGTTTGAAATTTCCGCCGACTGCCGCCAAGATGCGGCCGAAACATTACCCGGAAAGGCGCGCCGATGTCCGAGATCGCCCATATCACCGCCGCCATCTTCAAGCGCGCCGGCAAGGCCAAGCGCTTCATCGTCGCCATTGCCGGCCCGCCGGGCGCCGGCAAGTCGACGATTTCGGCGTCGCTGCACGAATTGCTGCCCGAGGGCACGTCCGAGGTCGTGCCGATGGACGGCTTCCATTTCGACGACATAATTCTGAATCGCCGGGGCATGCGTGCCCGGAAGGGCGCGCCGGAAACCTTCGACTTCGCCGGCTTCGAGACGCTCTTGAAGCGCATCCGCTCCGGCGAGCCCGACATTGCCATTCCGGTGTTCGACCGCGGCATGGAATTGTCGCGTGCGGCCGCCGCGATCGTCGGCGCCGACACCAAGTTCATTCTGGTCGAGGGCAACTATCTGCTGCTCGACGAGGAACCCTGGTCGCGGCTTGCCCCGCTGTTCGATTTCACTATTTATGTCGACGTGCCGCGCAACGAGCTCGAGCGCCGCCTGATGGAGCGCTGGCGCGGTCACGGCAAGTCGGACGAGGATGCCCGCGCCTGGATCGCCTCCAACGACATGCCGAACATCGAGCGTGTGCTGGCGCGCCGCAGGGCCGCCGATCTGGTGATTGGTTAACCTGCTCAATTTTCAATAGTTTTGGGTCGGAACCTTAAGACTTTCGTCCCGTTATCACCCTATTGCAAAATAGTCCGGCGACGGAGCGATTCCAGGAAAGCCGGTAACGGTTTTCCGGCAGGAATTGCGTGAAAACAAACAGCAGGAACCGTCCGATGGCAACCAGGACCAAGAAAACCGCGCCCAGAGTAAGGGCGATGCAACCGAAAGCCCCTGTCGATTCGGCGCCGAAGGACGCCAAGCCTTCCTTCGGCAAGGCCGCGCCCAGGAAGGTCGTGCCAGGCGCGGTGCACAAGGTTCCCGCGAAACCCGCGAAGGCCCACAAGCCGGCGGCCGGCAAGTCAGGCCCGATCCGAACCGTGGCAAGCGTTGCAACCGGCGCGGTGGTGGCCACCGCGCGGCTTGCCGCTTCCGTGCTCGGCCGGGGCGGCAAGGCCAAGACCAAGACGAAATAAGGTGCCGCTCAACCCTTCGCGGGGATCGTAAGGCCTCTTTTCACGGCCGGTCGCGCCAGGCCGCGTTCCAGCCAGGCGGCAACGCTCGGGAAATCGTCGAAGCCGACGAGCTCGCGCGCCTCGTAGAAGCCGATCAGGTTGCGCACCCAGCCGAGCATGGAAACATCCGCGATCGAATAATCGTCGTCCATGATCCATTGCCGGCTCTTCAGCCGCGTCTCCAGCACGCCGAGCAGACGCCTCGACTCGTCGCGGTAGCGCGCCAGCGGCCGCTTGTCGGCGATCTCACGCCCCGCGAATTTGTTGAAGAAGCCGACCTGCCCGAACATCGGGCCGATGAAGGCCATCTGGAAGAACACCCACTGGATCGTCTCGTAACGCCGGATCGGATCGGAAGGGATGAGCTTGCCGGTCTTGTCGCTGAGATAGAGCAGGATGGCGCCGGATTCGAACAGGCCGATCGGCTTGCCGCCGGGACCATCCGGATCGATGATTGCGGGAATCTTGCCGTTAGGGTTCAGTGACAGGAATTCCGGCGTCCAGCTCTCGTTCTTGCCGATGTCGACATAGTGCGGCTCGTAAGGCAGGCCGATCTCCTCCAGCGCGATCGAGATCTTCACGCCATTGGGCGTCGGCGTGGAATAGAGCTGCAGGCGCTCGGGATGCGTGGCCGGCCAGCGCTTGGCGATCGGAAAGGCGGACAGGTCGGTCATCTGAGGCTCCGGGTGTGGATTTTCTTGGGGCGGGCGCCTGGCGGGGTAGTCCAAGAAACTAGGTTCCTGCAGCCCGGGATCAATATGCCAGGCGACGGGTCGTTTGCGGAACCGGCGGGACGGTCGCGATCAGATCGCCTTGAACGCCAGCACCGCATTGGTGCCGCCGAAAGCGAAGCCGTTGCTGATCGCGGCGCGCACCTTGCGCTCGCGCGCCACGTTCGGCGTCACGTCGAGATCGCAATCGGGGTCGGGCTCGCGGAAGTTCGCTGTCGGCGGCACGATGCCCTCGCGGATCGCCATGACGCAGGCGATCATCTCCAGCCCGCCAGAGGCGCCGAGGCAGTGCGCGTGCATCGACTTGGTCGAGGAGACCGAGAGCGAGCGCGCATGCTCGCCGAAGACGCGCTTGATCGCCGCCGTTTCGATCTGGTCGTTGGCCTTGGTGCCGGTGCCGTGCGCGTTGAGATAATCGACGTCTTCCGGATTGAGCCCGGCGTCGACCAGGCAGAAGCGCATCGCCGCTTCCGGCCCCTCGACTGTCGGCGCGACGATGTCGGAGGCGTCGGCGGAAAGCCCGGCGCCGGCGACCTCGGCGAGGATGGTGGCGCCCCGCGCCATGGCATGGTCGTAGCTTTCCAGCACTGCCATGCCGGCGCCTTCGCCGATCGACAGGCCCTGGCGATCGGCCGAGAACGGCCGGCAGGTGTCGGGCGAAAGCACGCGCAGCGCCTCCCAGCCCTTGAGCACGCCCCAGACGAGCGGCGCCTCGGTGCCGCCGGCGAGCATGACGTCGGCGCGGCCGAGCCTGATCTGGTCGACTGCCGACGCGATGGCGTGATTCGCCGACGAGCAGGCCGAGGTGACGCCGAACACCGGTCCGCGCAGGCCGAGATTCATGCTGACCTGGCCGGCAGCGGCTCCCGGCATCACCTTCGGCACGGTGAAGATGGCGGCGCGGTTGCGTCCTTCCACCAGGATCGCGCGGTAATTTTCCTCGATGGTCTCGAAACCGGCGACGCCGATGCCGACGATCGCGCCCATCCGGTAGGTGTTGTCGGCATGTGCCGCGAGACCCGCCTGGGCCATGGCTTCGCGCGCGGCAATCACGGCCAGCAGGCTGAAGCGGTCCATCGACACCGCCTGCTTGCGGTCGATGCCGTGCTCGGGCAGCTGCTTGATTTCGCAACCGACCTTGACCTTCAGGTCATGCAGGGACGGGTTTTCGATCTGGCCGATCGCCGAGCGCCCCGAGCGCATGGCGTCCCACATCGACGGCACATCGTTGCCGAGCCCGCATATCCCGCCAATGCCGGTGATGACGACGCGCTTCAGCATTCAGTCAGGCTTTTTTCGCAATCAGCGCGCGAACCGCCTCGACCATGTCGCCGACGTTCTTGAGGTTGCTCCAGGCGTCGACCGTGTTCATCTCGATCTCGATGCCGTACTTCTCCTCGAGGTCGAAGATGATCTCGGTCAGCTCAAGCGAATGGATGCCGAGCGTGCTGAGATCGGTGCTGGGGGTGATTTCCTCGCCACCGGTTTCCGCGTGGGCCTTGATCTTCTCGATGATTTCGGTCGTCAGCTGGTCAGCCATTCGGTTCCCTTCCCCTGTCGTTTCCCGACGCCAACTGATCAGCGCCCCTTTGTCCCCGGAGTCACAAGACGTCGTCGCCCTTACCCCATCAGGCATCGCGCGACCATTCCAAGATGGCTTCCCTCTATAGAAACCAAAACGATGTCAAGCAACAAGCTATATATCGACAAAGCCGCCGGAGTGCTTAACGTTGGCGCCGTGGACATGATCGGCGACACATTGGTTTCCCCTCCCGCGGCGCAACGTGTTGCCGGGCGAGCCAGGCTTTTCTGCGGCAAGCGGGATGGCCGGACGCGTCTTCATCGCCTTTACCAGGACGGATCCGCGAAGATCCGCATGCCCAAGGTGCAGGGCGATCCGCTCGAGGCCGTGCTGATCAACACAGCCGGCGGGCTGACCGGCGGCGATCGGCTTGGCTGGGCCATGGAGGTGGGCGAGGGCGCTTCCGCCTCCATCACCACCCAGGCTTGCGAGAAGGTTTATCGCGCCGCTTCCGATCGCGCCGAGACGAAAGTGGACTTGAGGGTCGGCGCCGGCGCTCGGCTCGCCTGGCTGCCGCAGGAAACCATCGTCTTCGACCGCGCGGCCTTTGTCCGCGAGCTGGATGTGGAGCTTGCCGAGGGCGCCGAGGCGCTCCTGCTGGAAGCCACATTGTTCGGCCGGTTGGCGATGGGCGAGCGGACCGTGCATGGCAGTTTTCACGACCGCTGGCGCGTCCGCCAGGGCGGCAGGCTCGTTCATGCCGAGGATTTCCGCATCGGTCCGGATATCGCGGCGCAGCTCCAGCGCCCGGCCGCAGCCGGCCAAGCGTGTGCAATCGCCACGCTGCTCCTGGTATCGCCGCGCGCCGAGACACTGCTGGAACCTGCTCGCGCGGTCGTCGGCGACCCCGTGATCGGTGGCGAGGGCGGCGCCAGCTTCTGGAAAGTCGGCCAATCTGGCAAGCTTCTTGCGAGGCTTGCCGCCGGCGACGGCTACCAGCTCCGCAAGCGGCTGGTTCCGTTGGTCGAGCTGCTCAATGGGCGGGCTGGCCTGCCCAAATTATGGTCACTCTGATCTCGAACATCGGGACGACGCATGAACCTGACGCCGCGTGAAAAGGACAAGCTGCTGATCGCCATGGCGGCGATCGTGGCGCGCAAGCGGCTGGAGCGCGGCGTCAAGCTCAACCATCCCGAGGCTATCGCGCTGATCACTGATTTCGTCGTCGAGGGCGCCCGCGATGGCCGGCCCGTGGCCGAGCTCATGGAGGCCGGCGCTCATGTCGTCACTCGCGCGCAGGTCATGGACGGCATCGCCGAGATGATCCACGACGTCCAGGTCGAGGCGACGTTTCCCGACGGCACCAAGCTGGTGACCGTGCACGAACCGATCAGGTGAGGAGAGACCGATGCTGGAGCTGAGGCCGAACTGCGAATGCTGCGACAAGGATTTGCCACCGGAGGCGGCCGACGCGCTGATCTGCACCTTCGAATGCACCTTCTGCGCCGATTGCGTGGAAAGAGTCCTGGGCGGCGTCTGCCCGAATTGCGGCGGCAATTTCGCGTCGCGGCCGATTCGGCCGGCCACGATGCTGGAGAAATACCCACCGTCGACCAGGCGCGTGTTGAAGGCCGAAGGTTGTGGCCCGCGCAAGGCCGCATGATCCTCTCGAATTGGAAGGCCGACCCATGATTTCCGCTTCGACCAAACCCACCACGCTCGCCGCCATCCTGCTTCTTGCCGCCGTGATGCCGGCTTACGCCCATGTCGGCGTCGGCGCGACTTCGTCCTTCGCCGCCGGCTTCGCGCACCCGCTTTCCGGCCTCGACCATATGACCGTCATGATCGCCGTCGGCCTGTGGGCGGCGATGAAAGGTGGCAGGGCCATATGGGCATGGCCGCTGGCCTTCGTCGGCGTCATGTTGGTCGGCGGCGCTCTCGGCATGCTGCACGTGCCGCTCCCGTTCGTGGAGCCTGGCATTCTCGCTTCGGTCGTCGCGCTCGGCCTGCTGGTGGCCCTGGCCGTCGACCTGCCGGTTTCGGCGGGCATCGCGGTCATCGGCCTGTTCGCCTTGTTCCACGGCCACGCGCATGGCACGGAGGTTCCGGAGAATGCCGGTGGCCTCGAATACATGGCCGGTTTTGCCGTTGCCACGGCATTGCTCCATGGCATTGGCATCGCCGCCGCTCTGGGCCTCGGCCTGAGGTTCCGCCCTCTGATCCGCGCCGGCGGTGCCGCTTGCGCGGCGGTCGGCGCCGGCCTTGCCTTCGGCGTTTTGTGAGGGTGCGATGATCCCCGGCGAAGTCATCACGGTGGACGGCGAGATCGAGCTCAACAAGGGCCTGCCGACGCTGACGCTGAAGGTCGCCAACAGCGGCGATCGGCCGATCCAGGTTGGCAGCCACTATCATTTCTTCGAGACCAACGAAGGGCTGAAATTTGACCGCGAAAGCGCGCGTGGCATGCGGCTGGATATCCCGGCCGGCACCGCCATGCGTTTCGAGCCGGGCCAGGAGCGCGACGTCACTTTGGTGCCGCTCGGTGGCAAGCGCGAGGTCTATGGATTCCAGCAGAAGGTGATGGGCAAGCTGTGAGACCGGTCGGCGCGGTCAAATCACTTCGGAGGCTTGGCCGCGGCACAGATGACAATCTTGCCGGGGTTGTTGAACTCCACCGCAAGCACGTCCTCGGCAAGCACGCGCCGCGAATCGATGACGCTGAAAAGCAGCGCGTTTACTTCGATCTCCTGGCGCAGTTCCGCGACATCGTCCTTGTGTTGCTACACCTTGTTTTCGATCGACGGTGGCGGGCCGCCTTCGCCGCGAGCAGCGTCCGTCAGGAAGACGATGTCGACAGTGTCGAGCTTGGTCGTCTTGCGTACCGTGCCGATGTTCTCGCGCGTGCGGTCGATGGCCGTGATGACCTTTCCGGCTTCGGTCTTCGACAGCACCTCTTCCTGCCGGATGACCGAATCGACGATCGGCGCGGCCGGCCGGCCATTGTCCAACGGCCGCGCGGAGAACGCGGGATTGGGCACTGTTGCGGCAAGGCACGAGGCCAGGGCCAGGGCTGCGGTCCATTTCGTGAGGCGCGGGGCGGTCGGCATCGCTCGCTCCTGACTGAACTTTTGGCGCGGCGAAAAAGGCGAAACGACACCCACCGGTCGAAAGTTCCCGCCAGATTGTTGCAGGCGGGCCGGGGTTCGGTCCGCCTGCAAGTCCCGGCAAGCAGCTTTGCGGCGTCAGCTGGCCTTCTTGGTGATCAACGTCAGCGCGCCGTTCGGCTGCATGCTGGCGGCGATCACCTGCGCCGAGCTCATCCCCTTGGCTTGCAGCGCGGACTTCACCTTCGGGGTGGCATCGATCGATTTGCGCAATGTCTGCAGGCCGGCATCGCCGCGTTGAGCGACGATCTGGTTCACCTGCGTCTGCGTGTCCTTGGGCAGCTCGGTGATGTCGACGACGTTGACGCTCTGGATTGCCGGCACGCCGGGCTGGGCCTTCGCGGCGGGCGCGGCCGGTGTCGGGCTGGGCTGCGGCGTCGGTTGCTGTTGCGCGCCGGCGGCGCCGGCCAGCATCAGGGTGGCGGCGGCCGCCAGAAATATCGTCTTGCGCATGGATGTTCCTTCCATCGGCTTGGGAGTGATCCCACCCGCTCCGGCCACCTAAGGGGAACGTCCAAATGGGCGCTCAAAGTGTCGGCGAGCGGGTCATTGCGTGACCATTGGATGGCTACAATGTGCGGCCCGCCCTCAAAAAACGACGTTACCTTCGGGAGCTATAGCTGATGGCCAGATTAACCCGCGCCGCCTATGCCCGCATGTACGGCCCGACGGTTGGCGACAAAGTGCGTCTCGCCGACACCGAGTTGTTTATCGAGGTCGAAAAGGACTTCACCGTCCATGGCGAGGAAGTGAAGTTCGGCGGCGGCAAGGTCATCCGCGACGGCATGGGCCAGAGCCAGGTCGCGCGGGCTGAAGGCGCGGTCGACACGGTGATTACCAACGCGCTGGTCGTCGACGCGCTCACCGGCATCGTCAAGGCCGATATCGGCCTCAAGGATGGCCGCATTGCCGCCATCGGCAAGGCCGGCAATCCGGACACGCAGGACGGCGTCACCATCATCATCGGTCCGGGCACGGAGATCATTGCCGGAGAAGGAAAGATCCTCACCGCCGGCGGCTTCGACGCGCATATCCATTTCATCTGCCCGCAGCAGATCGAGGAAGCGCTGATGAGCGGCATCACCACCATGCTCGGCGGCGGCACGGGCCCGGCGCATGGCACACTGGCCACCACCTGCACGCCCGGTCCCTGGCACATGGCGCGCATGATCCAGTCCTTCGACGCCTTCCCGATGAACATCGGTTTGTCGGGCAAGGGCAACGCATCACGGCCGGCGGCGCTGGAAGAGATGGTGCTGGCCGGCGCCTGCTCGCTGAAGCTGCACGAGGACTGGGGCACGACGCCGGCCGCCATCGACTGCTGCCTGTCGGTCGCCGACGATTACGACGTCCAGGTGATGATCCACACCGACACGCTGAACGAATCGGGCTTTGTCGAGGACACGGTGGCGGCGATCAAGGGACGCACCATCCACGCCTTTCATACCGAGGGCGCCGGCGGCGGCCATGCGCCCGACATCATCAAGGTCTGCGGCCTGCCCAACGTCATTCCGTCCTCAACCAATCCGACCAGGCCCTACACGGTGAACACCTTGGCCGAGCATCTCGACATGCTGATGGTCTGCCATCATCTGTCGCCGTCGATCCCGGAGGACATCGCCTTTGCCGAAAGCCGCATCCGCAAGGAAACGATCGCGGCGGAGGACATCCTGCACGACATCGGCGCCTTCTCGATCATCTCGTCGGACAGCCAGGCCATGGGCCGCGTCGGCGAGGTGGCGATCCGCTGCTGGCAGACCGCCGACAAGATGAAGCGCCAGCGCGGCGCGCTGCCGCAGGAAACCGGCGGCAACGACAATTTCCGCGTCCGCCGCTACATCGCCAAATACACGATCAACCCGGCGATCGCGCATGGCCTCTCGAAAGAGATAGGCTCGATCACGGTGGGAAAACGCGCCGATCTCGTCTTGTGGAACCCGGCCTTCTTCGGGGTGAAGCCCGAGATGGTGCTGGTCGGCGGCACGATTGCCGCCGCGCCCATGGGCGATCCCAACGCCTCGATCCCGACGCCGCAGCCGATGCATTACCGGCCGATGTTCGGCGCTTATGGCAAGGCGCGGACCAATTCCTCGGTGACCTTCGTTTCAAAGGCCGCCTTCGATTCCGGTCTTCAGGGCAGGCTTGGCGTGGAAAAGGCGATGATCGCTGTCGAGAACACGCGCGGCGGCATCGGCAAGCATTCGATGGTGCTCAACGACGCCACGCCGCATGTCGAGGTCGATCCCGAAACCTACGAGGTGCGCGCCGACGGTGAGCTGTTGACTTGCGAGCCGGCGACCGTGCTGCCGATGGCGCAGAGGTATTTTCTGTTTTAGGGTCGTAGCCAACAACAAGTGGGGGATCGGCCATGGACGAACAGAAGAAAGCGGCTCTCATCGCGAGGATGGGCGAGTTGGAAAAGTATAATGGCGGCGTTGCTCCGCTTGTTATGCCGCTGGTTACGCTGGAGCAGTATTTCGACGGAGCCGAAGGAGAAGCTGGCCTCTTGTGCAATAGTCACGTCGCTCCCGACAACGAAATGATCCTGGCGGTATTCAAGTCGATACGAGACCGGCCAGAGGTTAGCGACGTCAGGGTGGCGATTACTCAATGCGACACCGGGGAATGGCCGTTCTCGGATAAGGTCGTTGTCGTGACGCGCGCCGAAGAAGGCGAAGTGCTCAAATGGTTCCCTTCTGGTTTTGAGCCTGACGAGACCTGGGAAGGAGATGTAGACCATCTTCCCGCGGAAAGGATCGAGGTCCCCTCCGACCACCGGAAGCTTTGGTTCTGGTACGATTGAGGCGGTAACCGCCAGCGCGCAGAGCAGACCTATGGCCACCGAAATCGCTTCCCCACACGACATCTTTCCTCACATCCGCATCGTGATGGGCATGGTGATCGGCCTTGGCGTCACCCGGCTGCTTTCGGGCGTCGCCCGTATCGTCCAGCACCCCCGCCAGTACAGGCTTTATGCCGTGCATCTCGCCTGGGTCGGCTCGGTGCTGTTGATGATGGTGCATTTCTGGTGGTGGGAATTCGGCCTCTACGCCATCCAGTCATGGACCTTCGGCAAATACCTTTTCATCATCTTCTACGCCATCACGCTCTTCCTGATGTGCGCGCTGCTGTTTCCGGATTCGATGCTCGACTACACCAGCTACGAGGACTATTTTTACTCGCGCCGTGCCTGGTTCTTCGGCCTGCTCGGCGCGACCTATCTGCTCGACGTCGTCGACACGCTGCTCAAGGGCCCGGAACATTTCGCCCGCTTCGGCAACGAATATCTGTTCCGCACGCCGATCTTCGTCGCGCTCTGCATCGCCGCGATCCTGGTGCGCGACAAACGCTTCCACATCGCCTTCGTCGCGGTGGCGCTCATCTACCAGATATCCTTCATCCTGCGGCTCTTCGACACCATCGTCTGAGCGGCATTGGGCTGTTGAACGGGATGGTCTAGGATTTCCGGGAAAGGCAGGTTTCGCCATGTACAAGGCCGTCGGATCGCGCGGCTCCCGCGTCAGCCGGGTGCTCTGGATGCTCGAGGAACTCGGGCAGCCCTACGAGTTCGTCGAGATCAAGCTGCGCTCGCCGGAAGCCTATGCGCTCAATCCGTCCGGCAAGGTGCCGATCCTGATCGACGGCGAGCTGAAGATCACGGATTCCGCGGCGATCTGCATCTATCTTGCCGACAAGCATGCCGAGAAGGGCATGGGCGCCAATCCCGGCCTGGCCGGTCGCGCCGAGATGGATTCCTGGACGCATTTCGCCCAGAGCGAGCTCGAGGCGCCCCTGTGGAACAAGCTGCGCCACCGCTTCCTCTTGCCGAAGGACGTGCGCGTCGATGTCGGCCCCGCGGCAGCCCATGATTTTGCCTCGGAGGTGAAAGCGCTGGACCGCCGGCTTGGCGACAAGCCCTTCGCGCTGGGTGACCGCTTCTCCGCGGTCGACGTGCTGCTCGGCGATATGGGCGCCTGGGCCCGCGCCGGCCGGTTCCCGATCGAGTCCGAGCGCGTCAACGCCTATTTCGAGCGTGTACTGTCGCGACCCGCGCGCGCTCGCGCCCAAGCCAATGGCGGAGCCATGAAATGAAGCTCAACATCACCACCGATTTCACCAAATTCCCGCGCGCCGTATCGGTATTGGCCGCTCGCGAGGCCGGGGCCACGAAGCCCTATGATAAGGCCGTGCTCGCCCATGACGAGCGGCATCTGCGCCGCCGCGCCATCGAGACGGCGGCCGGCGACAAGGTGCTTGTCGACCTGCCGGAGCCGGTAGCGCTGAACCACGGCGACCGGCTGGTGCTGGAGGATGGCCGCCAGCTCGAGATCGTCGCCGCGCCGGAAGAGGTCTACGACATCCGCGCCCGCGACGCCGTCCATCTCGCCGAGCTGGCCTGGCATATCGGCAACCGCCATCTTGCGGCGGCGATCGAGGCGAACCGCATCCTTATCCTGCGCGACCACGTCATAAAGGCCATGCTGGAGGGGCTCGGCGCCACGGTGAGCGAAGTCTCGCAACCGTTCAGCCCCGTGCGCGGCGCCTATTCAGGGCATGGTCACGATCATTCGCATGATCACCAT
>JBFLWR010000444.1:0-9220 GCA_040755925.1 Pseudomonadota bacterium
GCGGCCCGACAACTTCAAGCGATGCACCTTGCCGATGACGGCGTTGCGGCTCACTCCGCCGAGCTGAGCAGCGATCTGGCTGGCGCTCAGACCCTCCGACCACAGCTTCCTGAGAAGTTCGACCCGCTCGTCAGTCCAGTTCATGAGACCGCGCTCCTACTGAGGCGTACGGCAGCCGGAATCCATTCCCGACCCGGCTCCCGCCGGGCAAAAGACACCACATATACCGGGTGATTAGGTCCGCCGCACGAAATCTAGTTATTTCTCAACTACAATTACCTTAAGCGCTGACTCGGTGACAAGAGTCCCCAAGGCAACACGATTCGGTTTTTTCGGTTTTCCCCAACTTGCCTGACCACTGATGAGCCGGCATGTCGTCGGAGGCCTGCCGCGCGCTTCTGCGCGACGTTTTCGTTGACTTCATGGCCGAAAAACATGATAAGCCGCACAGGCCGCCGCTTTGGCGGCTTTTTTGATTTCCGGTTCCGGAGACGCATATAATGAGCGGTTCGGCGCTTTACGAGACCTTTGCTCGCACCCCCCTGGCTTTCGATCACGGGGAAGGGGCTTGGCTGGTCACCGACAAGGGCGAGCGATATCTCGATTTCGCTGGCGGCATTGCCGTGAATTCGCTGGGCCACAGCCATCCGCATCTGGTGGCGGCGCTCACCGCGCAGGCCGCGAAGCTGTGGCACGTCTCCAATCTCTACGAGATACCCGAGCAGCGCCGGCTGGGCGAACGGCTGGTCGACGCCACTTTCGCCGATAAGGTATTCTTTACCAATTCCGGTGCCGAGGCGCTGGAATGCGCCATCAAGACGGCGCGGCGCTACCAGTTCGTCAAGGGCCACCCGGAGCGCTTCCGCATCATCACCTTCGAGGGCGCCTTCCATGGCCGAACGCTGGCCACGATCGCCGCCGGCGGCCAGTACAAGTATCTCGAAGGGTTCGGTCCCAAGGTCGAGGGTTTCGATCAGGTGGCGTTCGACGACATCGACGCCGCCGAGAAGGCGATAACGCCGGAGACCGCGGCGATCCTGATCGAGCCGGTGCAGGGCGAGGGCGGCATCCGCCCGGTCCCGACGCAGTCGCTGAAGCGCCTGCGCCAGCTCTGCGACCAGCATGGCCTGCTTTTGATCTTCGACGAGGTCCAGTGCGGCATCGGCCGCACCGGCAAGCTCTTCGCTCATGAATGGGTGGGCGTCACCCCGGACCTTATGGCGATCGCCAAGGGCATCGGCGGCGGCTTCCCCATGGGCGCCTGCCTTGCCACCGACGAGGCTGCGACCGGCATGACCGCCGGCGTCCACGGCACCACCTTCGGCGGCAACCCGCTGGCGATGGCGGTCGGCAACGCCGTGCTCGACGTCGTGCTGGCCGAAGGCTTCCTCGAGGACGTGCAGCGCAAGGCGCTGCTCTTCAAGCAGGGGCTCGCGGCGGTCGCCGACGAATTTCCGGACGTCATCGAAGGCATCAGGGGAACAGGCCTGATGCTCGGCCTGAAATGCGCCATGCCCAACACCAAGGTGAACATGGCGCTGCGCGACCAGCATCTGCTCGCGGTGCCGGCCGGCGACAACGTCATCCGTCTCCTGCCGCCGCTCAACGTCACCGACGCCGAGATCGGCGAGGCGCTGAAACGCATTCGCGCCGGCGCCAAGGGCCTGGCCGACGCGATTGCGGCCGAAGCCGCCAAGTAATTTCTGGAACCCGCCGATGAGTGTTCGCCACTTCACCGACCTATCCACCGTTTCCGCGGGCGACCTTCGCTCCATGCTGGACGATGCCGTGGCTCGAAAGACCAGGCTCAAGGCTGGCGAGCGCTCAAAGCCGCTCGATGGCAAGGTGCTGGCGATGATCTTCGACAAGCCGTCGACGCGCACGCGCGTGTCCTTCGATGTCGGCATGCGCCAGCTCGGTGGCGAGACCATCATGCTGACCGGCACCGAGATGCAGCTTGGCCGCTCGGAAACCATCGCGGATACGGCGAAAGTGCTGTCGCGCTATGTCGACGCCATCATGATCCGCACCACCTCGCATGACCGGCTGCTGGAGCTCACCGAGAGCGCCACCGTCCCGGTCATCAACGGGCTGACCGACGATACGCATCCATGCCAGCTGATGGCCGACATCATGACCTTCGAGGAGCATCGCGGTCCGGTGGCTGGCAAGACCTTCGCCTGGACAGGCGACGGCAACAATGTGCTGCATTCGCTGCTGGAGGCCTCCGCCCGGTTCCGCTTCGATCTCAATGTCGCGGTGCCGGAAGGCAGCGAGCCGTTCGAGAAATATGTCGACTGGGCGAAGGCCAATGGCGGCAAGGTGCGGTTCTCCAGCACCGCCGAGGAGGCCGTCGACCAGGCGGATTGCGTCGTCACCGACAGCTGGGTGTCGATGGGCCAGGAGCACCGCGCCCGCGGCCACAACGTCTTCCTGCCCTATCAGGTCAACGCCGCGCTCATGGCGAGGGCAAAGTCCGATGCGCTGTTCATGCACTGCCTGCCGGCGCATCGCGGCGAGGAGGTCACCGACGAGGTGATCGACGGGCCGCATTCGGTGGTGTTCGACGAAGCCGAGAACCGGCTGCACGCCCAGAAGGCCGTGCTGGCCTGGTGCCTGGGCGCTTGATCGGGGGCAACTTGATCCGGCGATGCGTGATGCCTATCTGCGGGCCATCACGTAAATCGAACGCGCTTCGACGCATGTCGCACACCAGGCGGCATGGCGGCGCCCCGGAGTTTTGTCATGTTGGAAACCCGTCCATTGGCTGAGCATCAACCCCGACTCGGTGAATTCGGCTTCGCCGGCGACGACCATGTCGTGCCTTACGAGGTCGCGCCGCTCGACGTGCGCGGCCGCACCGTGCAGCTCGGATCGATGCTCGATGCGATCCTCAGCCGTCACGATTATCCCGAGCCGGTCGCGCGCCTGCTGGCGGAAGCGTGCGTGCTCACCGTGCTGCTCGGCACGTCGCTGAAGTTCGAGGGCAAGTTCATCCTGCAGACCCGCACCGACGGGCCGGTCGACATGCTGGTGGCCGATTTCACCACGCCGCACGCGCTGCGCGCCTATGCGCGCTTCGACGCCGATAGGCTGCAGGCATTGATCGCCGCCGGCGAGACCTCGCAGCAGACCCTGCTCGGCAACGGGGTGCTGGCCCTGACCATCGACCAGGGCGCTCACACGCAGCGCTACCAGGGCATCGTCCAGCTCGACGGCACCTCGCTCGAGGACGCCGCGCGCACCTATTTCCGTCAGTCGGAGCAGATCCCGACCGATCTCAGGATGTCCGTCGCCAAGCTGGTGACCCCAGGCCCCGGCGGCGCCCGCGAGCAATGGCGGGCCGGCGGCATCCTGGCGCAGTTCCTGCCGCAGGCGCCCGAGCGCATGCGCGTCCCCGACATGTCGGGCGGTGACGGCGATCCGCGCGAGGTGACGCACGAGCCGGTCGACAATTCATGGCAGGAGCTGTTGGCGCTGCTCGGCACCATCGAGCCGACCGAGCTGATCGACCCGACCGTCGGCGCGGAACGGCTGCTTTACCGGCTGTTCCACGAGCACGGGGTGCGTGTCTTCAGCGGCGTGCCGGTCGCCGATCAGTGCTCCTGCTCGCGCGAGAAGATCCACGGCATCCTCGAAGGCTTTTCTGCGCAAGAGATCAAGGACAGCACCGAGGATGGCGGCATCCATGTCGCCTGCGAGTTCTGCTCGACGCAATACGACTTCGACCCGGCTGAATTTACTCCGGCGCAATAACGGCCAGGGACCGATCCGTGCTACGGATCGGTCCTAATTGACCGTCCGTCTTGTCCCCGGCATGTCGAGGGAAAAAGCGGGGATGGCGACATCGAACGTCTCGCCGCGCCCGTTGCGCATCGTGTAGTGGCCAACCATGATGCCGGACGGCGTCGAGAGCGGGCAGCCCGACGTGTACTGATAGCTGTCGCCGGGGTTCAGCTCCGGCTGGTCGCCGACGACGCCGGCGCCGCGCACTTCCTCGACGCGACCGCGACCGTCGGTGATATGCCAGTAGCGCGACAGAAGCTGAACGAAGTCGTCGGACCGGTTGTCGATCGTCACCTGGTAACCCCACACATAGCGGTTCTCGGTCGGATCGGACCGATCTTCCAGGTAGAACGGCCTGACCTGCACTTCGATGTTGCGCGTGACGGCGCGATACATGGGGCACTCCGGTGCTGCGACGGCAAGTATTTGTCACTCTTCGCAGTTTTATCAACGCGAAGCAGCTTGTCCTGCCAGCCTGAAAGCGCAGTGCCGATAAACAATGTCATTTAAGTGACACATGACAATGATGGTGTGCACGGATCGTGCTGGGCGACTCGGGCGCTCTGTCGACTGATGAACGGCCGCCTTTCCGGAGTGACCAGATCTCGATGGAACTGACCTTCGCAGCCGCCTTCGCATCATCAGCCCTGCTCCTTTCCAATTCCGCCACCATCCTGCTCGCGTCGTCGCGGCTGAAGCCGAGGCGCATCATTCCGCCGCCCGCCGGCAATCGGCCGCCGGTGTCGATCGTCGTGCCGTCGCGCGGCGTCGAGCCGTTCACCGAGGAAACCTTGCAGCGCGCCTTCTCGCTCGACTGGCCGCATTACGAGCTGATCTTCTGTGTGGCCAATGCCGACGACCCCGTGGTCAAGCTCATCAACGCCGCGATCGCGCGCCATGCCGAGGTTCCGGCGCGGCTGCTGGTCGGCGACGACAGGATCAGCTCCAACCCCAAGCTCAACAACTGCGTCAAGGGTTGGCAGGCGGCCCGGCTCGACTGGGTGATCCTTGCCGATTCCAACGTGCTGATGCCGAAGGACTATGTCCAGCACCTGATGGCGGCGTGGCGCCCCAAAACTGGCCTCGTCTGCTCGACCCCGGTCGGCTCGCGGCCGGACGGTTTCTGGGCCGAGGTCGAATGCGCCTTCCTCAACACGCTGCAGGCGCGCTGGCAATATGCCGGCGAAGCGCTCGGCCTCGGCTTCGCCCAGGGCAAGAGCATGCTGTGGAACAAGCCGATGCTCGATGCCAATGGCGGCATCCATGCCTTGGCTGCGGAGATCGCCGAGGATGCGGCGGCCACCAAGCTGGTCAACGGGCTCGGCCTGCGCGTCAATCTCGTCGCCTCGCCCTTCGAGCAGCCGCTTGGCCAGCGCGCTTTCGCCGAGATCTGGTCGCGCCAGACGCGCTGGGCGCGGCTGCGCCGCGTCACATTCCCGCTCTTCTTCACTCCTGAAATCCTCACCGGCGCGGCGATGCCGTTGCTGCTTGCCCTGGTCGCCGCGGCCAGCGCAGGCATCAGCTTGCCCACCACGGCATTATGCGTGCTGGCGATTGCCTACGTACCGGAATGCCTGCTTGCCTGGGCCAAGGGCTGGTATCTGTCGCCGCGCAGCGTGACCGCGATGATCGTGCGCGACGCCATGCTTCCGGCGATCTGGGCGCGCGGCTGGCTGGGCGGCGCCGTCGAATGGCGCGGCAATGCCATGACCATCCGCACCAAGGCGATGACCGAGCTGGAAGAGGGCGCCTGAGCGCCTTCTCTTCGTCGCCGCCGCTGGACCTACTTGGCCGCCTTCAGCGCCTGCTCGATGTCGGCCAGAAGATCTTCGGTGTCCTCCAGACCGACGGAGAGCCTGAGTGTGCCAGGTCCGATGCCGAGTTCGGCCCGGGCCTCGTCGCTCAGGTTCTTGTGCGTCGTCGTCGCCGGATGGGTGATCAGGCTCTTGGCGTCGCCGAGATTGTTGGAGATCAGCACGATGTCTAGCGCGTTCTGCAAGGCGAAGGCCGCCTGCTTGCCACCCTTGACATCCAGGCAGATCAGCGTCGAGCCGCCGGACATCTGCTTCCTGACGATGTCCGACTGCGGGTGATCGGCCCGGCCCGGATAGATGACGCGGGCGATCTCCGGCCGCTCGGCCAGGAAGTCGGCGATCTTGCCGGCGCTTTCCGTCTGCTGGCGCACGCGAAGCGGCAGCGTCTCGAGGCCCTTCAGCAGCGTCCAGGCGTTGAACGGCGAAAGGCTGGGGCCCGTATGGCGGAAATAGTCGTGCAGGTTCTCGTCGATCCACTTCTTGTCCGACAGGATGACGCCGCCAAGGCAGCGCCCCTGTCCGTCGATATGCTTGGTCGCCGAATAGACGACGACATGGGCGCCGAGCTGCAGCGGCTTCTGCTGCAGCGGCGTGGCGAAGACGTTGTCGACGACCACGCGGGCGCCGATCGAATTGGCGAGCGCGGCAACGGCCGCGATGTCGACCACCTCCAATGTCGGGTTGGTCGGGCTTTCCAGGAAGAAAAGCTTAGTGTTCGGCCTTACCGCCTTTTCCCAATTGGCGATGTCGGTTCCGTCGACCAGCGTCGCCTCGATGCCGTACCTGGGCGCCAGCGTTTCGACCACCCAGCGGCAGGAGCCGAACAGCGCGCGGGCCGCGACGATATGGTCGCCGGCCTTGACGCTGCAGAGCAACGCGGCGCTGACCGCGGCCATGCCGGAAGCGGTGGCGCGCGCGTCCTCCGCACCCTCCAGCGCGCACATGCGCTTTTCGAACATGTCGACGGTCGGGTTGGCGTAGCGCGAATAGATGAAGCCAGGCTCTTCGCCCTTGAAGCGGGCTTCCGCCGCCTGGGCGGTCTCGTAGACATAGCCCTGGGTGAGATACATCGCTTCGGCGGTTTCGCCGAAACCGGAACGCAGGGTTCCGCCATGCACGAGTGCCGTCTGAGGCTTCCAGTTACGCTCTTTGCTCATAGCTCTGCTTCCAAACACAAAAAAACCGGCCGCGAAGTCGCAACCGGTCCATATAGCCTTGCGGCTCGACGGTCCTTTAGCGACTTGTTTAACGTGGCTGCAAGCCGACCGGCCAAATCACCACGGGATAACGACCCTTTAGACCCGCGCCACGCTTGCGTCAATTGCCGGCTTCATTAAGAGGTTTATACCAGCCGGGCGACAAGAGCCTGCCTGGATCCTCGCCCGGCCTTAACGGAGCCAGCCTTTGCGGCAGACAGGCATTCTTCCGGATCAGGACATCGCGGCGCTGTTCGAGGCGAACGCGCTGAAGTCGCCGCGCGCGCTGGACACCAACCAGATCCAGCCGGCCAGCCTCGATCTGAGGCTCGGCGACAAGGCTTATCGCGTTCGCGCCTCCTTCCTGCCTGGCCCTGATTATCTTGTCGCCGACAAGCTTGAGCGGCTGAAGCTGCACGAGATCAATCTCGCCGAAGGGGCGGTGCTGGAAACCGGCTGCGTCTATATCGTCCCGCTGCTCGAAAGCCTGGCGCTGCCGGCCAATGTGTCTGCCTCGGCCAACCCGAAGAGCTCGACAGGGCGGCTGGATATCTTCACGCGCGTCATGACCGACCGCGGGCACGAGTTCGACAAGATCGCCGCCGGCTATCATGGACCGCTCTACCTCGAAGTCAGTCCGCGCACCTTTCCGATCGTCGTTCGGGCCGGGTCGCGCCTGTCGCAGATCCGCTTCCGCACCGGCAATGCGCTGCTGTCGGAAAACGAGCTGCGCGACCTCCACCGCGCCGAAATGCTGGTCGCCACCGAGCCGCCCAACATCTCCGGCGGCGGCATCGCGCTGTCGATCGATCTCGATGGCGACAAGGACGGGCTGGTCGGCTATCGCGGCAAGCACCACACTGGCCTCGTCGACGTCGACAAGCGCGCCGCGCAGGACGTGGTCGACTTCTGGGAGCCGCTCTACAAGAGCGGCGCCGGTGAACTGGTGCTCGACCCGGATGAATTCTACATCCTGGTCAGCCGGGAAGCGGTGCATGTGCCGCCTCTATACGCCGCCGAGATGACGCCCTTCGACCCGTTGGTTGGCGAGTTCCGCGTCCACTACGCCGGCTTCTTCGATCCGGGCTTCGGCCATTCCGCCGCCGGCGGCACCGGAAGCCGGGCGGTGCTCGAAGTGCGCAGCCACGAAGTGCCGTTCATCCTCGATCACGGCCAGATCGTCGGGCGTCTGGTCTACGAGCATATGCTGAAGCGGCCGCAGGCGCTCTACGGCACCGACCTCGGCTCGAATTACCAGGCGCAGGGCCTGAAGCTTTCAAAGCATTTTCGGGCAGCGCGTTGATCGTCGCTGGTCCTGTCAGTGGCGAAAGAGATATTCTTCCGCAGCACCGAGGCAGCCATGGAACTGGCCGATAAACAGCAGCTCTCGCACGGTCAGGCGCTTCCTGCCCCAGAATCCCTTGGTCTGCTTCGTTTCATCAAGCGGCGGAGAGCTTGAGCCCGCTCCCAATGGGAACAATTGTCTATCGAGGCATCCAAGGACATGGGCTCTTGCGGAGTCGATGCCGCAGGCCCGGTCGCTGTCGTTCAGCTCGTCGGCGCGCAACGCGGATGTCATGCGATCCGCATTGCGCATGAGAAAGTTCACCTGCGTCTTTGAGTATCCGGTGGCCAGAAGGCGGCTCGACATTGCCGATCGGGCTTCACGGTAGGTTTTTGGACTGCATTTTCCGGCGGCGTAAGCGGTCGAGGCGGAGCAGGCGACCGCCAGCACCAAGCCGGTGAACGCGAGGCCGAGCCGGACGCGTTTCATTCCTTCCCCCCAAATCCCGGTCCGGTCCTACAACGCCTTCACCGCCACCTTCACCGGTTTCTCGATCTCCAGCGGATTGCGCAGTGGCAATCCGAAATCCTTCGCTTCGATCTCGAACACATCGCCCGCCTCGGTCCTGACGCCATCGGCGAAGGACAGCGTTGCGGTGCCGAACATGTGCACATGCACGTCGCCCGGCTGGCGGAAGGCCGAGTATTTGAAATGATGATGTTCGAGATTGGCGATGGTGTGCGACATGTTCGCCTCGCCCGACAGGAACGGCTTTTCCCACAGAACCTTGCCGTCGCGCAGGATGCGCGATGAGCCCCTGATGTCGGCGGGAAGGTCTCCGATCAGGATTTCGGGGCCGAAGGAGGCGTTGCGCAGCTTGGAGTGAGCCAGGAACAGATAGTTCACGCGCTCCGTAACATGGTCGGAAAATTCGTTGGACAGCGTGAAGCCGACCCGGAACGGCGCGCCGTCATCGCCGATGATGTAGATGCCGGCGATCTCCGGCTCCTCGCCGGCATCCTGCGCGAAGGCGGGCGACATCAGTGGCGCGCCGGGCGCCACGGCCATGGTGCCGTTGCCCTTATAGAACCATTCGGGCTGCACGCCGGTTTGTCCCTTCGCCGGCTTGCCGCCTTCCA
>JBFLWR010000445.1:0-8123 GCA_040755925.1 Pseudomonadota bacterium
CTCGTTCGGATCGAGGGCCGGCCGCTGCGCGACATCGCCATCGCCTCAGCCACGCTCAGCATCCTGACCATCCTGCCGCCTCTCATCGTCATGACGGTGGTCAACAAGGTGCTGCAGTACAACAGCCTCTCGACGCTGCTGCTCTTGTCCGCGATCATCGGCGTCGTGTTCGCCTACGAGACGCTGCTTGGGCATGCGCGGCGGCTGATCATCAACGTCGTGGGCGCGCGTCTCGACACCAAGCTGCAACTGCATGTCTTTGGTCGCCTCTTGCGCCTGCCGCTCGATTACTTCGAGCGCCATCCGGCCGGCGAGACGATGTACCATCTCGCCCAGGTCAACCGCATCCGAGAATTCATGACGGGCAAGCTGCTTTCGACGCTGCTCGACCTGATCACGCTTTGCGTGCTGGTGCCGGCGATGTTCTACGTCAACAGCATCCTTGCCTGGATCGTGCTTGCCTGCGCCGTGGTGATCATGCTGATCATCCTGGCCTTCCTGGCGCCGCTGCGCGGCAGGTACCAGCGGGTCGTGGAGGCCGAGACATGGAAGTCCGCGGCGATGGGCGAGACCGTCGTCGGCATCAAGACGGTCAAGGCGCTCGGGCTCGAACCCCAGCGCAAGGCGCTCTGGGACGACCGCGTGGCGGAAGCAGGCAAGGCGCGTCTTGCCTTCGGACAGCTCGCCAACTGGCCACAGACCCTGGTCACGCCGATCGAACGGGTGATGGTGCTCGGCACCATGCTCATCGGCGCGTATCTCGCGATGAACGACAAGTCCGGCTACATGGTCGGCGGCCTGTTCGCCTTCATGATGATCTCCCAGCGCGTCGCCCAGCCGCTCGTCGGGCTGGCGCGGCTTGTGGAGGATTTCGAGGAAGTGGGGTCGGCGATCGGCGAAGTGGCGTCGGTGCTCAATCGCCCGGTGGAGGCGAGCTCGAACGCGGCCGGCGTGAGGCCGAAGCTTTCCGGCGAGGTCGTCTTCAACGACCTGACTTTCAGTTACGCCGGCACCAAGACGCCCGCGCTCGACCGGGTGAGCTTCAACATTCCCGCCGGCAGCATGTTCGGCATCGTCGGGCGCAGCGGCTCGGGAAAATCGACGGTAGCCCGCCTCCTGCAAGGCATAAACCGCGACTACAGCGGCTTCCTGAAGCTTGACGGCATCGATCTCAAGGAAATCAACCTGCGCCATCTTCGCAAGGGCCTCGGCGTGGTTCTCCAGGACAACTTCCTGTTCAGGGGATCGATCCGCGACAACATCATTGCCGGGCGGGCGGGGCTGACGCTTTCCGACGCCGTGCGCGCGGCGCATCTGGCCGGCGCGGAAGAGTTCATCGAGCGAATGCCGAATGGCTACGACACCTATATCGAGGAGGGCTCGCCCAACCTGTCTGGCGGGCAAAAGCAGCGGCTGGCGATCGCGCGCGCCCTCATCAACGATCCGAAGATCCTCATCCTGGACGAAGCCACCAGCGCGCTCGATCCCGAAAGCGAGGCCGTGGTCAACGCCAACCTGATGCGCATCGCCAGCGGACGCACGATGATCATCGTGTCGCATCGTCTCGCCTCGCTCACCGAATGCGACCAGATCCTGGTGATGGAGCAGGGCAGGGTGCTGGACGTCGCGCCGCACGCGGTCCTGCTCGAACGCTGCGCGCTGTACCGGCAGCTCTGGTCGCAGCAGAACCGGCACCTCGACGCCAGGGCCGGCCGGCCGGCGATCGTGCCGCCGAGGCTCGTTTGATCATGTCGGCCGGAGGTTCAGGCAGCCCATGAGCAGCACATCCCTGACCGCTACTTCGTCCCGCTGGGGCCGGATCAAAGCCGCGGATCCGACCGTGCCGGCCATTCTCGAATTTCAATGGCCGTCGACGGCGGTCGCCAATGCGCCGATACCGTTTGTCGCGCGGGGCATCGTCTGGATCATTTCGAGCCTCGTCCTGGTTCTGATCGCGCTTGCGGCGCTGATACCCGTCGATCAGGTCGTGACGACCAGAGGGCTGGTGGTCTCGCAATCACCCAACATCGTGGTCCAGCCGCTGGAGACGGCGATCATCCGCTCTATCGAGGTGCGCGAGGGGCAGCGCGTGAAGGCCGGCCAACTGCTCGCTCGCCTCGACGCGACATTCGCCTCGGCCGACCTCGCGGCGCTCGCCATGCAGGTCTCGACGCTGGAGGCCGAAGTGGGCCGCCTGAAGGCCGAAGCGGCCGGCGAGCCTTTCAACTACAGCGGGCTCGATCCCAGTTGGACCCTGCAAGCCTCGATCTTCGAACGCCGCAAGGCGGTCTATGACGCCAAGGTGGAGAATTTCGATCGCCAGAAGGACGAACTCAGCTCCGTGATCTCCCGTTCGGAATCGGATGCCGACGGCTATCGCCAGCGGGTGGCTGTCGCGTCCTCGATCGAGCAGATGCGCAAGCAACTCGAGGCCAGGGAGGTGGGGAGCCGTCTCAACACGCTGATCGCCGAGGACAACCGCGCGGAAATGTCCCGGGCACTGACCAATGCCGAGCAGACCGCGGAGGCCGCCCGGCGCCAGCAGGCGGCCGTGGCCGCCGATCGCGACAGCTATATTCAGGGCTGGCGGGCGGAGGTTTCGCAAAGCCTGTCTGAAGCGAACTCGCGCATGTCCGATGCCCGCGAGCTGCTGAACAAGGCCAAGCTGCGCCGGCAACTGGTCGAGCTCAAGAGCGAATCGGATGCGATCGTCCAGTCGGTGGCAAAGGTTTCGGTCGGCTCGGTGCTGCAGTCGGGCGAACGCTTCATCACACTGGTGCCGGCTTCCGCTCCGCTCGAGATCGAGACGAACATCATAGGCAGGAGCAGCGGCTTCGTGCATGTCGGCGACCAGGTGGTCGTAAAGTTCGACACCTTCCCATACTCGCAATACGGCCTCGCCCACGGCACCGTGCGGACGCTCAGCCCGGATTCGTTCTCGGCGCAGGAGCAGGCCCGCGACCCGAACAACAGCCTGGCAATGGTGCCTTCGGAGGCCGAGCCTTTCTATCGCGCGCGGATTTCCATCGATCAGGTCGCCCTGCATGACGTGCCGGCTGGATTCGCCGTCACGCCCGGAATGCCGGTCACCGCGGACGTCAAGGTCGGTCGGCGGACAGTGCTCAAATACATCCTTGGCGCGATGCTGCCGATCGGCCAGGAGGCGATGCGGGAGCCGTAGCGGCGGCGCCCGCGAACAGGAAGAAACGGATACTCGATCGATGTCGATCCTTGATCGGTTGGCGGGTGCTGCTCATCCGGCGATGGCATATCGCCGGGCGATCAAGCTATCCGAGGCCGGCAAGCTGGCCGAAGCGTTCGCATTGCTGGCGGTCGCCGCGCGCGGCGGCATCGTGGATGCCGAATATAGGGTTGCGAGCTGTTATCTCGAAGGCCGGGGCGTGCCGCCGAGCCGGCTGGAAGGCGCGCTCTGGCTGAAGCGGGCGGCCGAACACGGAAGCACCGATGCGCAGTCGCTTCTGGCAGCCCTTTACGTGGCCGGGCTGGCGCCGGAGGAAGCCGGCGGGGCCGGGGCCGTGTCGGACGGACTGTTCCGGCGGGACTCGGCCGGCGAGCCGAATTTTCCGGCGGCGCTCGCGCTTGCGGTAAAAGCGGCCGAGGCGGGGTCGGCGACCGGCCAGGCGATCCTTGGCTACATCCTGTCAAGCGGCCCGGAATCGATGCGCGACATCGACGAAGCGCATCGTTGGTATGAGCGATCGGCCGCTGGCGGTTGCGCCGAGGGGCTGCTCGGCTTCGCCCTTTCCCTTGCCCGCCGGGGGAGGGCCGAGGAACAGGACACGATGGCCGCCGCCGTGCGCCGGGCCGCGGATGCCGGACTGCCCACGGCAACCTATCTGCTCGCCGTGCTCAGCGAGCACGGGCTCGGCATGGAGCGCAACCTCGCCGAAGCGGCAAGGCTCTATGAAACAGCCGCCGGGAAAGGCCTTCCCTCGGCTCAGTTCCGATTGGGAACGGCTCTTATCGACGGCGCGCTTGTCGATCGGGACCCCGAAGCCGGCGAGGCCTGGGTCCGGCGCGCGGCGCTAGCGGGCAATGCCGAGGCGGCATTTTTTCTCGGCGATCATCATGCCAAGGGCGGAAGGTCGGACTTCGTCGAGGCCGCGAGCTGGTACAGGAAGGCAGCCGAGGCCGGTCATCAGGCCGCCGCCCGGGCCTTGGCCTCGCTCTACCTGACAGGAAATGGCGTGGCGCAAGACGCCGTGGAGGGCGCGCGCTTGCTCAAGGCAGCCGCGGATGGCGGCAACCAGGAAGCGAGGGCCGATATCGCCAACCTTCTGCTCAAAGGAGTGGGAGGGCCGGACGACGGTGTTCAGGTCGCGCGCTGGTTCGGGGAGACCGCCTCGTCAGGGGATCTGACGGCAGCCTTCAACCTTGGGCTCTGCTTCGCGCAGGGGATAGGCGTGCGAAAGGATGACGAACAGGCGGCGCAATGGCTCAGGCATGCGGCCGAAGGCGTGACCGAGGCGCAATATATGTACGCGCGCATGCTGCAGGACGGTCGCGGCGTGACTGCCGACCACAAGCAGGCGCGTTTCTGGTTCGAGCGCGCTGCCAATGCGGATATGGCCGATGCCCAGGTCGCGCTTGCCGAGATGCTGCTCAATGGACGCGGCGGCGAAAGCTTGCCCGTCGCCGCCGCGCACCTGTTCAGGCGGGCGGCGGCCGCAGGCCATGTCGGGGCGATGTTCGCCATAGGTGCCCAGTACGGAAGCGGCCAGGGACTGCCGCCCGACCCTGTCGTCGCGCGCAAATGGTTCGCCGCGGCTGCTGAGCGCGGACATGGCCATGCGCAATTGATGCTTGGCCGCTACCTCGTAAGGGGCCTCGGCGGCGAGCGCGATCCGGCGGCCGGCCAAACCTGGCTCAGGCGTGCCGCCGAGCAGGGCATCGATGAAGCCGGCGACGAACTTGCCGATCTCGCGCAGGGTTGAGCTTCCATTCGCCTGGTTTGATGCGACGGCGATCGTCCTTAGTCAGTCCGCATCCATCTTTTCGGTGTGGTTTGCGGCCCGGCTTCACCGCCCGCTCCGGCGCGAAGACGCGGGCCGAATCCTTCAAGCTCCTCCCGATGCGAACGGCCCGGAAAGGTGACGCGTGCGCAGCAGCGTGGAGAGGCGGTTCGCGGCCTCGGCGAAGGCTTCGCCGCCGGCGGCGATCAGGGCCGGTCGTTCTTCCGCGGATGCAGCCAGCATGCGCTCCCAGAACGCGGCGACAAGGGCGCTCGACCGGGCGAGATCGGCGACCGCGGCTTGATCCTCGGCCAGGGTCGTCAGATGCCGAGTACTGATACCGCCGATCCCGGGCGGAACTTTCGCCCCCATGTCGACGAATCCAGGCGGAAGCGATCCCTTCAGATTGTAGATCCGACGCTCCATGAATGCCGCGAATATCTGATCGACCGCCTGTTTGGCGCCCGCGACGCGGGAAGGATGGTCCGTGTCGGCGGCGGCATGGGGGAGAAGCTCGAGACGCTCACCATATCTTTCGACAAGCCCGAGGTAAGGCAGCATCGGGCCAGACAGCGTCCCGCCGCCGGTGAACAGGTCAGCGTCGATCGCCGCGTGGGAAACGCGACCTGACCCTAGCGCGCGGTCGAGCGCTGCCACGTCGACCAGTTCGCCGCGATCGTAGTTGATGAGCACGGCGCCGTGGTTGAGCGCAGAAAGCACCTGGTCGCCGATCAGACCGGCGTTGGCGTAGCGCTGCTGGCCGGCATCGAAAGCGCCCAGGCCGAGGTGGACCGACAGCACGTCCGCGTCACGCGCCGCGTCCACCATGGTTGCGGCAAAGTCGAAGCCTTCCAGCTCTATCCATTTCCGGTGGCGTGGGCGCGCATGGATGGCGACGCGCATGCCGAAGGCCTGGCCGAGCCTGGCGAATTCCCGACCGATGTTGCCATAGCCGATGACGGCCAGCTTCTTGCCTTCGAGCTTCTCGGTCGGATAATGCCGCAGGTCCTTGCCGGTATCGAACTGGCCGCTGGCGACGAGGGCATTGAGCCTGTCCACGGGAAGATCGGGCCTGACTTTCAGCAACGCCTTCATGGCCATTTGCGCGGTGGCGCGGCTGTTGATGCCCGGCGTGTTCATCAGCGGCGCTTCACCGCCCTCGCCACTGCCGCCACCCCAGGATGCCGAACCCATGTTGCCGGTACCGGCGCCGATGCGCACGCCGCCGAGACGGAATCTGGTTTCTGCCGGAATGAAGGTCGCCGCGGCGATGACGGCGTCGTAGCGGCCGTCGCCAGCCTCGGCCACCAACTCCTCCCGCGTGCTCAATTGCGGCAGGTAGAAGAAATGCAGCTTGGCGGGATCAAGGGGGCCGGCCTGTCCGATGCCCGTCTGGCGGAACGCGCCACCCTTGGCCTCGATGTATGCCTTGACCTCGCTATGGTCGGGGTTGCCGTCCACCCCGAACCGGAGGCCGACAAAATCGCAGATCAGAATATTGGCTGATGTCATGAAACCGTTTCCTCGGGACTGTCCAGCTACACCATTCAACCGCCGGCAGGATAGGCGCGAAGCGTCTACCTGGGTCGCAGCGAGGAAATCGCCAGCATCGTCCAGCGACCGACCTAGAACCTGTCGGCCCTGAATGGCGACAAGTCGACCGTGGTCGGCAACCCGGCTGCGAGCTCAGCTACAAGCTTGCCGCTGACCGATCCGGCAATCAGCCCCTGATGCCCGTGACCGAACGCGTAGATGACGTTGCGCGTCCGCCTGGCGCGATCGATGACGGGAATGCTGTCGGGCGTCCCCGGCCGGTGGCCCATCCATCGGCTCACCTCGCCGTCGCGGAACTTCCTGAACATGGGCCTGGCCTGCTTCAGGAGCGTATCGGCCCGGAACATGTTGGGCGGTTGCGTCAGGCCGGAGAACTCAACGTTTCCGGCGATGCGCAACCCCTCCTCCATGGGGGAGGCGACGAATTTGCGATCGGCCGAAATGGTCTGGATACGCAGCCCCGTGTCGGCGCCCTTGACCATCACGTGGTAGCCGCGCTCCGTCTCGAAGGGAATGCGGTTGCCAAGCTTGCGGGCTAGATCCGCCGACCAGGCGCCGGTAGAAAGGACCGCCTGATCGACCGCGCGGCGTTCGCCGCCTTCCAGGACGACCGCCTTCAGTTCCTGTCCGACAATCTCGAAATCCACGACACGCGCCCGCACGAACTTGGCGCCCTGACGCGCCGCGTTTTCCGCCAGTTTCTGGACCAGCCGGCCGGGATTTGGACACTGGCCTTGCTCCGGCAGATAGACGGCGCTCTTGAAGATCGACGCCAGGGCCGGTTCGAGTTGGCGGATTTCGTCGGCATTGAGGATATCGACCCGCACTCCGTGCGAGCGACGCAGGTCAAGGCCATAGCTGCCCTTGCCGGGTCCGTCCGTGCTTTCGTAGACGAAGAGCTGGCCGCGTTTCTGCAGGAGTTCCTCGCAGCCCGCCTCCTTCATCAACGGCTCGTAGCATTCGAAGGTGTAGCGGTGCAGCGCGCGCATCGCCGTCGAGATTTCCTCGACCCGCGACTTGCGGCTCGCCGCCAGGAAGCGCAGCAGCCACGGCAGGGCGTGCGGCAGGTAGGCCAGCCGCACATAGAGGGGACCTTCCGGGTCCATCAGCCATTTCGGGACATTCTTCCAGACGCCCGGCATGGAGTTCGGTATGCAGGATCCCGGACATATGCCGCCGGCATTGCCGTATGAGCACTGGTCTTCCGATCCCGGCAAAGCCGGGTCGATCACCTCGACCTCGAAGCCCTGCTTCAGCAGATAGTTGGCGCTGCACACGCCAACGATGCCCGCGCCGATGACGGTCACCTTCCTGCCTGCGCCACCGCGATTGCCCCGCATGCCGATTGCCCTTGCTATGCCGTTATGGCGTCAGGTCGCTGACGGCGCCGGCCCGGAATGCCGGTAGCGAGCGCGATACGATCTGCTGCAGCATGCGGAAATCGGAAAGGTAGGCCATGAAGCGATAGCCAAGCTTGCGCATGTCCACGCCATAGGCGACCGACCCGCAATGGATGCCGGGGATGACACCCGCTTCCTTGCACTTGGCGGCGATGTATTCGATTGCTTCGTAGACGGCCGGGTAGCGCGGATCGAA
>JBFLWR010000446.1:0-2844 GCA_040755925.1 Pseudomonadota bacterium
GGCCCATCTCCCGGACCTTGCTCCACGCGGTGGAGCCGACGGCCGTTATCGTCGCCGACACCGGTCCGAGCGTGATCGAGGCGCCTTTCGCAGGCGCGGCGTCGCTAGGGCCTTCCTCCGTCTTGTGCAGCACGGAGACTTCAGCCAGTTCGGGAGGCGAGCCATCCGCGAACAGGATGACCACGCCACCCTCGGCGAGGTCCGCCACTTCAGGTCCGATTGCCGTGACCCGTGTCTTGAGAAGAACCGACATATGGCGAACCTCGTTGTTGTTGATGCTTAGAAAACGATCAGGGACACGACCCATGCGATCAGCACGGAGACCGGGCCCATGATCTGGCGGCTGATGAGCACCGCCGGCACGCCGATTTCGATCGTCTTCGGCTTGGCCTCACCGAGCGCCAGACCGACGGGGACGAAGTCGCAGCCAACTTGCGTGTTGTAGGCAAAGAGCGCCGGCAGCGCCATCGCCGGCGAAATCGTCCCATTGGCAATCTGCGGACCGATGATGGCGACGCCGATGACCTGCGCGATGACGGCGCCCGGCCCCAGGATCGGCGACAGGAACGGCAGGCCGCAGATGGCCGAGATGACCAGCAGGCCGACGATGTTGTTGGCCAGCGGACCCATCGGCTGCGCCAGCACGTCACCGATGCCGGTGTAGAGGATCAGGCCGATCAGCATGGTCACGAAGGCCATGAAGGGCAGCACGTTGCGGACGACCTGATCGATGGTGCGGCGGCCGGAATTGAAGAAGATGCCGACCACGCGGCCCATCACTCGGCCGATCGAGCTGATCAGGCCGATAAGCCCGCCTTCGCTCGGCAGCGGCGCAGCCGCCCTGGATGCAGTGTTGTTGCTTGAACTCATCGATGCTGCTCCCCCCGCAGTGGTGACCGCCTCGGATCCGTCCGCCATTGCGATGTTGGCCGGCTTCACGCCCGAAACGTAGATGTCTTCCGTGATGAACTGGGCGAGCGGACCCGCCTGGCCGACCGGCGTCAGATTGACGGTCGGGATACGCTTGCGCGGATAGACGCCGCAGCGCGCGGTGCCGCCGCAGTCGACGACGACGACCGCCATCTCGCTTTCGATCGGCGGCGCCTTGAAGCCGTCGACCGCCTCGGCGCCGGTCATGTCGGCGATGAGCTGAGCGACCGGGTGAATGCCGCCGCCGGTCACCGACACGACCTTGTTGCGCTGGTCGGTCGGCTCGATGACCAGCGGGCCACCCCAACCGGTGGAACCCCTTGAAATCTTTACTGCCTTGTATGTTTTGGCCATGTTGTCCTCCCGCCTTAGAGCTCGACGCCCTGGCGGCGCGCCATGATGGCCGTGATGCGCTCGGTCAGCATGCCCTTCAGCAGGATGACGACGAGGCCGACGATGGCGTACCAGATCGCCACCTTGACGTGATAGCCATTGGCGATGACGCCCCGCTTCTCGAGGTCGAGCAACGCGACGAGCATGCCGCCCCAGACGAAATACTCACCGGGATTGATATGCGGGAAGAGGCCGAGCGGCGGATGCACGTATGACACGGCCGCATCGTAGAAGGCCGGCTTGTGCTTTTCTTCCAGGAACGAGCCGAAGGTATAGGCCATCGGGTTGGTGAGGAAGAACACCGACAGGACCGGCAGCACCGTATAACGGGTCAGAGCGATGCGGCCGGCGCCGCGCGCAAGACCGTGGACGCGCTCTTCGCCGACCAGTTCGGTTACGGCGTAGAAGGCGGTCATCAGGACGACCAGTGTCGGGATGATGCCGGTGACGAAACCGGCGAACACCTCGCCACCTTTCTGGAAGATGCCGATGAAGTACTTGCCGATTGCGGTGAGCCAGCCGAGCTGCTCTTCCTGCTGCACGTTCTTCAACTGCTCCTTCAGCTGATCGGCGGTGATCGCCGCGCTGTCGGCCTTCGCCTGCGCCAGCACCACGAGATGATCGGTGGCGTGCCCGATGCCAAGCTTGCCGTGCCAGGCGGCGTCAGAGACCACGGCGCCGGCGACATTCAAATTATGCACAGCCAGGTCGGCGTGCTGCGCCAATAAAGATATTACAGACATTTCTCCTCCTTATGACCCTGCCGGTCATTCCCAGCCCGGCTGACGGCGTCGTTTAAGCCCTTGCTACATTCAAGCCGGACAAGCCCGGCTTCTTGCCCGGCTCCGACCGCGCACGGTCGATCTGCTCGATCGCACGCTTGACGGCCTCGGCCACACCGGGTTCCCCCTCCCCCATGATCGCAGGGTTGGACCGGAGTCGATCGAGGGGAATGCCCTCGAATTCTTCGTGTCGTTTGAACTTGGTGAGCACCGAACGGCCGCTCATGATCATCATACGGCGCACGATGAGGTCCGGCGTCACGACGATCAGCGCAATGGTGCCTTTGGCGAGCCGGCCGCGAAAATTGCCGGCGCCGACGAAGCCATCCTTGTACTGGTCGGTGACGCCTTTGAAGACATCCGCGTAGTGCCGCATCTGCAGCCATACGCCGAGCGATTGCAGCGCCCAGACAACAAAGAGCCCAAGCAGCGCCCACTGCCAGATCGCCATTCGATTTCCTCCCGAGTCCCCCTGCCCTCCGACATTCATGACGGACGGCGAGATGACCCGAAAGTGAGAACATTTGTTTTCTTGAATGTCAACATGTATTATATTTTCCAGCATTGACGTCCACAACCGGGTGGCCGATTTCGGCATGAGCGATGCCTGTGCTAGCCTTTCGACAAACAGGGTACTGAAAAATGGATTTGCCCTTCAGTCACGAGTTGGCCCTCATGCCGGACCTGCGCCACCGGTTGCGGCAACTGCGTTGGTTCCGAGCCACCTTCCGCAGCAACG
>JBFLWR010000447.1:0-4850 GCA_040755925.1 Pseudomonadota bacterium
AGGCGCTGGAGGCCGATCCTTATCCGATCTACGCCGAACTGAGGCGCAGCGCCCCGGTCGCCTTCGTGCCAGCTGTCAACCTCTGGTTCGTCACCCGTTGGAAGGATGTCGAGCTGGTGGCGAAGTCGCCCGACATCTTTTCCGCGATCGTCAGAGCGGGCGTCTCTCCCGTCGAGCGGTCCTTCGGCAAGCCGACCATCCTCACCACCGACGGCGAGGTCCACAAGGACCTTCGCCAAGGCGTCGACCCGAAATACCGGCCGCGTACCGTCGCGTCCTACGCTGGCGACCTCGTGCGCTCGATCGCCGAGCCCTATCTCGACGCGATCGCCAAACGTGGTTCGGCCGAACTGATGGCCGACTACTTCGAGCCGGTGTCGACGCTGAGCCTCGCGCGCTCGCTTGGGCTTATGGACATCGAAATGCCGACCCTGCGGCGCTGGTTCTACGGCCTAGCCCAGGGCGCCATCAACTTCGAGAACGACCTTAAGCGGCAGCAGATCGCCGACGCCATCGGCGCCGAGGTAAGCGACGCGGTGAAACCGACCCTGGAGAGGCTCGCTCGAGAACGCGACGGCTCGGCGCTGTCGCACATGCTGCATGACGGCATGCCGGAAGGCAAAACGCGGCCGATCGACTTTCTGATGCCCACCATCAAGGTCATCCTGCTTGGCGGTATGCAGGAGCCGGGCCACGGTGCCGGTTCCATCCTCGTCGGCCTGCTTACGAACCCGGAGCAATTGCGGCAGGTGCTCGACGATCCCGAAACTTTGGTGCCCAAGGCCGTCGACGAGGGCCTGCGCTGGGTGGCGCCGATCGGCACACAGACGCGCGAAACGACACGCGCGGTGGAACTGGGGGATGTGACGATCCCGGCCGGCGCGCCGATCGCAGCACTTGTCTCCTCGGCCAGCCGCGACGAGAGCCGCTTCACCGACCCCGACCGGTTCGACATCACCCGCGACGAAGGCAATCACGCCGCCTTCGGCTTCGGCCATCATTTCTGCTCGGGCCGCTTCTTCGCGCGCGAACAGATGTGCCTTGCGGTAAGATTGCTGCTGGAGCGCTTTCCCGACCTGCGGCTGGTGCCGGGCAAGGAGCCGGTGTTCCGCGGTTGGGAATTCCGCGCGCCAACCACATTGCATGTAGCCTTCGGAGCAAACTGAGAATGATCAACCAGGACACCATCGACGCGCTGCGCAAGGGGGAGGTCGGAGCGCGGCATCTGTTCATCGATGGCGCTCAGTCCGACGCCCAAAGCGGCGCCAGCCTCGAGGTGATCTCGCCGATCGACGGCCGCCCCTTCGCCAGCATCGCCGATGGCGGGGCCGCCGATGTCGACCGTGCGGTCGCCGCGGCGCGGCATGCCTTCGCCAAGGGCACCTGGTCGCGCGCGGCGCCAGCCTTCCGCAAGAAGGTTCTGGCGAAATTCGCCGATCTCATCGAGAAGCATGCGCTGGAGCTCGCCGTGCTCGGCGTACGCGACAACGGCACCGAGATCGGCATGGCCTACAAGGCCGAGCCGCTGTCGGCCGCCGGCACGATCCGCTACTACGCCGAGGCGATCGACAAGGTCTATGGCGAGATCGCGCCGACCGCAGACAATGTGCTCGGCCTCATCCACAAGGAGCCGCTCGGCGTCGTCGGCGTCATCGTTCCCTGGAATTTCCCGTTGATGATCGGCGCCTGGAAGATCGCGCCGGCTCTGGCCGCCGGCAATGCGATCGTCGTCAAGCCGCCGGAGATCGCCTCGCTGACATTGCTGCGTCTTGCGGAACTTGCCGCCGAGGCCGGACTGCCGGAGGGTATCTTCAATGTCGTCACCGGCCGCGGTTCGGTCGCCGGCGAGGCGCTCGGGCTGCATATGGATGTCGACGCCATCGCCTTCACCGGCTCGGGCCCGGTCGGCCGCCGCCTGCTTGAATACTCCGCGCGCTCCAACCTGAAGCGCGTCTTCCTCGAACTGGGCGGCAAGTCGCCGAACATCGTCTTTGCCGATGCCGCCGACCTGAAGCAGGCGGCCGTGGTCTCGGCCAACGGCATCTTCCGCAATTCGGGCCAGGTCTGCGTCGCCGGCTCGCGCCTCTTGGTGCAGGCCTCGATCTACGATCGCTTCATGGACGAGCTTCTGAAGGCGACCGTGAAGCTCAAAGTGGGCGATCCGCTCGATTTGGGCAGCGACATCGGCGCGGTGTCGAGCGCCGAGCAACTGACCAAGAATCTCGGCTTCGTCGCCAAGGCTTCCGAAGAGGGCGCCCGCCTCGTTACCGGTGGCGAGCGCATCTTGACCGAAACCGGCGGCAGCTACATGGCGCCGACGATCTTCGAGAACGTGACCGAGACGATGCAGCTTGCCCGCGAGGAGGTGTTCGGTCCGGTGCTCGGCGTGATGCGCTTCGAAACCGAGGAGGAGGCGGTGAGGCTCGCCAACGCGACGGTCTATGGCCTCGCTTCCGCGGTCTGGACCTCTAACCTGTCGACCGCGCACCGCATGGTGCGGGCCATCAACGCCGGCGTAGTCCACGTCAATACGTATGGCGGCGCCGACATCACCGTGCCGCTCGGCGGCTTCAAGCAATCCGGCTTCGGCCGCGACAAGTCGCTGCACGCCATTGAGAAATACACGGACTTGAAGACGGCGTGGATTTCGCTCGGAGCATGACAGGAACCCCGGTCGAGCTACTGCTTGACCGAGGTCGATGTGCCCCATGTGTCCGACAGGACGTAGCCCTGCGGATACGGATCCGTTGGATCGAGATAATAGCTGTGCTCACCCGTGATCCAGGCCCTGCCGGTGATCTGCGGAACGACGGCCTTGCGGCCGGCCACTTCCGTCAGTTCGAGAATCTTGCCCGTGAAGCGGGAGCCGATGATGGATTCATGGATCAGAACATCGCCGACGCCCATCAGGCCGCGCGCCTGCAGCACGGCCATGCGGGCTGAAGTGCCGGTTCCCGTCGGGCTGCGGTCGGAGCGCCCGGGCGAAACGATGCAGGTGTTGCGCGTGACATTGCCGGGCCCCTGGAACGGCATGGCGAACTGCACGATCGACACGCCGCGCACATTGTCGAATTCGGGATGCACGACATCGAGCTGCTCGCGCGCGGCGCGGCGAACCTTCTCGCCGGTGACCGCCAGTTCGCGCGCCTCGTCGGGCGTGACGGAGAAGCCGAGCGCCTTGGCGTCGACGATCGCGTAGAACATGCCGCCATAGGCGATGTCGACCTTGAGCGTGCCGAGCCCCTCGACCTCGATGTCGGCGTCCAGGCGCTCGGCGAAGGCGGGGGCGTTGCGCAATGTGATCGACAGGCATTTGCCGTCGCGGCATTCGGCCCGCACCTCGATGACGCCGCCAGGCATGTCGAGCTTGAAGCAAGTCTCGGGTTCCTGCATCGGCACCATGCCGGTCTCGAGCAGCACGGTGGCGACGCAGATCGTGTTGGAGCCGGACATCGGTGGATATTCCGTCGGCTCCATGATGATCGCGCCCGCGGCGCAATCCTCGCGCGTCGAGGGCACCAGCAGATTGACATGCCTGGCGACGCTGCCGCGCGGCTCGCAGATCAGCATGCGCCTTATATGGTCGTGATCGCGCTCCATGGTGATCATCTTTTCCATCATCGTGCGGCCCGCCGGCGGCAGCACGCCGCCCACGATCACGTCGCCGACCTCACCCTCCGCATGACAGCCCACGACACGGATGCTGGCTTTGCTGCGCATTGTTTCTCCCCGTCGACCGCGATTCTGTGCTTGGCAAGCGGCGCTGCTTCGGCACAAACTGATCAATCTGCGTGCCAGTCTCAAGGAGAATCCGAAAATGACCGCCAACGTTTTTTCCGGCTGCATGCCGGCGCTGATGACGCCCTGCACCAATGACCGGCTTCCCGACTTCGAGGCGCTCGTGCGCAAGGGGCGTGAGCTGATCGCCGGCGGCATGTCGGCGGTCGTCTATTGCGGCTCGATGGGCGACTGGCCGTTGCTCACCGACGAGCAGCGCATGGAAGGCGTGGAGCGCCTGGTGAAAGCCGGCGTCCCGGTGATCGTGGGAACAGGCGCTGTCAACACCGCCAGCGCCGTTGCCCATTCCGCCCACGCGCAAAAGGTCGGCGCTCGGGGCCTGATGGTCATCCCGCGCGTGCTGTCGCGCGGCCCATCCGTCGCGGCGCAACGCCATCACTTCAAGGCAATCCTGGCCGCCGCTCCCGACCTGCCGGCGGTTATCTACAACAGCCCCTATTACGGCTTTGCCACGCGCGCCGATCTGTTTTTCGCGCTGCGGGCCGAACATCCGAACCTGATCGGCTTCAAGGAGTTCGGCGGCCCCTCGGATTTGCGCTATGCGGCGGAAAACATCACCAGCCGGGACGACGAGGTCGCGCTGATGATCGGCGTCGACACCGCTGTCTTCCACGGGTTCGTCAATTGCGGAGCTTCCGGTGCGATCACCGGCATCGGCAACGTGCTGCCCAGGGAAGTGCTGCATCTGGTGGGTCTCAGCCAGGCGGCGGCGAAGGGCGACGCCGAAGCGCGTCGGCTGGCGCTGGAACTGGAGGCCGCGCTCGCCGTGCTGTCCTCCTTCGACGAAGGCCCGGATCTGGTGCTCTATTTCAAGCACATGATGGTGCTGAAGGGTAATCCGGAGTACCGGCTGCACTTCAACGAGACCGATGCCCTCAGCGACAGCCAGCGCGGCTATGCCGAGGCGCAACTGAAGTTGTTCGACGCCTGGTATGCCCAGTGGTCGCGGCAGCCCGTAGTGGCAAGATACGCGGCTTGAACTGATTGGACTGGACCGTCGCATTGAACGGTCGGAATTTGACAGACAGGCCAGCGCTGCGCGCTGGCCTGTC
>JBFLWR010000448.1:0-7279 GCA_040755925.1 Pseudomonadota bacterium
TGGAACTGCGGGCCGGTGCCTGCCAACACTCTGTCCTGCCAGATCCCCGGCGCCGCGATGACGCCTGGCGCAAGCAGGCATTTCGATGTGACGGTGGGCGCCAACGGCGCGTTCGAGAACTGCGCGCGCGCTTCCTACGGGCCGGCGCCAGGCGACGACCTCATCCATTCGATCGGCCGGGCCTGCGCGAAAGGCGGCGGGTCCTCGACCATCCGCGTCGAGAAGACCGGCGATGCCGAGTGCCAGCCCGGCAAGCCCTGTTCGTTCGTGATCACCATCACGAATGACGGCCCGAATGCCTTCTCCGGTCCGGTCCGGATCGGCGACGCGATCGGCGTGGACGGCATCGGCCGGTTGGAAGGCGTCTCGATCACTTCGATCGACCCGCCTTTCGGCTGCTCGCCCGAGCCGTCGACGCTGCCGGCATCGTGCATCGCCAATCTGAGCCTGGGTGCTGGCGAAAGCCACACCCACCACGTCACCGTGACCCTTCCCGACGACGGACGGCTCGCCAACCTGCAGGGCACGGTCAACGGGCAGAACTGCGTCGGCGTGCTCTCGCCTAACACGCCGGTGCAAGGCGGCGGCGACGTGCCGGGCGGTTCGAGCAACGGCCAGGGTGACGGCGGCAAGGCTTACGCCTGCCACCCCTTCACCATCCCGCACGAGGTGAAGAACCAGTGCTCGTTCGGGCTGGTGATGAACTCGGCAGGCCGCTGCGTCTGCCCGGAAGGCACCACCTTCCGCAATGGCCAGTGCACGCCGGGCGGCGGCACCCACCTGCTGCCGCTGCCCGTGCCTCCGGTGCAATCCTGCGTCCCGTTGCCGGGCCAGGTGCGGACGGAGGACGGGCGTTGTGTCTGCCCGCGCGGCGCCGACCTGGAAAACGGCAGATGCGTGCCGAATCTCCAGCCGCTGCCGACATGCACGATCCGCGGCGCCGTGCCGACCGCGAACGGGAACGGCTGCGCCTGCCCGGACGGCACGCATCTCGATCGTGCCGCGAGGGCCTGCGTGCCGGACCGGCAGCCGCCCGGCCAGTGCCGCATCGATGGCCAGAGCCGCAACAGCGACGGCGTCTGCGTCTGCCCGAGCGGCATGGAAGCGCGCGGCAATGCCTGCCGGCCGACCGTGAGCAGGCAATGCCCGATCCGCGGCCAGGTGCGAGACGCCAACGGCAATTGCGCCTGCCCGGATGGCCTGCAGGTACGGGGCAAGGCCTGCCAGACGCCGCGGCCGGCACAGCAGCAGTGCACCATCCGCGGCCAGACACGTAACAAGCGGGGCGACTGCGTCTGCCCGCGTGGAACCGAGGTCCGCGACGGCGCCTGCCGCAGGACTCAGCAAGTTGAATGCGCACCTGGCGCGCGCTTCATCAACGGGCAATGCCAGCCGGACTTCACCAGGCGGCACTGCCCGGCGGGCACGGTAGGACGGTTCCCGGATTGCACGCCGACCCGCCGGAGGCCAGGCGTTGAGGTCAACCCCGGCATACTTCTCAACCCGGGCGTGCTGCGTCCGGCGCCGCAGCGGCAGCCACGGTTGCTGCAGGATCCATCGGGCGCCTACATCCAGTAGGCCGACCGACCAGACGAACCCGCCGGAGCAATCCGGCGGGTTTTTCTCTTTCCGGCCTTCCTGCCCTGCAGGCCGTTTGCCTTGCCGCGTTTTGCCTCAGCGCCAGCGATTTCATTTGGCCGCGAAATGCTTTAGGCAGTCGATCCTGACGTTGCGTCTGGAGTGCACGGGAGAGGCCGCATCATGAGCAAGAAGACCCTGATCGCGCCATCGGTGCTGGCATCCGACTTCTCGAAGCTCGGCGACGAGGTGGAGGCGGTGGCCGCCGCCGGCGCCGACTGGATCCACCTCGACGTGATGGACGGTCATTTCGTGCCGAACATCACCTTCGGCCCGCCGGTGATCAAGGCGATCCGCAACCGGACCAAGGCCTTCTTCGACTGCCACCTGATGATTTCGCCGGCCGATCCCTATCTGGCGGCCTTTGCCGAGGCCGGCTGCGACGGCATGACCGTACATGCGGAGGCCGGCCCGCATCTCGACCGCTCGCTGCAGACCATCAGGAACCTCGGCAAGAAAGCCGGCGTCTCGCTCAATCCCGCGACGCCCGAGACGGCTATCGAATATGTGCTCGACCGGCTCGACCTGATCCTGATCATGACCGTCAACCCCGGCTTCGGCGGCCAGGCCTTCATCCCGGCCATCGTCGACAAGGTGAAACGCGTCAAGGCGCTGATCGGCGACCGCCCGATCCACATCGAGATCGACGGCGGTGTCTCTCCTGAAACGGCGCCACTGGTGACCGCGGCGGGCGCCAATGTGCTTGTGGCCGGCGCCGCCATCTTCAAGGGCGATAGTGTCGAAGCCTATAGGGCAAATATCGAAGCGATCCGTTCGGCGGCCGACAAGGCAGCGGCCTGAAGAACAGGCCACTTCATTTCTATCGCGGGTTGCCCGGTCGCGCGGTCCTGTTGAATGAATGTTCAGTAATCGGGCCTATCAAATATTTCGATCTATAATTTACTTCATTCGAAAAGCAGCCGACCCACCTTGTCTTAAAGTCGAATAGCGTCAGCTTCTGCTTGAGGCGGCAATGCCCGGCTGTATGATACATGTGCGGGAAATTGCTTCGCCGATGGGCCTGGCACAACAGGGGCAAGCAACAGGAGCTCGATTGACGAACGGAAACGCCGATCCGGACGGAGGCAAGAGCGCCAAAGGCACTCTTGCCAGTTCGGTCTACCACCAGCTTCGCGAGGACCTCCTGCGCGGGGCGTTGGAGGCCGAGAGCAAGTTGCGTGTCGAATGGGTGGTTTCCCGCTATGGCGCGGGCGCTTCGCCCGTGCGCGAGGCACTTAACCGCCTTGCGGCGGAAGGCCTGCTCGGGCGGCACGACCAGCGCGGCTTCTTCCTGATGCCGGTGAGCGCGGCCGAACTGGAAGAGCTGACCCGGACGCGCTGCTGGCTGGAGGAGCGCGCGCTGCGCGAATCCATCGCCCACCGTACAGCGGAATGGGAAGAGCAGCTCGTGCTGGCACTGCACCGGCTGGCCCGTGCCGAGCGCCGCCTGCCCGACGATCCCGCGACCAACAACCCGGAATGGGAGAAGCTGCACCGCGCCTTCCATCGCACGCTGATCGCGGCCTGCGGTTCACATTGGCTGATCGGCTTCTGCGACCAGCTTTCCGACCAGGCCTCCCGCTACCGGCTGATCTCGCAGCGCGGCCCCGGTTCCGGACGGGACGATCTCGCGGAGCACCGGACGATCGCCGAACGTACGCTCGACGGAGACGCCGATGGCGCCGTCGAGGCGCTCCTAAGTCACTACCGCCTGACAGCGGCCATGTGCATCGAGCGCTTCAACCAGGGCTATGATCCGCATGCTGGCGCTGGCAAGACGACCCGCGGCCGCAAATAGCTGCCCTTCGCCGGCAAATCTGATATCGCTCCGGGCAGCAAGTCGAAGCCGGACGGACATGGCCGGCGCGGCATCAGAGGAAGACATGACCAATTACCTGTTCGACGCTTTCCGCTCCCGCATGCCCGCGCCCGGGCGCCTGCTGCTGGAGGCGGACGATGGACGCTCGCTCACCTATGGCGACATGCTGGCGCGGTCGGCGCAGATGGCGCACGCGCTCCTGCAGCTGGATGTCGAACCGGGCGACCGGGTTGCCGTTCAGGTCGAGAAAAGCCCTGAAGCGGCACTGCTCTACCTTGCTTGCGTGCGCGCCGGCGCTGTCTTCCTGCCGCTCAACACCGCCTATACGCTGACCGAACTCGAATATTTCTTCGAGGACGCGGCGCCGCGGGTCATCGTCTGCGACCCGTCGAAGGCGGCCGAAATCGGGCGCTTGGTCGAGCCGTCAGGCGCCGTCGTCGTCACCCTCGATCGTAACGGCCAGGGGTCCCTGGCGGATCAAGCGTCGAGGCAATCCAGCGAGTTCCAAGATGTCGAGCGGGGCGCGGACGATCTCGCGGCAATCCTTTACACATCCGGCACGACCGGGCGGTCCAAAGGCGCCATGCTCAGCCACGAGAACCTTGCCTCCAACGCGCGCGTGCTGGTCGCCTGCTGGCGCTTCAACGCCGACGACGTGCTGATCCATGCGCTGCCGATCTTCCATACGCATGGCCTATTCGTCGCCACCAACGTCGTCCTGATGGCCGGCGCCAGCATGCTGTTCGAACGCAAGTTCGACCCGGCCCGCATCCTGTCGCTAATGCCGCGCGCGACGGCGCTGATGGGCGTGCCGACCTTTTACGTCCGTCTGCTGCAGCAGGGTGGGCTGACGAAGGATGCGACAGGCACGATGCGGCTATTCATTTCAGGCTCGGCCCCGCTGCTCGCCGAGACGCACAGGGCCTGGCGCGACCGCACCGGCCACGCCATCCTCGAACGCTACGGCATGACTGAGACCAACATGAACACGTCCAACCCCTATGACGGCGAGCGCCGCGCCGGAACGGTTGGCCTTCCGTTGCCCGGCATATCGCTGCGCATCACCGACCCGGAAGGGGGCGAGCCGCTTGCGCAAGGCGAGATCGGCATGATCGAGGTCAAAGGGCCGAACGTCTTTGGCGGCTATTGGCGCATGCCTGAAAAGACCAAGGCCGAGTTCCGCCCCGACGGCTTCTTCATCACCGGCGATCTCGGCCTGATCGATACCGACGGCTATGTCCACATCGTCGGACGCGGCAAGGACCTGATCATTTCCGGCGGCTACAACGTCTATCCCAAGGAGATCGAGAGCGAGATCGACGCGCTCGATGGCGTCAGCGAAAGCGCGGTAATCGGTGTGGCGCACCCGGATTTCGGCGAAGGTGTCACCGCTGTGGTCGTGCGTAAGCCGGGATCGGCGATCGACGCGGCCGTTATCGCCGACGCTATCGGCGGAAGACTGGCTAAATACAAGCATCCCAAGCGGGTGATCTTCGTCGACGAATTGCCGCGCAACACGATGGGCAAGGTTCAGAAAAACCTGCTTCGCGAGGCGTACAAGGATATCTACGCCACGGGCAAAAGCCAGCTAAAATACTGGTCGTCGTCAACTCTGAGGAATTGATGACGAAGGAATAGGCTCAGGCTCCAAAAACCTTCTCGCCGTCGATCCAGACATTCTTGACATCCAGATCATCCGTCAGGCCGACGATGTCGGCGGCGGTGCCGTTGGCAAAGCGGCCGAGACGATGGGCCTGGCCGATCGCCTCGGCCGGATAGAGCGAGGCCATGCGCAAGGCTTCATCGAGATCGAGCCCGACGACACGATGGATGAAGCGGATGGCCGAGATCATGTCGAGATCGGCGCCGGCCAGCGTGCCGTCGGCAAGCCGGAGGCTGCCGTCCTTGCGGTAGATGGTGCGGCCATTGAGCGTGAAGGACGTCATGTCGGTGCCGATCGTCGCCATGGCGTCGGTGACCAGCACGATCTTGCCCGGTCCCTTCTTGGCGCGCAACGCAAGCACCATCGTGGCGGGATGCACATGGATGCCATCGGCGATGATGCCGGCGTAGAGACTGCCGGTGTCGATCGCGGTGCCCGCCAGTCCCGGCTCGCGATTGCCGATCTGGCTCATGGCATTGAAGAGGTGGGTCACCACCGTTGCACCGGCCTCGGCGAAGGCGCTGGCCGTCGCATGGCCGGTGTCCGTGTGGCCAAGGCTGACGACGACGCCGGCCTTGGCCAGCGCGGCAACGCGGGCCGGCTCGACCGATTCCGGCGCGATGGTGGTCAGCAGGACTGGGAGCTCCTTGCGCGCGGCGATCAGCGCCGCCTCGTCGGCGTCCGTCATCGGCCGGATCAGGGCCGGATCATGCGCGCCCTTGCGGGCGATCGACAGATGCGGTCCCTCGAGGTGCAGGCCGAGAAAGCCCGGCACCTTTTTCCGCGCGGCCTCGGCTCCGGCAGCGACAGCCGCAGCCGTGATCGCCGGCGTGTCGGTGATCAGTGTCGGCAGCAGCGCCGTCGTGCCGAAAGGCGCGTGCGCGCGGCAGATGGTCTCGATCGAGGCGACATCGGGATGGTCGTTGAGCATGACCCCGCCGCCCCCGTTCACCTGGATGTCGACGAAGCCGGGAACCAGCAATCCGCCGCCGGTCTCCACCCGGGAGACGCCGGACGGAATGGCTTGTTCCGGCAGGATTGCCTCGACCAGGCCGTCCCTGATGACAAGGGCGGCATCGTCGTGCCAGTCGGCGCCGTCGAAAATACGGGCGCCGGTGAGGGCGAAACGGTCGCTCATACGGTTTCCGTCACCTTGCGCAGGTTGCGTGGCGTGTCCGGGTCGAGACCGCGATGCCGGGCGAACGCCTCGACGAAGCCGTAGAAGGACACGATCAACGGCAGCGGGTCGGTCAGCGGATGGCCCGTGGCGACGTATGGCAGCAGCTTGGTGCTCTTGGCCTTGTCCGAGGTGGCAAAGACGGCGGCGCCCTTGGCAGCGAGATTGTCAGCCGCCTCGGCGACCGACGGTTCGGAGGCATCGCGGGCCGCGAGAGCCAGAACCGGGAAGCCCGGCCCGACCAAAGCCAGCGGCCCGTGCATGACCTCGGCGGCGCTATAGGCCTCGGCATGCATGGCGCAGGTCTCCTTGAACTTCAGCGCCGCCTCGCTGGCGATCGCGAAGGACGGACCGCGACCGAGGATGAAGAGCGACTGCGGCGTCTCGAGCGCCGCTGCCACCGCCATCCAGTCGCAGGCGATCGCCTTGCTGAAATGCTCCGGCAGGCGGGCAAGGGCCGCAAGCAGCGGCTCATCGCCGGTGGCATGCGCCATCAGCGCGAGACCGGCCACTGCGGAGTTGACGAAAGTCTTGGTCGCCGCGACGCTACGCTCCGGCCCGGCCAGAATGTCGATGGCAAAGTCGGAGGCGCGTGCCAGCGGCGAGTCGGCCGTGTTGGTGATGGCGACGGTCAGCGCGCCGCCGGCCCGCGCCGTTTCGGCCATCGCGACGATGTCCGGGCTCTTGCCCGATTGCGAGATCGCCAGGCAGGCCGAGCCGCGCAGCCTGAGCTTGGCGCTATAGATCGAAGCGATCGACGGGCCGACCGAAGCGACCGCAAGGCCGGCGGTGAGTTCGACGGCATATTTCATGAAGGTGGCAGCGTGGTCCGACGAGCCGCGCGCCACGGTGACGACGAAATGCGGATCGCGCTCGCGAAGGCCTCGTCCCGCCTCGGCAAGCGCCTTGGCCGATCCGTCCAGCAGGCGAGCCGTCGCTTCCGGGATCTCATCGATCTCGCGCCGCATATGGGTGGTGTTTG
>JBFLWR010000449.1:0-15229 GCA_040755925.1 Pseudomonadota bacterium
ATCTATCTGCTCTACGCCATACCGATCGTGGCTTCCGCGATCTCGATCTGGTTCATCGTCACCGCGCGAACCATGGAGCTTCCCGTCGCCTGGGCGGACGGCCTGGCGAATCTCGCCGGGCGAATCAGCGAGGGCTGGAACGCGCTGAAGCTCAGGTTTGCCCGACGCGGCACGTCCGGTCAGGGAGCCTGACGATGGGCTGGACGCTGGGGCGCTATTTCTTCTTCCGCTATGTGTCGATCACCATCTGGTTCTTCCTCGGCCTGCTGGCGTTGGTGTTCCTGATCGATTTCACTGAGCTTTCGGGCCGCACGACCGGGCTGCCGGGGTTCACCTACGGCACCGCCTTCGCCATTTCGGCGCTCAGGATGCCGATGATCATGCTGCAGACGGTGCCGTTCGTCGGACTGTTCTCGGCGATGGCCACGTTGGTGTCGCTGAACCGCAGATACGAACTGGTCATCGCGCGCTCCGCCGGGGTATCGGCCTGGCAGTTCCTGTTCCCCTGCTGCGTGGGCGCGCTGATGTTCGGCGTGATCTCGGTCGGCGTGCTCAATCCGATCGCGGCGCATGGCTTTTCCTGGTCCGAGCAGATGGAAAATCAGCTGCGGGCCGGCAAATCCAACGCCGTGACCACGGACGGGACGCCGTGGCTCCGGCAAAAGACCGATTCGGGCGACACGATCATCGGCGCCCGCGCCATCCTCAACCAGGGGCTGGAGATGGCGGACGCGGTGTTCTTCGCCCTCGACAAGCAAGGCAACATCGCCGAGCGCAAGGACGCCGCCAGGGCCTTCCTGCGCGACGGCTATTGGGAACTGCAGGACGTCAAGGTCTTCAAGGACGGCAATATCCGGGCCGAAGCGTCCGACCGCGTGCCGACAAATCTCAAGCCCGAATTCGTGCAGGAGCGCCTCGCGCGCCCGGAAACCATCCCCTTCTACGAGCTGCCGGCCAAGATCGAGGTGGCCCGCTCCTTCGGGCTCAAGGCAAATGCGTTTGCCATGCAGTTTGATTCGCTGGTGGCGTTGCCGTTCCTCCTCGTCGCCATGACGCTGATTGCGGCAACAGTTTCAATGCGATTTGCGCGAATGGGGCAGTCGGCAACGATGATTCTGGGTGGCGTCGTGGCCGGCTTTCTGCTTTATGTCGTTTCGGTACTGGTCAAGGCATTCGGTGTCGCCGGATTCGTGCCTACTGTGGTGGCTGCATGGGTTCCGGTTGTCGTGGCTATGTTCTTTGGGGTGACATTTCTGCTATACAAGGAAGACGGCTAGTGAGGGAGGCGGTTTTGCGCAGCCATAGGCAGGCCGGTTTGGCACGCCTCTATGGGGCGACCGCCTTGGCATGTCTGTTCGCTTGCGCGGCGCCGTTCGGCCCCGCGCTGGCGCAGGATGCCAACAGCATGGCGCAGAAGGTGCCATCCGGCTCGCAGATGCTGCTGGCCGCCGATACGCTCGTCTACAACAACGACAAGCACACCGTGACCGCCGTCGGCAGCGTGCAGATCGACTACGGCGGCAACAAGCTCGTCGCCCAGCGCGTCGAGTATAATCGCGACACCAAGCGGCTAGTCGCCACCGGCGCCGTCGAGCTGATCAACAGCGACGGCACGAAGATCAATTCCGACCATATCGACATCACCGACGACTTCGCCGACGGCTTCGTCAACGCGCTGCGCGTGGAAACCGTCAACAAGGCCTATTTCGCCTCCGAGAGCGGCGAACGCATGGGCGGCGTGCTGACGACGTTCCACAACGGCGTCTACACCGCCTGCGAGCCCTGCGAGGACAAGCCGGACAGCGCGCCGACTTGGCGCGTCAAGGCCCGCAAGATCATCTGGAACGGCGAAAAGAAGACCGTTCGCTTCGAGAATGCGAACTTCGAGTTCTTCGGCTTCCCGCTCGCCTATCTGCCGGCTTTCGAGATCGCCGACCCGACGGTGAAGCGCAAGAGCGGCTTCCTGATCCCCAGCATCACCTACAACACCAATCTCGGCGTCGGCGTCAAAGTCCCCTACTATTTCGCGCTGTCGCCGACCTACGACCTGACCGTCAGCGGCACCGGCTACACCAAGCAGGGTTTCCTCGGCGAGGCCGAGTGGCGCCAGCGTTTCAACAATGGCGAGTACAGCCTGAAGATCGCCGGCATCAAGCAGCAGGATCCGGACGCCTTCATCAACTCGAATACCAGCAACGTCGACGGCGGCCACAATGTCGATTCGGGCGCGAGCGGCGATCCGAACAAGTTCCGCGGCATGATGGGGACCAAGGGCCAGTTCGCCATCAACGAGCGCTGGAATTTCGGCTGGGACGTGCTGTTGCAGACCGACAAGGACTTCTCGCGCACCTACAACATCGACGGCTACGGCGACCTCGTCCATCAGTCGTCAGTCTATCTGACGGGCCTGAGTGGCCGCAATTATTTCGATGTGCGCGCCATGCGCTTCCAGGTCCAGGAAAACACGCTCTCCGGCGACCCCTCGGCACGTGGCGGCGAGCAGCCCTGGGTGCTGCCGTCCCTGGACTACGCCTATATCCCGGACATGGCAGTGGCCGGCGGGCAGTTGTCGATCAACGTCAATGCTCGGGTCATCAGCCGCAACTCGCTGGATGAGTCCTTCGAGACGCCGTACGACGCGACCACGCCCGTGCAGCGTGTTGGCGGCATCGCGGGGCAGAACGGTCGCTTTACCGCCGAGGCCGAGTGGAAGCGTACCTTCACCACCGATGGCGGTCTGCAGCTGACGCCGCTGCTCGCGCTGCGCGGCGACACATCCTACGTCAACGCGGACTCGGCTTCGCTGCAAGCCATCCAGGCAATGGCCGCCAATCCGTCGATAGGCGCCAGCGACGACATGCGCACCTCGGTCGCCCGCTACATGGCCACGCTGGGCCTGGAGATGCGGTGGCCGCTCCTGTTCTCGATGGCCAATTCCAGCCATATCCTCGAGCCGACAGCGCAGATCTTTCTGCGCCCGAACGAGCAGTATGTCGGCGGGCTCGCGATTCCGAACGAGGACGCGCAGAGCTTCGTCTTCGACGCTACAACGCTGTTCGAGCGCGACAAGTTCTCCGGCTACGATCGTATCGAGGGCGGCTCGCGGGCCAATGTCGGCTTCCGCTATTCGGGCGCCTTCGACAACGGCTGGGGCACCAACGCCATCTTCGGTCAATCCTACCAGTTGGGCGGCCTGAACTCGTTCGACGCGCCGGACCTCGTCAATGTCGGAGCCTATTCGGGGCTGCAGACCACGAAGTCGGACTATGTCGGCCTCGTCGGCTTCAACAGCCCGACCGGCTTCTCCGGCTCGGTCAGCGGCCGGTTCGACGAGCAGACCTTCGAGGTCAGGCGCGCCGAGATCAAGGCCGCCTATTCCGGGCTGCCGATTTCGCTCAGCGCAAAATATGCCTTCATCCAGGCGCAGCCGCTCTATGGCTTCACCACCGATCGCCACGAGGTCACGCTCGGCGCGTCGACGCATCTGGCGCAGAACTGGCGCGTCTTCGGCACCAGCACCTACGACATCCAGCAGAACGTGCTGGTCAAGGACGGCGTCGGCTTCGCCTACAACGACTCCTGCTTCACCTATGTGATGACGTTCTCGCAATCGCGCGACACCATTACCAAGGAAGTGTCGCAGAATGTCGGCTTCAACCTCTCTTTCCGCACGCTCGGCGATTTCGGCTCCTCGACCAGTTCGGTCGACACCATCCAGTAAGCGGGTGGCCAGTTGCTCGCGGGCCGGGCGAAGGCGGGCCTTGATTCGATGCGCGATCCCGCGGAAATAGATGCGATTGCGGGGATCGTGAGCCGGCGACATCGTTTCGCCGCATAGAGTGGGCACGGGGGTTGAGACTATCGCGCATGATCCTGACATCCGGATGGATTCGGGTCGTGAGCGGGATTGGGTATTGTGGCGCCCTTGCACGTCCCTCGCGGATCTGAGGCGCTACAGGGGCGGGACCAGAATTTGGGAAGGTGAGATGAGGAAGTACCTGTTTTCGGCAGGGTTCGCGCTGCTCGTGGCGGCGACCTCGGTTTCGATCACGGTAATGACGCCGCCGGCTTTCGCCAGCCAGGTCAAGTATATCGTGAACGGCATACCGATCACCAGCGACGACATCGCCCACAGGGCCGCGTTCTTCAAGCTGCAGCACAAGAAGGGCGACGCCAAGCAGGAAATGATCGACCAGACCCTGCGCATGGCCGAAGTCAAGCGGCTCGGGATCCGCATCACCGACCAGCAGGTCGACGCCGCCTATCAGCGCTTCGCTTCCAACAACAAGATGCCACTCGCCAAGCTCGACGCCATCATGGCGCAGTCAGGCGTGACCAAGGAGCATTTCAAGGAGTTCATCCGCGCACAGATGGGCTGGGGCCAGGCGCTCAGCGCCCGCTACCGTTCCGGCGAAGGCGGCGCGGTAACCGAGGAAGACGCGGTTCGCCGCATGCTCGACAAGGGCGGCGCCAAGCCGACGGCCATGGAATACATGCTGCAGCAGGTCATCTTCGTGGTTCCGGCGTCCGAGCGTTCGGCGACGCTCGCCAAGCGCAAGCGCGAGGCCGACGCCATGCGCGCCCGCTTCAACGGCTGCAACACCACGCGTGAATTCGCCAAGGGTCTGCTCGACGTCACCGTGCGCGATCTCGGCCGGGTGCTGGCGCCGCAATTGCCGTCGGACTGGGCCGATCAGATCAAGGCCACCAAGGTCGGCGGCGCCACGCCGACGCGCGAAACCGAACGCGGCATCGAGTTCATCGGCATCTGCTCCTCGCGCGAGGTTTCCGACGACAAGGCCGCGCAAATGGTTTTCCAGGCCGAGGGCGGCAACGACAAGGACGCCGAAGAGCTCAGTAAGAAATACCTCGACGAATTGCACAAGAACGCCAAGATCGTTGAGCGCTAGGGCGTTTGGACCGAGGCGGGCGACCGGACAGGATGTCCTTTCCCGCCGCCGTCCGGACGGGTTGGCATGAGCATGCGCAAGGACGACACACCACTGGCTCTGACGATCGGCGATCCCTCGGGCATCGGCCCTGAGATCGCGATCGCCGCCTGGCAGGCCGGCGACAGCGCCGGCGTGCCGCTCTTCTACCTCATCGCCGATCCGGCCCTCGTCGAAGCGCGGGCGCGCGAGATCGGCGCCAATGTGGCGATCGTGGAAACACTGCCCGGACAGGCGGCGCACCACTTTGCCCGCGCTCTGCCGGTCGTGCCGCTCGACGCGCGCCATCTCGACAGCCCGGGCGAGCCGAATCCCGCCAATGCGGCGGGCACCATCGAGGCCATAGACCGCGCCGTAGCCGACTGCTTTGCCGGGCGCGCCGCCGCGGTTGTCACCTGCCCCATCGCCAAGAAGCCGCTCTACGACGCCGGCTTCCGCTTTCCCGGCCATACCGAATATCTGGCGCATCTGGCTTCGCGCCACACCGGCGCCGAGGTCACCCCGGTGATGCTGCTTGCCGGCCCGGAGTTGCGCACCGTTCCGGTCACCATCCACATCCCGCTGGCCGACGTGCCGAAGGTGCTGACGACGGAGCTGATCGTCACGACGGCCCGCATCACCGCCGCCGATCTCAGGATGCGCTTCGGCATCGCCCGGCCGCGGCTCGCCATCGCCGGGCTCAACCCGCATGCCGGCGAAGGCGGCTCGATGGGCATGGAGGACATCGCGATCGTGCGGCCGGCCGTGGAGATGCTCAAGGCCGACGGCATCGACGCGTTCGGGCCGCTGCCCGCCGACACGATGTTTTATCCGCGCGCCCGCGCCGGCTATGACGCGGCGCTCTGCATGTATCACGACCAGGCGCTGATCCCGGCCAAGACGCTCGCCTTCGACGAGGCCGTCAACGTCACGCTCGGCCTGCCCTTCATCCGCACCTCGCCCGACCATGGCACGGCCTTCGACATCGCCGGCAGGGGCATTGCGCGCGCCGACAGCCTGATCGCCGCGCTGAGGCTCGCGCGGCGGCTGGCCGACAGCGGCCGCCAGGCCGCCGCCGCATGAGGCCTGAGTTGAGCGAGAGGCGCGTGACCATCGATGGCTTGCCGCCGCTGCGCGAAGTAATCGAGCGCCACGGCCTGCAGGCCAAGAAAGCGCTCGGCCAGAATTTCCTGCTCGACCTCAACCTGACCAGCAAGATCGCGCGCGCCGCCGGCGACCTCACCGAGGCGACCGTGATCGAGGTCGGGCCAGGCCCCGGCGGCCTGACGCGGGCGCTGCTCTTCAATGGCGCCAGACGCGTGATCGCCATCGAGCGCGACGAACGCTGTCTCGAGGCGCTGGCCGAGGTCTCCAGCCACTATCCCGGTCGCCTCGAGGTCATTCCCGGCGATGCGTTGAAGACGGATTTCGCCGCGCTCGCCGCCACGGCGAATGGTGGGCCGGTGAAGATCGCCGCCAACCTGCCCTACAATATCGGCACCGAGCTTCTGATCCGCTGGCTGACAGTGGCCGACTGGCCGCCCTTCTACCAGTCGATGACGCTGATGTTCCAGCGCGAGGTGGCCGAGCGCATCACGGCGGGCCCCGGCAGCGACGCCTATGGCAGGCTCGGCGTGCTCGCCGGCTGGCGCACGGAAGCGAAAATCGCCTTCGACGTGCCGCCGCAGGCGTTCACGCCGCCGCCCAAGGTCACCTCGTCGGTCGTGCATCTCGTGCCGCGCCAGTCCCCCCTGCCCGCCGACGCGAAAAAGCTCGGCCGCGTCACCGAAGCCGCCTTCGGCCAGCGCCGCAAGATGCTGCGGCAGAGCGTCAAGAGCCTGGGCGGCGAGGCGCTGCTCGCCCGCGCCGGCATCGATCCGACGCGCCGCGCCGAAACGCTCAGCGTGGAAGAGTTCGTGCGGCTGACGAACGCGGTGTAGCTCGTCTTCGAAGGTCTGGGATTGCCGACCTTGGGCACGAGGCTCAGCCGCTTCAACTCAAGATGAGATGCGCAACAGGTACTGGAACTCGTCATGCAGATGCATTACATTCGCATAAGGGAGACTGCCATGCCAACGAACGCACTTGTCCAGACGCGTATCGACGCCGACATACGGGACCGGGCTTCTGCCGTGCTTGAGAGCATGGGGCTAACGGTTTCGGATGCGGTGCGGATACTCCTGACGCGCACCGCCAACGAGGGCGCCCTGCCCATCGATCTGGTCACGAACAGCGAGGCGTACGAGCTGTGGTTTCGCGCCAAGGTACGTGAGGCGCTCGACGACAGCCGGCCGGACATTCCCGACGATCAAGCCGAAGCGCATTTTGCCGAGCGACGTGCAGTTGCGCGCCGCAAGGCAGGTGAAACTAGGTCTTGAAGATCGTCTGGTCGGTCTTCGCGCTTTCGGATCGCGACGGGATTTTCTCGCATATCGAGGCTGACAATCCCGCAGCCGCGATTGCCATCGACGAGCGGATCGTCGCCTCGACCAAGCGTCTTCGCGAATTTCCCGGGAGTGGCCGCCTTGGGCGATTAGCAGGAACCCGAGAGTTGGTGATCGTCGGGACGCCTTACGTCGCGGCCTATCAGTTGACGCAGGGCACGATACGAATCCTGCGTGTGCTTCACGGAGCGCAACGTTGGCCGGACGATCTGCCAGACGGCTGATGGTAGGTTCGCCTCCACTACTGCGTCTTCTCGTCGAGCAGTCCCGAGATGAAATCGAACAGGCCGGGCCGGCGGTCGCGGCGCAGGCGCTCCGCCGTGACGATGGCGCGGACTTCGGCAAAGGCGCGGTCGAGATCATCGTTGACGATGACGAAGTCGTATTCCTTCCAATGCTCGATCTCGAGACGGGCGTTCTTCAGCCTTGTCTCGATGACGGATTCCTGGTCCTCGGCGCGGCGCTTCAGGCGCGCCTTCAATTCCTTCATCGACGGCGGCAGGATGAAGATCGAGACGATGTCGGCGCGCATCTTCTCCTTGAGCTGCTGGGCGCCCTGCCAGTCGATATCGAACAGCATGTCGCGGCCTTCGGCCAGCGCGATCTCCGCCGGCTCGCGCGGCGTCGCATAGCAATTGCCATGCACCTCGGCCCATTCCAGCAGCGCGTCGGAATCGCGCAGCCGCTCGAATTCGCGCATGGTGCGGAAATGATAGTGGACGCCTTCGATCTCCGACCCGCGGCGCGGCCTTGTGGTGACCGACACCGACAGTTCCAGGCTCGAATCGCTCTCCAGAAGATTGCGCGCGATCGTCGACTTGCCGGCGCCTGACGGCGACGACAGCACCAGCATCAGTCCGCGGCGGCGGATACGGGACCCCAGATCCCTGGCAGCCGTCGGCTCCTTGGCAACCATTCCCGTCACTCCAGATTCTGCACTTGTTCGCGAAACTGGTCGACCACCGCCTTGAGCTCCAGACCGATCGCGGTGACCGCGGCGGCGTTCGACTTGGAGCACAAGGTATTCGATTCGCGATTGAATTCCTGCGCCAGGAAATCGAGCTTGCGGCCGATCGCGCCGCCACCTTGCAGGAGTGACCGGCCCGACGCGACATGCGTCTTCAGCCTGTCGATCTCCTCGCGTATGTCGGCCTTGGTGGCCAGGAAGGCCGCCTCCTGATGCAGCCGCGCGGCATCCAGATTGGCCGAAGCATCCATCAGCAGGCGCACCTGCTCGGCGATACGCTCGCGGATCGCGGCCGGCTCCCGCGAGCGGTCGGCCTCCGCCTTCAGCGTCAGCGCCTCGATGGCGTCGATATGGCCGGACAGCAGCGAGCGCAGCGCCGCTCCCTCATTCTGCCGCGCCTGTTCCAAGCCGGCGAGCGCGGTGTCGAGCGCCGACATGATCGCGGCGTCGAGGGCCGCCCGTTCTTCCTCGGTCTCGACCGCCTCCGGGATGTCGAGGACGCCACGCAGGGACAACAGGCCGTCAGCGGTGGCGGGCTGGGTGCCGAACTGCTCCTGCAGCCGCTTGGCGAGGCCTGCCAGATCCTTGAGGAACGCCTCATTGACCACCGGCTGCGCCTGCTGCGCGGCGGCGCGGCCGACCGTCAGCGTCGCCTGGAAATTGCCGCGCGCGAAACGCTTCTGCACGGTCTGCCTGACGGCGGTCTCCAGACGGTCGAAGCCCTGCGGCAACCTCAGCCTCACCTCGACGCTCTTGCCGTTGACCGATTTCACCTCCCAGGCAATCGACGTGCCGTTGCATTCGGCGACGGACCGCGCGAAACCGGTCATGCTCTGCACGTTCATGATGCCTGTCACCCCTGCCACACGATCCAGCGCCTCGTGCCCCGAATCCTGCGTGTCCACTGAAAAACGGCGAGACCTTCGGTCTGGCGCCGGCTGCCCTCTCAAAACATGAATATGGCCTGACGTCAAAGGACGGACGGCGTCGGCCCGTAAGGCCAGCCTACTGGGCGTCGTCGCCGCCCGCGTCGCCATTTTCTCCGGCATTCCCGGAATCGGCGCCGGTGTTGCCTCCGTCGGTTCCGCCACCCGTGGCGTTGTCGTCGGGGGCGGCAGGCGCCGTGGTCTGGCCGGAGGCTTTGGCCGCCGCGTCGGCCTGCTTCTTCTGCAGAGCACGATAGCGGGCGACATTCTGGTTGTGCTCTTCGAGCGTCGCGGCAAAGACGTGGCCGCCCGAACCGTCGGCGACGAAATAGAGATCGTCGGTCTTGGAGGGATTGGCGACGGCTTCCAGCGCGGCGCGACCCGGATTGGCGATCGGCGTCGGCGGCAGGCCTTTGATCAGATAGGTGTTGTAAGGCGTCTGCTTGTCGATGTCCGACTGGTAGATCGGACGGTCGGCTGGTTTGCCCCTGCCGCCGAACAGCCCGTAGATGATGGTCGGATCGGACTGCAGCCGCATGCCCTTGGCGAGCCGGTTGAGGAAAACGGCAGCCACGCGCGAGCGCTCGTCACCCCTGCCCGTCTCCTTCTCGACGATCGAGGCCAGCGTGACGAAATCCTGCTGGTTGGCGATCGGCAGATCGGGCGCGCGATGCGCCCAGACTTCCTCGACCAGCTTCTTCTGGTCGGCGAGCAGTTTGTCCACGATCTGCTGGCGGGTGTAACCACGGGGGTATCGCAGCGTGTCGGTTGCGATGCTTCCCTCAGGCGGCATGGCCGCCGGCATGGCGCCGGTCAGCGCCTCCTGGTCGGCCACGCGCTGCAGCGCCTGCTCGACCGTCAACCCTTCTGGAATGGTCAGCGAATACATCACAGACTTGCCGCTCTTCAGCAGATCCATGATGTCGCGCATCGAGGCGTGCGGCTTGATGGCGTATTCGCCGGGCTTCAGCGTCTGGTCATTGCCGGAAGCGCGCACGCCCAGCCTGAAGATACGCGCATCGCTGATCAGGTTGCGGCGCTCCAACTGGTCGGCAATCTCCTGCACGCCGGTGTTCGGCTTGATCAGGAAGGTGTCGCCATTGGCCGACGGCCCCGGCTCGACGAAAGCCTGCATGCCGAAATAGAGGGCGGCCCCGGAGGCCAGCACGAGCAGGATCGCCACCGACAGGAAGAAATTGAGGAAGACGACGACCTGGCTACGCGAAGCGCGCGACCGCTTCGACAGCGGTGGTGGCGTGCCGGCTTCCGGGCGCAGCGCCTCGGCGGCTGTCTTGGGCACGATCGGGCCCTGAGCCTGACGCTGTCCGAATTCCCCGCCGCCGCCCGTATTTGTATTCATGGCGCCCTACCGTCTCATCTCGCAACGAATCCCCCAGCGAAAAGCTAGAGGAGAATTTGGCAAAAATGACGGCAGGTGGGGGGACTGCCGGTTAGCTATCTGTGTCCGGGCAATTCCTGTTGAAAAACCACTGCGTGCTCTTCCTCGAATTGCTCCTGCCGGCCTTTCAGCCATCATAACGCTGGAAGACGAGCGAGGCGTTGGTGCCGCCGAAGCCGAAGGAATTCGACAGCGCCACGTCGATCTGGCGCTGGCGCGGCTTGTTCGGCACGAGATCGATCGCCGTCTCGCGTTCGGGATTATCGAGATTGATGGTGGCCGGCGCGATGTTGTCCCGGATGGCCAGGATCGAGAAGATCGCTTCCGCCGCGCCAGCGGCGCCAAGCAAATGGCCGATCGACGACTTGGTCGACGACATCGAAATCTTCGAGGCGGCGTTGCCGACCAGGCGCTCGACGGCGCCGAGCTCGATCGTGTCGGCCATGGTCGAGGTGCCGTGGGCGTTGATGTAGTCGATGTCGGCAGGCGAGAGCTTCGCCCGGTTCAGCGCCGCGGTCATGCAGCGGAAGGCGCCATCGCCATCCTCGGACGGCGCGGTGATGTGATAGGCGTCGCCCGTCAGGCCGTAGCCGGTGATCTCGGCATAGATCTTGGCGCCGCGCGCCTTGGCGTGCTCGAGCTCTTCCAGCACGACGACGCCCGCGCCCTCGCCCATGACGAAGCCGTCGCGGTCGCGGTCATAAGGACGCGATGCCGTCTCGGGAGTATCGTTGCGCTCGGTGGAGAGCGCGCGGCACGCGGCGAAGCCGGCGATCGACAAACGCGTGACCGGTGCCTCGGCCCCGCCGGCGACCATGACGTCGGCGTCGCCCCACATGATCAGCCGGGCGGCATCGCCGATGGCATGCGCGCCGGTCGAGCAGGCGGTGACGACCGCGTGATTGGGGCCCTTCAGCCCATGCCGGATGGAAACCTGGCCGGAGACCAGGTTGATGATCTGTCCAGGGATGAAGAAGGGGCTGATACGGCGCGGGCCGCGCTCCTTGAGGATCATCGCGTTCTCGGCGATGCCGTCGATGCCGCCAATGCCGGAACCGATCAGCACACCGGTGGCGCACTGATCCTCGTAGGTTTCGGGTTTCCAGCCGGAATCAGCCAGCGCCTCGTCCGCGGCCGCGATGCCGTAGAGGATGAAGTCGCCGATCTTGCGCAGTTCCTTCGGCTCGAGCACGGCCTCCGGATTGAAGGTGCCGTTGGAGCCGTCGCCGCGAGGAATGATGTGGGCGATCTTGCAGGCAAGATCGTCCACTTCGAATTCGGTGACGCGGCGGGCGGCGCTGCGGCCGGAAAGAAGTCCCTTCCAGCTGTGTTCCACGCCCATGCCAAACGGCGAAAGCAGGCCAAGGCCCGTGACGACGACACGCCTCATCGCAGGTCCTCCCCGGTAGTAATGCCTGCGGAAAGCCTCAGGCCGAGGCCTTGTCGATGTACTTCACGGCGTCGCCGACGGTCAGGATCGTCTCGGCGGCATCGTCTGGAATCTCGACGCCGAATTCTTCTTCGAACGCCATGACGAGTTCGACCGTGTCGAGGCTGTCCGCGCCCAGATCGTCGATGAAGCTCGCCTGCTCCGTCACTTTGTCGGCATCGACGCCGAGATGCTCGATGACGATCTTCTTGACGCGCTCTGCGGTGTCACTCATTTGGGGCATCCTCGTCTTACATTGTGTTGTCTTCGTTAGCGGGCGGAATGCCGCTAATCAAGCTGAAAGATGGTCCTGTGGGAAACGCAACGCCACAGGGCCGGTTTTTGCCCGAACCGCCGGGTTGCCGGCCGCATTACACGAAAAATGGCGGGCGTCCAAGCCGAAATGGCTGTTTTCACAGGGCGCGGGACCAGGCCCGGTCAGATCATCGCCATGCCGCCATTGACATGGATGGTCTGGCCGGTGACGTAAGCCGCCTCATTAGAAGCGAGATAGGCGACGGCGGAGGCGACTTCGGGACCGGTGCCCATGCGCCTTGTCGGGATGGCGGCCATGATCGCCTCCTTCTGCTTGTCGTTGAGCTTGTCGGTCATGGCCGATTCGATGAAGCCCGGAGCAACACAGTTGACGGTGATGTTGCGGGTGGCGATCTCCTGCGCCAGCGACTTGGAAAAACCGATCATGCCGGCCTTGGAGGCGCAGTAGTTCGTCTGGCCGGGATTGCCCGTAACGCCGACCACCGAGGTGATGTTGATGATGCGGCCATGGCGGCGGCGCATCATCGGATGCGTCAGCTCGCGGGTTAGCCTGAACACCGCGGTGAGGTTCACCTCGATCACGGAATCCCAGTCGGCGTCGGACATGCGCACGAACAGGCCGTCCTTGGTGATGCCGGCATTGTTGACCAGGATATCGACGCCTTCGAGGTCGGCCTCCGCCTTCTGGCCGAGCGCCTTGACCGCGTCGCGATCGGTGAGATCAGCCGGAAAGAGTTTCACACGGTCGCCGAGCTCGCCTGCCAGCGCCTCCAGCTTCTCGATGCGGGTGCCGTGCAGGCCGACGATCGCGCCCTGGCTGTGCAGCACCCTGGCGATCGCCTCGCCGATGCCTCCGGATGCGCCGGTGACGAGCGCCTTGCGGCCGGTCAGTTCGAACATATTTTTCCCTTTCAGAATCTCGGGCTGATGAGCTACGGGCTATCTGTATACGTCGCCGCGGTGGCCGATGGTCACCACGAGAATAACGAGCCGGCTGTCCTGCACATCGCAGATAATCCGGTAGTCCCCGACCCGATATCTCCAAAAAGTGGCTAGCGGTCCCTTTAGCGGTTTGCCTAGCTCCGGCGGATTTTCGAGCTCGGCGAGACGGTTTTCGATGAAATCCCGTATGCGGTTGCGGGTTTGCGGGTCCAGTTTTTCGACGAATTTGCGAGCCGAGCGGGCATACTCAAGCTTCCAGGCCACGCCAGAAATCCTCGCTCTTCAGAACATCTTCCTCGCCACGTCTGATCCGCTCGATTACTTCGGCTGCCAGATAGTAGTCCTCAACGTCCTCAAGCCCCCGCTCGATAAGTTCGCGCAGGTAGTAAGCTTTGCTGCGCCCGGTCTTGGCGGCCAAAAAATCCAGACGTTCCTCGATTTCTGGCGCAAGTCTAATCGACGTCGGCACGGGAACCTCCGATGAATACATGTATTCATGTACCGCAACAGGAGCGGGAATTCAAGGATCGAGAGCAGAATTCGCCGGTTCCGAGCGTCAGCCCAAGGCGCCCAGCGCCGCCTCGACTTCCGCCGGGGTGCCGACCGCACTGGTCGCGATATCGCGGTTGATGCGCCGGGCAAGACCCGACAGCACCTTGCCGGCGCCTACTTCGTAGAGCGCCGAGATGCCATTGGCGCCGAACCACTCGACCGTCTCGCGCCAGCGCACGCGGCCGGTGACCTGCTGGACGAGACGGCGGGCGATCTCGTCCGGATCGCTGGTGGGAGTCACGGTGACATTGGAAACGACCGGGACCACTGGCGCGGTTTTCGCCACGCCCGCCAGCGCCTCGCGCATCGTGTCGGCCGCCGGCGCCATCAGCGCGGAATGGAACGGGGCGGAGACCTGCAGCATCAACGCCCTTTTGGCGCCCTTCTCGGTGCAAAGCCTGGCCGCCAGTTCGACGGCGGCCTTCGCACCCGAAATCACCAGCTGCCCGCCGCCATTGTCGTTGGCGATCTGGCAGACGGAACCAGTGGCCGCCTCGGCGCAGGCGGCCTCGACGTCGGCCTGCTCGAGCCCGATGATCGCCGCCATGGCGCCCTCGCCGGCCGGCACCGCCGCCTGCATGGCGTTGCCACGTATGCGCAACAGCCGGGCGGCATCCGCGATTGACACGAAGCCCGCGGCGGCAAGTGCGGAGTACTCGCCGAGCGAGTGGCCGGCGACGTAAGCCACCTTGTCCTTGAGCGAGAATCCACGCGATTCCAGCGCCCTGAGCGCCGCGAGCGACACCGCCATCAGCGCCGGCTGCGCGTTCGCGGTCAAGGTCAGCGTTTCTTCCGGCCCTTCCCAGATCAGCTTCGACAGCTTCTCGCCGAGCGCCTCGTCGACTTCCTCGAAGACGCGGCGCGCCTCGGGAAAAGCATCGGCAAGGTCCTTGCCCATGCCGACGGCCTGGCTGCCCTGTCCCGGGAAAGTGAACGCAACGGCCATTTTGGTCGCTCCAACGGCTGGTTTTTCCCTGCCTCTGCGCAAGGCGGGCGGCCAAGTCAAGTCCGCGAGCACCCGTCCAGTCGCTATTTTCAGCCTGAAAACCCGGCTGAACCCCTGTTCGAGAAGGCTTTTTGCCAATCACGCCTGATAACAAACGCTCACGTTTAGTTTGCTGGCTCTTCTTATTTCAGCCACAGGCGCTAGCTTTGCGTGACAGTTTGATGACAGTCGCGTGACGTGCGTGTGGAAGACGTACGTGATGCGAACGAAAGACGCTTTGCGGGTTGGGGGAATTGACGTTGGCACGGATCAGGAAAGGCGCGGCCAAACCCGCGCCGCAGTTTTTGGAAGACGATCCATCCACCGGCTATCTGCCGGGACGGGCTTGGCCGACCATACGCTACGGCCTCGTAACGCTTC
>JBFLWR010000045.1:0-17528 GCA_040755925.1 Pseudomonadota bacterium
GGTCGAGCACATAGATTTGGCCCTGCTTGCTGGGCACGATGATAGCCGCGACCTTTCCGCTTGCGGTCGGGAAGTCGACCAGCGTGGGCTGCGAGCCAAGGTCGTAATCCCAAAGATCGTGATGCACGGTCTGGAAGTGCCACACAGGCTTGCCTGTCGTGACATCGATGGCGACGATCGACGAGTTGAACTCGTTCTCGAAATCCTTGCGGTCGACGCCGTAATAATCGACCGCCGCGTTGCCGAGCGGCACATAAACGTAGCCGAGCTGCGGATCGGCCGCGGCGACGGTCCACATGTTCGGCGTGCCGCGTGAGTAGGTGTCTCCGGCCGGCGGCGCTCCTGTTCGATCGGGATGCCCCATGTCCCACGCCCAGGCCAGCTTGCCGGTCACTGCGTCGTAGCCACGGATGACGCCGGAGGGCGCGTCCTCGGCTTGTCCGTCCTTGACCTGAGCGCCCACGACGGCAATGCCGCGCACGATCGTTGGCGGCGCGGTGACAGAATACCAGCCCGGTACCGTTTCACCGATGCCCTGCGTAAGGTCGACGCTGCCCTGCTGGCCAAAATCCGCGCAGGGCTTACCTGTCCTGGCATCCACCGCGATCAGTCGCGCATCAAGAGTGCCCACGATGATCCTGGTGGCGCAGGCTTCATCGGCGCGGGCGGCCGGGACGGCAAAATAGGCAACGCCGCGGCAACTCGCTCCGTAGGGGATCGCGTTGTCGGACACCTTCGGATCGTAACGCCACTCCTGCTTGCCGGTCTTGGCGTCAGCCCCGATGAGGATGTTCTTGGCCGAACAGGCGTAGAGATGACCGCCGATCTCAAGCGGCGTGTTTTCCGGGGAGTACATACCCTTGGCCGCCTTGCTCGGCATATCGCCGGTGTGGAAGGACCAGACGCGCGTCAGCTTCGAAACGTTGGATGCTGTGATCTGATTGAGGGGCGAATAGCGCGTTGCGAGTTCCGAACCGCCATAGACAGGCCAGTCGTTGCCCGCCAGGTGAACTGTCGTGTCGGGAGATGCCGGCGCCGAGGAAGGCGCCGGTGCTGGGGAGGCAGGTTCCGTCGTCGGTGGCTGCGACTGCGCCGCGGCGCCGATGTGGAACAGCAGCCCGAACGCGCTGATGGCGATGACCGGCACCAGCAGCCCCGCCACATAAGCCCCGCGGCGGCGTCGTGCCGTCATCTCGCCGAACGCGGGCATGGCGAGCAGAACGAAGATCAGGATGATCGTGGGGGCCAAGACACGCGGCACCAGCGCCCAGCCATCCGGACCGACCTCCCAATAGGCCCAGGCCAGCGTTGCCAGCCACGTCAGGACGTAAAGCCACACACCGGCTATGTTGCCAGCCAACAGCAGGAGACCTGCCAGCAGCAACGCGACGCCGGCGGGCAGGTAGTACCAGGAGCCGCCCAGCGTGACGAGCCAGGCGCCGCCGCCGCCGATCAGCAGACCCAGGGTGACCAGGAGTGCTCCGACCAGTGCCCTCCACCAGTAAGCCACGCCGTGATGGCGCACAGGAAGATGAGAGTTGTTTGCGGCGGGATTGGACATTGGCATTTTCCAGCTTGAAACAGATCGTGATATCTGGCGAACGCGCCTGGCCGGCTGGGGTTGCGGCTTAATTTTGGAAACCGCGCGCGCTGCCGGTCACCATCCTGTGATCTTCTGGCGGCTTCGGAACCTTCGCGGCGAAAGCGTCGTTAGGTGTCGTCAACTGTGAATTTGTCTTCAGCAGAACCGGCGAGGGGATGCCGCAGATCTTCTCGAAAAACGCCGATGGCGTTGCGCGCTTTGTCATCTGGGGAAGTTGTGCCGTTCTGCTGATCGTCGCCGCGATCGGGACAATCCTTCCCCGTTCGGACCTTGTGACGGGAGTAGGTGAGCCATTGGCGCAGCCGGTGCCGTTCAGCCACAAGCATCATGTCGGCCAGCTCGGCATCGACTGCCGCTACTGCCACAACGGTGTCGAAACCTCGTCTTCGGCGGGCCTGCCGGCAACGGAAGTCTGCATGACCTGCCATTCGCAGCTTTTCACCAATGCCGACATGTTGGCGCCGGTGCGCGCGAGCCTCGCCAGCGGCAAGCCGATCGAATGGCAGCGCGTCAACAGTGTGCCCGATTTCGTTTTCTTCAATCACGCGATCCACATCGACAAGGGCGTCGCCTGTGAGACCTGCCATGGCAGGGTCGACGAGATGCCGCTGATGAGAAGGGCACATACGCTGAGCATGGAATGGTGCCTTGGCTGTCATCGCAATCCCGGACCCAACCTGCGTCCGCCACAGGACGTGTTTCTCATGCACTGGCAGCCGCCCGAGGACATCGCCGAGATTAGGCGACAGCTGATCGGCATGCTCGACATCCATCCAGAGTCGATGACGGATTGCTATGTCTGCCATCGCTGAAGAAGAGGCCGCACCCGTCATCGACATCGCAGCTTTGCGCAAACGGCTGGGAAGCGATCGCGACATGTGGCGCAGCCTCGACGAGATCGCCGGCACGCCGGAATTCCAGCGCTTCGTCGAAGCCGAATTTCCGTCGATTGCCGAGCGCCTGCCGGCAAGGCCGAACCGCCGTACGTTGCTCAAGCTGATGGGCGCCTCGCTGTCGCTCGCCGGCCTCTCGGCCTGCAGCAGGGCCGAAAGCATCGTGCCTTATGTGCGCCAGCCCGAAATGCTCATCCCGGGTAAACCGGTCTTCTATGCGACCGCGCTGTCGAGCGACGGCTTCGGCATCGGCGCCATCATCGAAAGCCATGAAGGACGGCCGACGAAGGTGGAAGGCAATCCCGATCATCCGGCGTCGCGCGGCGCAACCGATGCGGTGATGCAGGCAGCGGTGCTGACGCTGTTCGATCCTGACAGGTCCCGCACGCCGCTTAAGGATGGCGAGCCCGCCTCCTACGGCGATTTCCTGAAAGACATGGCGGGGCTCGTTTCGCGATGGACTGCATCGCAAGGGCAAGGCGGTGCCTTGCTCATAGAGCCCACGACTTCGCCGACCCTTGCGGCGCAGATCGATGCGTTGCGGGCACGGTATCCGAAGCTGAAACTCTATCGCCATGATCCGCTGGCAACGCCGGCGGCGGCACAGGCGTCTCAAGCGCTGTTCGGGTCGGCGCTTACGCCGGTCTACCACTTCGATCGCGCCGAAACGGTCGTGAGCCTCGATGCCGATTTTCTGGGTGAGGGGCCCGGACGGCTGGCTCACGCGCGTGACTTCACCGCGCGGCGACGCGTGCGCAGTCCATCCGACCGGATGAGCCGGCTTTATGCCGTTGAGTCGACGCCGACGATCACCGGTGCCACCGCCGACCATCGCCTTGCCATCAAGCCAAGCTCGATCGAGGCCATCGCCGCCGGATTGAAAGCGGCGTTGGGTGGTCAAGCAGGAGCTTCCCGCTCGCCAATTGATCAGGCATGGATGGCGGCCTTGGTCGAGGACCTGAAGACGGCGGGCCGCAACGCGCTGATCATTGTGGGACCACACCAGAGCGCCTTCGTGCATGCCGCCGCGCTGGCCGCGAATGCGACCCTTGGCGCGCTTGGCAACACGGTCGACCTGATCGAGCCACCGGACGCCCTGCCGGTCGATGGCGATCTGACGGCGCTGTGCGAAGCGATCGGCCAGACCGCTGTCGATACAGTCGTGGTGCTCGCCGCAAATCCACTGCACACCGCGTCCGCAGGCCTCGATGTGCACCAGGCGTTCTCCAGCCTGAAGCTGCTTGTCCATCACGGGCTCTACCGCGACGAGACGGCATTCCTGGCGCATTGGCATACGCCGGCGACACATGAGCTGGAGAGCTGGAGCGACATCCGCGCCTATGACGGAACCGCGTCGCTGGTACAGCCGCTCATCGTACCGCTCTACGATGGCAAGACCATCCACGAATTGCTGGCTGTGCTTGGCGGGCAATTCGAGACGGATGCGCTCTCGCTTGTCAGGCGGCATTGGCCAACGCTCGATGACGAGGGCTGGCGGAAAGCGCTGCGTGATGGCGTGATCGCGAACAGCGCCGCCCGACCGGTATCCGTCACGCCGCCCCCCGACCTGGCCGGACTAAAGCCCGCAGCAAACGCAGGCAGTGGACTCGATATCCGCTTCGTCGCCGACCCCTGGCTGCGCGACGGCCGTTTCGCCAACGCCTCGTGGCTGCAGGAATTGCCGCGGCCACTCACAAAGATCGTATGGGGCAACGCCGCGCTTATCTCGCCCGTCACGGCCGAGCGACTGAAAATCCGAAATGGCAAGATCATCAACATTGCTTCCAATGGGGCCGACATCGATGCACCGGCCTGGATCGTGCCTGGTCACCCGGACGAAACGATAACGCTTTCGTTCGGGTTCGGGCGAAAGGTCGGATCCGTTGCCGCACTGGCGGAAGGTCACGATGCCTTCCCGTTACGCCACGGCTCTGAATGGTTCGCGACCGCCGCAGCGATGACGCCGCGCGACAACAGCGTGCGGGTCATCACCACGCAGCATCACCAGGCAATGGAAGGCCGTGCCCTTGTGCGCCACGCGTCGCTCGATGCATTCCGACTAACCCCGGATTTCGTCCGCAAGGATGCGCCGCCAAGCCCAATGGAATCGCTCTATCCCGAATGGCGCTACGATCAGGAAGCCTGGGCGATGGCGATCGACCTGTCAGCCTGTATCGGCTGCATGGCCTGCGTGTCGGCTTGCCAGGCCGAGAACAATATCGCGCCGGTCGGACCGCAGGAATGCGAGCGCGGCCACGAGATGCACTGGTTGCGCGTCGACCGTTATTACGACGGATCGATCGATGCGCCCGATACCTTCTTCCAACCGGTGCCTTGCATGCATTGCGAGAAGGCGCCGTGCGAAGTGGTCTGCCCGGTCAACGCCACGGTGCACACGCATGATGGGCTGAACGCACAGGTCTACAACCGTTGCATCGGCACCCGCTATTGCTCGCAGAACTGCCCCTACAAGGTGCGCCGCTTCAACTTTCTCGACCACCAGTCCTTCAACAAGGAAGAAGCCGGGCCGGAGCAGGGCGTCCACAACCCCAATGTCAGCGTACGCTCGCGCGGCGTCATGGAAAAATGCACCTATTGCGTCCAGCGCATCAGCGCCAAGCGCATCCAGGCGCAGATCGAGAACCGCGACATCGCCGATGGCGAGGTGGTCACCGCCTGCCAGCAGGCGTGTCCGACCCAGGCCATCACCTTCGGCGATCGCAACAGGAAAGACGCCAAGGTCGTTCGCGAGAAAGCCGCGCCGCAGAATTACGCATTGCTGGAGGAACTGAACACGCGGCCGCGCACGACGTATCTCGGCAAGATTTCCAATCCGAGCGGCAAGCTTGCCAAGCCGGGCGAGGCTACCGATGGCTGAAGCGACCGCCCAAGGCCCGGCCGTGCTGCGCGGCCGCCATGATTTTCCCGAGATTAGTGGGCGGATCGGCTCGATCGTCCTCAACGGGCGCCTGCCGCGGCATTTCTGGACGGCGTTCTTCCTGTGCTTCCTGCTGGTCCTGCTGCTCCTCTATTCGATCACTTATTTGATCGCGGTCGGCGTGGGCGCCTATGGCATCAACATGCCGGTGGTCTGGGGCACGATGATCTCGAATTTCGTCTGGTGGATCGGCATCGGCCATGCCGGCACGCTGATCTCGGCGGTATTGTTGCTGCTACGCCAACCATGGCGCGCCTCGATCAACCGCTTCGCTGAAGCGATGACGCTGTTTGCAGTCGCCATGGCCGGCCTCTTTCCGATCCTGCATCTTGGGCGGCCGTGGTTCTTCTACTGGTTGCTACCGCTGCCCAATGTGCACATGCACTGGCCGCAATGGCGCAGCCCGCTGGTCTGGGATTTCGCGGCAATCGCCACTTACGCGACCGTATCGCTGCTTTTCTGGTATATGGGCCTTCTACCGGACCTAGCGGTGCTGCGCGACCGCGCCTCGTCACGGCCGGGGCAGCTGTTCTACGGCATTCTAGCCCTTGGCTGGCGCGGCTCTGCCCGCCATTGGTCGCGCTATCGTGTCGTCTATTTCCTGCTTGCGGCTTTGGCGACGCCGCTGGTCGTCTCGGTGCATTCGATCGTCTCGCTCGACTTCACCTTCGCCATCACGCCCGGCTACCACTCGACGATCTTCCCGCCCTATTTCGTCGCCGGCGCGCTGCTTTCGGGCTTCGCCATGGTGCTTACCATTGCCATCCCGCTGCGCTGGGCCTTCTCGGTTGAGGACCTGATCACGCTCAGGCACATGGACAACGCCGCCAAGCTGATGATCGCCGCCGGCATGGTCGTCGCCTATGGCTATGTGTCGGAGGCGTTCTTCGCCTGGTATTCCGGTGAGCCCTCCGAACGCGCCATGATGGTGCAACGTGCCGTTGGTCCATACGCGCCGATGTTCTGGACGATGCTGAGCCTGAACTGCGGTGTCCTGCAGCTGCTGTGGTTCAGGCGCGTCCGGCGCCACATGCCGCTTTTGTTCGCGATCGCCGTTGCCATCAATGTCGGCATGTGGATCGAGCGCTACGTCATCGTCGTGACCGGGCCGAGCCGCGATTACCTGCCATCGGCCTGGGGCGAGCAGTCGCTGACCTGGCTCGATTTCGGCATCCTGTTCGGCTCGATCGGCACTTTCTTCGCACTGGTCTTCCTGTTCATTCGCATCCTGCCGGCGATCACCATCTTCGAGGTCGAGGAACTGGCCGAGGAAGAGGGTAAGCTCAAATGAGCCTGTACGGACTCATGGCCGTGTTTGCCGATCCCGAAGCGCTCATCGAGGCGACGCGCGGCATGCGCGCACGAGGCTATCGGCGCATGGACGCATTCTCGCCATTCCAGGTGAAGGAGTTGGACAGGATTTTGGAGATCCCGAAGACACGATTGCCGTGGGCCGTGCTTGCCGGTGGCATCGCCGGCGCCGCGCTCGTCTACGCCCTCATCTGGTACTCCGTCGAGATAGACTATCCAATCAATGTCGGCGGGCGCCCACTGCATTCCTGGCCGCCCTTCGTCGTCATCGCCTTCGAGGCCGGCATTTTGGGCGCCGCCTTGGCCGGTTTCATCGGCGTCCTCGCGGCCAATGGGCTGCCGCGCTACCATCATCCGGTCTTCAACGCCGCAAGCTTCAGCTACGCGCGCGGCGGCAAGTTCTATCTACTGATCGAGGCGGCCGATCCGAAATACCGCAAGGGCGTGACCAGAGGCCAGTTGACGCGGCTCGGCGCCGAAATCGTCGAGGAGGTCGAGGCATGAACCGCCTCCGCCTCACGCTTGTGCTCGGCGCGCTAGCCGTCGCCGGCTGCCGACAGGATATGGAGGACCAGCCGCGCTACGATCCGCTCGAGGCGAGCAACCAGTTTGCCGACGGCATGTCCGCACGCACACCGGTGCCGGGCACGGTGTCGCGCGACGCGGATCTGTCGCCGACGCCGGACCGGATCCCCTATCCGATCACCATGGAGCTCCTGCGGCGCGGCCAGCAGCGTTTCGACATCTTCTGCTCGCCCTGCCACGGGCGCTCGGGCGACGGCCACGGCATGATCGTCCAGCGAGCATTCCCGGCACCGCCGAGCTACCACCAGGATGCGTTGCGCCAGGCCGCGGATCGTCATTTCTACGACGTCATCACCAATGGCTACGGCGTCATGTACTCCTACGCGGCGCGGGTGCCGCCGCGGGACCGCTGGGCGATCGTTGCCTATATCCGCGCGCTGCAATATTCTCGCCACGCCCCCGTCGCCGAGCTTCCGCAGAAACTGCGTCTGCGGCTCGAAGCGGAGACTTCGCCATGAGCCGCCTCGAGCAGGGTTTTCTGGCGGCCGGCATCAGCGGGCTTGTCCTGTGCGCCGCTGGCGCATGGCTCGATAGCAGAGCCATGTTGGGCGCCTGGCTCGCCGCGGCGATTTTCACCCTCAGCCTGCCGCTCGGCGCGCTGACCATATTGATGGTGCATGGGCTGACCGGCGGACGCTGGGGTGAGGCGGTCCGCCAGCCGTTGCGCATCATGACGGCGACGCTGCCGTTTTCGCTCGTCGTGCTCCTGCCGGTGCTGATGAGGCCTGACCTGATCTTCCCATGGGCCGGCGCCGATCCCGCGACGCTGTCCGAGACGGTTCGAGAGAAGCTTGCCTATCTCAACGTGCCGTTCTTGCTGCTGCGCTTTGCCTGTTGTGCCGCGATCTGGCTCTTTTTGAGCTGGGTAGTGCTCAACTCGACGTCGGACGATCCCAGGAAGGTTGGAAACGGCAGGAAATATGCTCTCGGCCTTATTCTCCACGCGCTTGCCGTCAGCGTCTTTGCCATCGACTGGATGCTTTCGATCGAGCCGGAATTCACCTCGACCATCTACGCGCTTTGCGAGGCCTCCGCGGAAGTCGTTGGAGCTTTCGCCCTGGCGGTCCTCTTCGTGGCCGCAAGGCGGGCCGTGGAAATCATGCCGGGCGGCGAGGAAGATGTCGCGCTGAGCGAGGATCTCGCCAACATGCTGCTCGGTTTCGTGCTGACCTGGATCTACCTGGTCTTCATGCAATGGATCGTCGTTTGGGGCGGTGACCTCCCGAACGAAATCCATTGGTACGTGCTGCGGGCCACAGACTGCTGGCAATATTTGCTGTGGCTGCTGATTGCTTTGCACATTGCGGCCTTTGCGGGATCCCTCAACCGCCGCTTGAAGCGCAGCCATAGGGGTTTAATCTGGCTGGCCGGAGTAGCTGTGGCAGGCCATTTCGCCGACGTCTTCTGGCGTGTCCGACCGCCCCTCTCCGGCGGCGGCCTTCCGGCGTTTTGGCACGACGCGGCTGCCTGGATCGGACTGGGTGGGCTGTGGATTGCGCTCTTCCTTTTCCTGCTTCGGCGGCCGGATCCGATCACCCGGCTAAAAGGCGAGGTGGCGCATGGCTAAGCCGCACCGCCATCCCGAGAAGCGCGATGTCCAGCCGCGCGTGCTCGTCGCGTTCGGCGGCGGGTTGCTGCTGTTCGTCGCAATGGCCGCGATCTTCGTGAAGCTCACCTTCGACACGACGCCGACCTGGCTGCCGCTATCGTCAAACACCAACCCGGATGGTCCCGCTTTGCAAGTGAAGCCGGAGCAGGACCTGACCGCCTTGCGCGCCGAGGAAGACCGCCAGCTTCGCATACTCGGCTGGGTCGACCGGAAGGCCGGCATTGCCCGTATTCCGATCGACGATGCTATGCGGGCAATGGTGAGCAAAGGCCTGCCGGACTGGTCCAGGCAGGGCGCTACCGAGACGCAAGCTGGCGAGTGCGCCTTGCTCGGCAGGGCAGTGCCTCGCGCTCCGCAGGCGCAAAATTGCCAGGGGCGAAGCGGGACGGAGCCATGAGAGGCTTGCTTGTCGCGCTTTGCCTGTTCGTTGCCGGCACCGCCCTTGCGGGCGAGCGACCGACCTTCGATCCAAAGCTCGGCGCGCAACTCGGCCTCGATCGCCAACTCGTCGATGCCGCCGGCCAGACCCGCACGCTTGGCGAGACACTGCACGGCCGTCCGGCGCTGGTCATCTTCGGCTACGACAGATGCCCGAACCTTTGCGGCGTCACCCAGCAGGCGGTCGCTTCCGATTTGAAAAAGATCGCACTTAGCCCCGCCGACTACCGCGCGCTGTTCATTTCGATCGACCCTAATGAGACACAGGCGGATGCTGCCGAGGCGCAGGCAGAGATCGCTTCCGCGGCACGTCCGGGGGGGCTGTCCGCCTGGAGCTTCCTAACCAGCAGCGATGGTACTGGCGCGGCGCTCGCCAATGAAGCCGGCATCAGCTTCGATCGGCGCAAAGGCGTCGACCAGTTCGTGCATCCGATCGCGATCATCGCGCTGACGCCGTCCGGCCGCATATCACAGGTGCTGCCAGCGCTGACCTTTACGCCGCGCGACCTCCAGCTTGCGCTGATCGAGGCCTCGGCCAACAGACTTGGCTCGATTGCCGATCATATCTTTCTGCTCTGCGCCGGTTTCGACAGTTCCAAGGGCCAGTACACCTCGGCCGTCTGGGCGGCGGTGAAAGTCGCAAGCTTGGCCACGCTGCTTGGGCTTGGCGCAACGGTGCTGTTCCAGACACGCCGGAGGGCAAGGTGAGCTTCGGCATCCCCTTCTTCCCGCAGGAAGCCTCCTCGCAAGCCGGCCAGGTCGATGCGCTGTTTTATACATTGCTTGCTTTTTCGGTCGTTCTCGGGCTGGCACTGACCGGGTTGGTCGTCGGCTACGCGGTGAAGTACCGCGTCGGCTCAAAGGCGGATCGAACGGGCAAGCGTTCCCGCAGCCTGCCGCTGGAAATGAGCTGGACGATCGCCAGCCTGGTCATCGCTTTCATCTTCTTCGGCTGGGGCGCGGTGCTCTTCCTGCGCCGTGACCATCCGCCGGCCGACGCGCTTGAAATCACGGGGCTTGGCAAGCAATGGATATGGCAGTTCCGGCATCCCGGCGGCCAGCGCGAGATCAACGAACTGCATGTCCCGGTCGGCAAGGCGGTGGTGGTGTCGCTTGCCGCGCAGGACGTCATCCATTCCTTCTACGTTCCGGCATTCCGCATCAAGCAGGACGCCGTTCCTGGCCGCACCACCCACATCTGGTTCATCGCCACCGAGCCAGGCCGCTACCATCTCTTCTGCGCCCAATACTGCGGCACGCAGCACTCCGAAATGGGCGGCTGGGTGACCGCGATGGCGCCGGAGCAATATACCGCCTGGCTGAACAGGCAGGGCGAGGGCGAGACGCTCGCGGCAAGCGGCGAGAAGCTGTTTCGCGCGCTCGGTTGCTCCGGCTGTCATGGGCCAAACAGCAAGGTGAGGGCGCCGTCGCTCGACGGCATCTTCGGCCGGCCGGTGGCACTCGACAACCAGCAGACGGTGATCGCCGACGACCGTTACTTGCGCGATTCCATCCTCAATCCGAAGAAAGAGATCGCCGCCGGCTACCAGCCGGTCATGCCGAGCTTCGACGGCCTGATCGACGAAGGCGAAATGCAGATGCTTCTCGCCTATCTGAAGTCGCTGTCGCCGCAACCAGCGGCTGGAGCAAAGCCATGACCAACGCGACGATGCCCGGCACCTATCTGGCGGAAGGCAGCGGTCCACGCGCCTGGCTGCTGACCACCGACCACAAGCGGGTCGCATGGCTCTATCTGATCTCGCTGACCGCCTTCTTCTTCCTCGGCGGCGCCATGGCGGTGCTTATGCGCATCGAACTGGCGACGCCGGCCGGCGACCTCGTCTCCGACGATGTCTACAACCGGCTGTTCTCGCTGCACGGCATCATCATGGTCTGGTTCTTCCTTATACCGTCGATCCCGGCGACATTGGGCAATTTCCTGTTGCCGCTGATGATCGGCGCCCGCGACCTGGCCTTCCCGCGGCTGAACCTCGCCAGCTGGTACGTCTTCATCTTCGGCAGCCTGTTCGCGCTTTTCGCTGTGGTCGCGGGCGGCGTCGATACCGGCTGGACCTTCTACACGCCGCTGTCGACGCTCTATGCCAATGGCTGGGTCTCGACCGCGGCATTCGGCGTCTTCATCGTCGGCTTCTCGACGATCATGACCGGCATCAACTTCATCGTCACGGTGCATACCTTGCGCGCGCCTGGGCTGACCTGGTTTCGGCTGCCGATCTTCGTCTGGACGCTCTACGCCACCAGCCTGGTGATGGTGCTGGCGACGCCCGTGCTTGCCGCCTCGCTGATCCTGATAGTGCTGGAGCGCATCTTCGGCATCGGCATCTTCAACCCCGAGCTCGGCGGCGATCCGCTGCTCTTCCAGCATCTTTTCTGGTTCTACTCGCACCCGGCCGTCTACATCATGATCCTGCCCGGCATGGGCGTGGTGTCGGAGGTGCTGCCCTGCTTCAGCCGCAGGCCGTTGTTCGGCTACAAGGCGGTGGCGCTGTCGTCGATGGCGATCGCCGTCTTCGGCTTCCTGGTCTGGGGCCACCACATGTTCGTCAGCGGGCAATCGGCCTATGCCGGCGTCGTGTTCTCGTTCCTGTCCTTCTGCGTCGCCATCCCCTCGGCGATCAAGGTCTTCAACTGGAGCCTGACGCTGCGCAAGGCCGAGATCAGCTTTGAGACGCCGATGCTCTACGCGCTATTCTTCCTGGCGCTGTTCACCTTCGGCGGATTGGCGGGGCTGTTTCTTGCAGCACTCGCGGTCGACGTCCATCTTCACGATACCTATTTCGTCATCGCCCACTTCCACTACATCATGGTGGGCGGCATGGTGACGGCCTACATGGCCGGCCTGCATTTCTGGTGGCCGAAGATGACCGGCCGCACGTATTCCGAAACGGCGGGGCGCATCGCGGCAACCGTCACCTTCGTTGGCTTCAACCTTACCTTCTTCCCGCAATACATGCTCGGCTTCGACGGCATGCCGCGCCGCTATCACACCTATCCGCCGGAGTTCCAGTTCTGGCACGTGCTGTCGTCGGCCGGCGCCGTCGTGCTGGCGATCGGCTATCTGATGCCGCTGTTCTACCTGGGCCTATCGCTGTTTCGCGGCGCCCGCGCGCCCGACAATCTGTGGAACGCCACCGGGCTCGAATGGCAGACGAGTTCACCGCCGCCGCCGCATAATTTCGAGACGATGCCGGTCGTGACCAAGCCTGCCTATGCCTATGACATGAAGGGGCTCGAGCATGAACGCTTCAGCCCGCACCGGGAGGAGGCGGCGCAATGAGCGGCACCGAAAGCGTTGCGTTCGACACGCCCCAGCGGGAACGGAGCGCCGACAATTTTGCGATATGGGTGTTCATCGGCTCCGAGGCGATGCTGTTCGGGGCGATCTTTTTGGTGTTCCTGATCGCGCATATCGATTTCGGCCCAGCCTTCGCGGCGGCCTCGAAACACCTTTCGCTGCCGCTCGGCACCTTCAACACGGCCGTGCTGATCACCAGCAGCTTCACCATGGCCTTGGCGCATATGTTCTCATCGGCCAGGCGTTGGCGAGCGACCCTGTTGGCGTTGACTGCAACGGCGGCGCTTGCCCTGTGTTTTCTGGTGGTAAAGGGTATCGAATACGGCAGGGAGATCGGCGAGGGGCTGGCGCCGGTGCTCGGCCTGCCGTTTCGTTACGCTGGACCTGATCCGGTCCATGCCGAATTCTTCTTCGGCCTCTATTTCACGATGACGTCGCTGCATGCGTTGCATCTGATCGGCGGCATCGTCGTCATCGTCGGCATGATGACGCTCTGGCGGACAGCAAGCCCCGCCAACCGCGTGCGCCGGGTCGTGGCTCTCGGTCTCTACTGGCACTTCGTCGACATCGTCTGGGTGTTCATGTTTCCGGTCCTCTACCTGATCAACCGATGAGCGAATTGCGCAAACTCACCTTCGGCTATCTCGGCCTGCTCGCGCTGCTGGCGCTGACCGTCGCCTCGTCCTTCGTCGATCTCGGTGGCTTCAACGTCGCCCTCAACCTCGCGATCGCCGCAGCCAAGGCAGTCGTGATCGGGCTGATGTTCATGCACCTGACCGGAACTCTGCCGCGGCTTGCCGTTGCCGCTGCCGGGCTTTGGCTCGTCATCCTGTTCGGGTTGACGCTGATCGGCCGTTAGTTGGCGATCAGCTTTTTGAGGGCACGCCGGTGTAGTTTTTTGTCTTGAAAAGTCTGGCCAGATGCGCCGCATTCGAAGCGGCCATCTTGATCATGACCGCGACCTCTTCGGGTGTCTCCGGAAGATCGACGAAATTGACGTCGCCCATGGCTTCGCCAACCCAGTAGACGCCGCCATTGGCCGGCACGGTGAAGCCGACGTCGTTGAGCGCTTGGTAGCATTCGGCATGGCAGTGATGGGCGCCATCCTCATTGCCGACGATCGCCACCAGCGCCACCTTGCCGAATGCCGGCATTCGTCCGCTGTCGTCGGTCTCGGACAAGAAGGCGTCCATCCGCTCCATGACGCGCTTGGCTATGCTCGACGGCTGCCCCATCCAGACCGGCAGCCCAAGGATGAAGATGTCGGCGGCGAGGATTTTTTCCCGCAGCTTCGGCCAGCCGTCGCCTTCTCCCATGTCGGAAAGCACGCCGGGTTTGATGTCATGGGCAAGCGCGGGCCGTTTCGCTTCCGACATCATGTTTGGCCAGCGCCTTGGTCAACTCCCGCTTGCATTTTGTCGGTAGAGGACTCCACCCGGTCCGTCGGCTTTTTGAGCGTGCAGTTGAGCGCGAAGGCGGTAAGCGACATCACATGTTCCTTTTCGTTGAAGCGTCTTCCCGCATTGCGGATGCCCGTGGTTGCGCGCAGCAGGTCGGGATGCCGCTAGGTGTCCGACCGCGAGCGCTCCTGTATGTTCCTGCGACTGTCCCGCGCCTTTTCGATCTCTTCCGGTTCCTTCTCGTCGATTTCCGCGACAGCGTCGCTCGCGGTCTCACTCGATCTGATCAGCTCGTCAAGCTTGGCCTGCAGGGCCTGCGTGTCGCGATGCTCGGCGCGCTGTATCAGCAGCGTCATCGCCCAGGTCGCAAGCGTGGCGATTCCGTGCCAGTTTAGCGTCTCGGGCTCGAAAATGAGCCATGCCGTAGCGAAGCCGGCCAGGGCCACAAATGCCGACGGTCTCGCAGTCAGCGTTCCGATGCTGGTGAGTGACTCCCGAATCCGAAATTTTGCCATTCCTTCGAACGGGGTGTCGGTCGCATAGGTTCCGGCTTCGGTTCGCTCTACATATCGCTGTTGCCGATAATTCCGGCCTCGCCATCGCTTAGATTGGTGGATCGCACCGGCGCTTCGCTGCCAGCCATCTTTTCCGCCGAACGCCTTTCTTCTTGCGGAAGAAACACCGCCCCGCCGGCCCGGAGCGCCTGGCGGATCCTCAGAAGCTCTTCGGCCGTCGGAAGCCGATCGCCGTTCTCGAACATGCGGATCGACTCGCTGAGGTTACACCTGGCGCCCAACCGAACCTGCGACCATTTCAACAGCGCGCGCGCCGCACGTGATTGGCCGGGCGTAAGACACTCCATCACGGCCTCCTATTTGTTCAGTCCGTTTGCCATGTCGAGGTGACGCTGTAGACGTGCCGCTTCGCCGCGGCCCATGAATTGAGATCTGGCTACGCCCTTGTCTCCATCCTTTAAACAGGTCCACGTCAGGATTTGTCCTTGTCGATGGGTCTTGTCAGGCGCGGCCGTGGCTGCAAGCTACTGGAGCCGCCTTGCTTTGTCCGCGTCCCGCAACAGGCGCACGATGGCATCCACAGGGGACTGTTCCGGTGCCGGTTGGCCTTTCCATGGCCACAGTCGGCAAAGCCAATTTCTCAAGCTCGGCATTTCAACTTCCTCCTCGCGCCATCGAACCCGCGGATAAGAGCGATGTTCCTTGGCGCCAAGCCGATTCCTCCGGCGGAACTTTGCCGCCCGCCGAAACTTGTATTCTCATGCTTACAATGGCCGAGGGCGCTGGTAGGACGCTCTTGCGCAAGCAAGGTGGACAACATTGAGAATCGCCGCGACTGAGGGACGCGGCGCCAGTGAAAGGTGGATGATGAATCTGTCCCTGCATGCAATTGCAAGTTCCAGAGGCGAAGGGCTCAGACCGGAATTTGTTCGTCTGTTCGAAGCTCGGCGCGCCTTGTCTAGCCCCGGGCTAATCGAGTTTTGCCCACCTACGAAAATGGGCGAGCAGGCTGGTCCGAATCCGGTCGGACGCCTTAATTTTGGCTTGCGGCAAGATGTTCTGCGCTTTCCTGGCCATCTGCAAGCGAAGTATCGGGAGCCAAGAAGGGACGAGTTGCGCTAGAGGAGGTTGCTATGCCTGCGCCTTTGGCGCTGATCATCGAAGACGAATATCTCATCGCATCGGACGTAGCGAATGGCTTGATGGAGCGCGGCTTCGACGTGGCCTGCGTGGCGTCGGAAAATGCCGCCGCGACTTGGCTCCACGATCACAAACCGGACTTGGCCATCATCGACATTCAATTGCTGGACGGCCAACGGGGTCTTGCCGCCGCGCGCCTGAAGGAGGAAGGCGTGCCTTTCATTGTCCACTCCGGCTACGACCCCGCATTTCAGTCGCCGGTCTTCCAGGATGCCCCCTATCTGACGAAGCCGGCCCCGATCCATCACCTTGTAGATTTGGCGAGCCAACTCATCGGGGATCGCGCTGCAGTCTCAGCTTGACTTTGCGCTCTTGCGGAACCGCGACACTGCCTCGATCAAGACCTCGTAGTCGACCGGCTTGGACAGTTTTATCGTATCCCTAAACACGTGCGGAAAGACCGTGACGCTATCATATCCCGTCAGGAAAACGAACGGGACCTTGGTCGCGGCAAGATGTTCGGCAACAGGAAAACTGCGCTCGCCGCGAAGGTTCACGTCCAGCACAGCCCCATCCAGCGCAATGCCCTCTATGCGTTCAATCGCCTGCGCAACCGTTGGCACTGGGCCAATCACCGTGCAGCCCGCCTGGGTCAACTGGTCGGCAAGGTCTTGGGCAAGCATAAAAAACATCCTCGACCACCAGGACATTCAACCCAGACAAGAGTGCGCTTGTGTTCATGGATTGCCAAACGGCCAGACGTCAGGAATGCTGGTCTGACGCCAATGGAATTTGTATGTCGCATTCCAGCTCGGCCTGCTCGAACCTCAGAGCGACCTTGCCGCCCAGCTCATACTCTAAACTTTGCTGGATGAAGCTGGTTCCGAAGTTGCGTTGCGATGGCTCTTCGACGGCAGGTCCGCCGGTTTCCTTCCAATGGATCGAGAGAACACCGGTTGCGTCGGTGCTCCAGTCCACTTCGACTCGACCGCCCTCCGTCGAGAGCGCCCCATATTTCGCTGCATTGCTGGCAAGCTCGAAAAAGACCATCCCGAGCGTAGCGGCAGCGCTGGCGGCGAGATGCTGGGCTTTTCCGCGGATCGCGATGTTCCGCCGCGGCTTGTCGCCATAAGGTGACAGAACCGCTCGCAGCAACTGCTCGAGATCGGCATCGCGCCAGTTAAAGGAGGAAAGCACGTCGTGCGTCCGGCCCATGGCCTGCAGCCGCTCCTGAAACGAGGCAGAGAAATCGCTGACGGAATTTGATGTGCGCACCATGCGGGAGGTCAGGGCGGTGACCGTCGCCAGAATGTTCTTCACGCGATGCTGTAGCTCGTGCAGCAATCTCTCCTGGCCGCGCTCAGCCTCCTTGTGGCTCGACACGTCCACCAACGCCGCGATGGCGCCGCGCACTTTGCCGTTTTCGTCAAAAAGCGGGGTGGCCGACATCATAACGTTAATACTCGAGCCATTCTCACGTTGGATACGTGCTTCATAACCCGGAATAGACTTGCCGGTGCGCATCGCCTTCATCAGAGGTTGATCGTCGGCGTTAACCTTGGCGCCGTTGAGCGACAGCGGCAGGGCGGCCGGCACTGGGATCAACTTGTCGCCGGTCGCGCGTTGTCCCGTAAGCTCCACAGCGCGGCGATTGGCACGGATCTCGACGCCGCCGCCGTCCTCGGCAATGAAAACGCCAACCGGTACCACGTCGAGCAGGGTTTCGAGGCTTTCGACGCGGTTGCGCAGGTCGTGCGAGAGCGCGCCGATCTTTTCCTCC
>JBFLWR010000450.1:0-16153 GCA_040755925.1 Pseudomonadota bacterium
CAGCATGGCGGTCGCGTCGGCATTGATGGCCGACATGACCGAAGAAGACCGTCGCGCTCGCGGCTTCGGCCATCTCAGCGCGGCTTTCGGCATCGGCTTCGTTGCGGGCCCTGCCCTTGGCGGAGTGCTGGGCGACCTCTGGCTGCGGGCGCCCTTCCTGGCGGCATCGGCTCTCAACGGGCTGAACCTGGCGCTCGCCTTTTTCCTGCTACCGGAGCCGAAGCGTGCCGGTGGCGAGAGTGAGATGCCGTCGCTCAACCCTCTGGCGCCGCTGCGCTGGGCCCTTTCGTTTCCTGCCTTGCTGCCGTTGCTTGGAGCGTTTGGGGTGCTCAGCCTTGTCGGGGAGGTCGGCGGTACGGTCTGGGTACTCTATGTTCAGGACAAATTCGGCTGGGATCTGTTCACCGTCGGCATCTCGCTCGCGCTGTTCGGGCTGTTCCACGCCGGAGCCCAGGGCTTCGTCGCCGGCCCGATCGCCGAGCGCTGGGGTGAAGGGCGGGCACTGCTCATCGCCATCCTCGCAGACAGCGTGGCCTATGTCTCCATCGCGTTCGCCTGGCAGGGCTGGATGGCCTTTGCGCTGCTGCCGCTTTTTTGTCTTGGCGGTATTGGCGCACCTGCACTGCAGTCGGTGCTGACCTCGCGCGTCGGCGCCGACCATCAAGGACGGTTGCAGGGCGTGCTGACCAGCACGACCAGCCTGGTTTCGGTGGGCGGACCATTTGCCATCGCCATGCTCTATTTCCACACGCGGTCCTTCCTTCCGGGCCTGGTGTGGGTGGCGGGTGCCGCGCTTTACGCGCTTTGCCTGCCGCTGCTGTCGGCGAGCCGGACGCTCGCGAGACCTCGACGCGCCGAACAGCCTGGCTGAACCACTGAAAAGGAACCTGTTTGGCGGCCGCGGGCGTCCTAGCCCTTGCCCATCCGATTCCAGGCGTCGAGACCGGCGATCTTGTAGGCTTCGGCCAGCGTCGGATAATTGAAGGTGTTGTTGACGAAGAAGTCGACCGTGCCGCCGAGATTGATCACTGCCTGGCCGATGTGGATGAGCTCGGTGGCGCCCTCGCCGACGATGTGGGCGCCGAGCAGCCGGCGTGTCTCGATCGAGAACAACAGCTTCAGGAATCCGCTGTTGACGCCCATGATGTGGCCGCGCGAGGTTTCCCGGAAGCGCGCCAGGCCGACCTCGTAGGCGACGCCGCTCTCGCGCACCTGCTCCTCCGACTGGCCGACCGTCGATATCTCCGGCACGGCATAGATGCCATAGGGAAAGCTCTCCGGCGGCGGCGGCAGGCTGACGCCGAAAGCGTGGCAGGCGGCGACACGCCCCTGCTCCATCGACGTCGAGGCAAGGCTGGGAAAACCGATAACGTCGCCGGCCGCGTAGATGTTGGGCGCGGTGGTCTGGAAAGTTTGCGGGTCGACCTTGATACGGCCCCTGGAATCCGACTCGATGCCGACCACGTCGAGGCCGAGGCTGGCGACATTGCCGGTGCGGCCGGCCGCGTAGAGCACCATTTCCGAGCGGATGGTGCGGCCGTCGGCCAGCGTCACCTCGGCATGGTCAGGTTTCGAGGCGATCTCCTTCACCGTGCTGCCGAGGCGGATGGTCATGCCGCGGTCGCGCATCTGATGGATGAAGTCGTCGACGATCTCGCGGTCGATGAAATCGAGGATCGTGTTGCGCGGCTCGACCAGCGTCACCGGCACGTCGAGCGCCGAGAAGATCGTGGCGTATTCGACGCCGATGACGCCGGCGCCGATCACCGTCAGCGTGCGCGGCAGGTGGTGGAGCTCTAGCATCTCGTCGCTGTCGAAGACCCGCTTCTGGTCGAAAGGCACGTCGGCCGGCCGGTGCGGCCTGGTGCCGACCGCGATCAAGGCGTTGGCGAAGCCGATCTCGCTGTAATCGCCGTTGTCGGCGGTCAGGCTCGCCTTGTTCGGTCCGAGGAACTTCACCGCGGCGCGCGCATGCTTGACCGTATTGCGCATGAACTGGTGCTGCAGCACCTCGACCTCGTGGTCGAGCGTCTTGTGAAGGCGGTCGACCAGGTCGCTGATCGAAATGTCCTGCTTGACCCGGTAGCCGCGGCCGTAGAAGCCGCGCTCGCGCCAGCCGGAGAGGTTGAGCACAGTCTCTCGCAGCGTCTTCGACGGGATGGTGCCGGTATGCACCGAAACGCCGCCCAGGCGCCGTCCCCTGTCGACCACAATCACCGACTTGCCGAGCTTGGCCGACTGCACGGCGGCGCGACGCCCCGACGGCCCGCTGCCGATGACCAGCATATCGTAGTCCATACCCCATTCCCCCAAGGCGTCTTGTTGCGCCGCAGCAAACTAACGCTGGAACCGCGTCATGTTCAACTGCCCGGAGCGCGCCGTCCGGCAAGAAGCAAAGAATCACTCCTTTACAACCAAATGCGCCCCAAAACTTAACGTGACGGCAAGGCTTGCGTGCAATGTTCCCACTGAGGGAACCACCGGGGTAGCTGACGTGACGATTATGAAAAACGAGGTTCTGCCCGTATCCGGAGTTCTGACGGGCGCCGGAAAAGCAGAAGTCATTACCGACCTGCGCGAGGGCCTGTTTCGCGCCATCGCGCTGTTTGTCGCCGCCTTCTTCGTCTATCGCGGCGTCTATCACCTGATCGTCGATCCCGCCCGGCTCAACCTGCTGCTGCTGACGATTTCGGAGACGCTCACCTTCGTCTGGCTGCTTCTGGCGCGTCGACCACTGGTTCGCGACTGGAATCCCTTCACCGTGTTCATCGCGCTGACGGCGGGTTTCGGCTCCGGCGCGATCTCGCTGGAACCAGGCGTCGCGATCATCCCGCTATATGTCGCCGCGCCGTTGCAGTTTCTGGCGCTGTGGGTGGTTATCTGGGGGAAGATGTCGCTCGGTCGCTCCTTTGCCATCCTGCCCGCCAACCGCGGCGTCGTGACGGGGGGCGCCTACCGTTTCGTGCGGCATCCGATCTATGCCGGCTACCTGATGGGCCACATCCTCTACCTGCTGTCGAGCTTCTCGATCTACAACTTCACCGTCTATGCCATCATCACGCTGTTCCAGATCCACCGCATCCTGCGCGAGGAAGCCATACTGGCCCGGACGGACGAATACCGGGAGTATCTGGGCAGGGTCCGCTACAGGCTTTTCCCCGGCATATTCTAAACGGGCGCGGCCCACCACGTCCGCCTTCCTTGAATTCGGCGCTGCCCTCCCCATCTGACAGGGCAGGCATTCTCACCGGATGCCGCTGTTTTGAGGATCGGACATGAACGCGCGCGTACTTGACGGCGAGATCATCACCACCAGGTTCGAGGATACGCGAGCCTATCAGGGCGTGCGCACGCGGCGCATCTTCGCCTTTGTCATCGATTATATCATCGTGGCATTGCTGACGATCCCGTTCGCCATTCTGGTCGCCATCCTCGGACTGCTGACCTTCGGCCTCGGCTGGGCGCTGTTTTCGGTGCTGGTGCCGATGGTGGCCATTCTCTACATCTGGAACACGCTGGGCAGCCGCGCCCAGGCGACGACCGGCATGAAGATCATGGGCATCCGGCTCGATAAGCTCGACGGCTCACGCATCGACGGCATGACCGCCGTGATCCATTCGGTGCTGTTCTGGGCCGGCAATGTCATCCTGACGCCACTGGTGCTGCTGGTCACGCTGTTTTCCGACCGCAAGCGCACCCTGCATGACCTGCTTCTGGGTACGGTGGTCACGCGCACCGACATCTGACGGTGTCCAAGGCTGCCCTCATCACGCCACTGCACAGCCCGTACCCAACTATGAACAGTTCGGGCCGGGCGCGGCAGCATAATCCTGTTGAATTTTTCGTCGGCCGGGCCAAAGGTAGAGCGATTCGCAGGAGCGCTTCCAAGAATCGATGACGCAGCATCCCACTCAGTCGCCGCAGTTCTTCCTGACCGCGCCGTCGCCTTGCCCCTACCTGGAGGGACAGTTCGAGCGCAAGGTGTTTACGCACCTGGTCGGCGACAAGGCGCCCGAGATGAACGATCTGCTTACGCAGGGCGGTTTCCGGCGCTCGCAGAACATCGCCTACCGGCCCGCGTGCGAATCCTGTCGGGCCTGCGTCTCCGTGCGGATCCTGGCGCAGGAGTTCAACCCGAGCCGCAATATGCGGCGGGTGAGCCAGCACAACGCCGATCTTGTCGGCGCCATGCATGACGCGCAGCCCTCGACCGAGCAATATTCGCTATTCCGCGCCTATCTCGACGCCCGCCACCGGCGCGGCGGCATGTCCGACATGACCGTGCTCGACTACGCGATGATGGTCGAGGACACCCATGTCGACACCAAGATCATCGAATACCGGCGCCGCGGTCCGGACACCTTCATCACCGGCAAGGGCCAGGGCGAGCTGATCGCGGTGGCGCTGACCGACAAGATGGCCGACGGGCTGTCGATGGTCTATTCCTACTTCAATCCCGATTTCGAGGACCGCTCGCTCGGCACCTTCATGATCCTCGACCATATCGCCCGCGCCCGGGCGATGGGACTGCCCCACGTCTATCTCGGCTACTGGGTCAACGGCTCGCGCAAGATGAGCTATAAGATGCGCTTCATGCCGCAGGAGCATCTCGGCCCGAAAGGCTGGGAACGCTTTGACCACGAAGCGGTCACGCGCTGAACGGTTTTCCAGAACCGCCCTTAACAGTGTTTCAATGGAGAGGATGCTGGTCTTTCCGCAGCCACGCGGAGAGAGTGCTTTTGCGCCGGCCGGCTGCCTGCTCCGTTTCATTTCGAGAACTATCGCATGTCATCCCATTCCGACCATCAGAAAGGCCTTCTCATCACCGCCATCGGCGGCCTGGTGCTGACCTTCGACATTCCACTGATCCGTCTCGCCGACGGCAGCGCGTGGTCGATCCTGCTCCTGCGCACCGGAACGACTTTCATCGCGGCAGTGATCATCTGGACCGTCTGGCGCGCGCTCAGCCGGAACGCGCCGCCACTCATTCCCGGCTGGTCCGGCCTTGCCGTGGCGATCTGCTACGGCCTGACCTCGATCACATTCATCACCGCCGTTTATCATACCTCGACCGCAGACCTCGTTTTCATCCTCGCCTTCAACACCGTTTTCTCAGCGCTGCTCTCCTGGCTGTTCCTCGGGGAAAAGCCGCGGCTGGGGACGATAATCGCGATGCTGGCGATGATCGTCGGCGTGCTGATCATCGTCGGCGGCTCGGTCGGCACCGGCAAGCTGTTCGGCGACTTCATGGCGCTCTGCTCCGCATTTGCCATCGCCGTCGCCATCACCATCTCTCGCGCCAGCGGCAAGGATATGGGGTTCACCTCGCTCGTCGGCGTCGTCTTCCCGCTGACGCTTGCGGCGTTCATGGTCTCGGGCGAAGGACTGCATGTCAGCGCGCCGTGGTGGATCATCTTCAACGGCGCGGTGATCATGCCGATCTCGTTCTTCTGTCTCGCGGCCGGACCGAAATACATTTCAGGCCCGGAAGTGGCGATGTTCTATCTCTTGGAGACGGTGCTGGCGCCGGTGTGGGTGTGGCTGGTCTTTGCCGAGGCACCCACGCGCAACAGCCTGATTGGCGGCACGATCCTCATCGTCACGCTGGTCGCGCATTCGCTCTGGCAATTGCACGAGGGCCGCAAGCGGCGCGCGGCGCTTGCCGTCAGTCACCCGGCCTGAATCTTCCTGGCCTCGGCCGCCGCCTCGATCTGGGGCGGCCCGCTCTCTTCACCGCCGACAGGCGCGACCTCGTCCATCAGTTCGATCTCGCGCAGCCATTCGCGCCAGATCGCCACCACAAGCGCCATCAGCACGGGGCCAATGAAGAGGCCGAGGAAACCCAACGTCTTGACGCCGCCGATCAGGCCGAAGAAGGTCGGCAGGAAAGGCAGCTTGATCGGCCCGCCGACGAGCTTCGGCCGCAACGTCTTGTCGACGATGAAAAGCTCCACCGTTCCCCAGACGAAAAGCGCCACGCCGGCGAACAGCTTGCCGCTGGCGGCAAGGTAGATCGACACCAGCGTGAACGAAAGCGGCGCGCCGCCGGGGATAAGCGCCATGATGCCGGTAAGCGCGCCGAGCGTCACCGGCGACGGCACGCCGGCCAGCCAATAGGCGATGCCGAGCACGAGACCCTCGCCGATGGCGATGATGGTCATGCCTGTCACCGTGGACGAAATGGTCGCCGGCACGACACGTGAAATCCGCTCCCAGCGCGTCGGCAGGATGCGTTCGCCAAGGCGATCGACCTGTGCCGCGAAGGCCTCGCCGTCGCGATAGGCAAAGAACAGCGCGATCATCATGAACAGGAGCGTGAGCAGCAGCCCGAAGGCGCTGCCGCCGGCGGCGAGCGCGCCGCGATAGATGTTGCCGATGTTGGAGCCGCTCACCAGCTGGATCAACTCGCCGATACCGCCCGGATGGCCGAGATTGGTCGTCCACTGCTCGTCCAGCCACTCGCCGACCACCGGTATCGTGGCGATCCATTGCGGTGTCACCGAGCCGTGGCGGTTGGTCTCTATCGCCCAGGTAACCCATTCGCGCAGCTCGCCGATGGCATAGGTGCCGGCGAGCGCGATCGGCACGACCAGGAAGGCGAGGATGAACAGGATGGCGAGGCTTGCGGCTATGGTGCGGTTGCCGCCAACGGCAACGAGCAGGCGCTTGTAGAGCGGCCAGCTGGCGAAGGCGATGACGAGCGCCGCCAGAACCGGAAACAGGAAGCCCTGGAAGAAGTAGACACCGGCGGCGACGATCAGCAGCAGCAACCAGCGCGCCGCCGACAGCGGCGGAATCACCGCCGACCTGAGCGGCGTCGACAGGCCGAACAGGCGCTGCGCCGGTTTCTGGATCTCAGCCCGCTTCAATCCGGCGATACTCCCCTGCCCGATGGCTCAAACAGTGCTTATGCACCATGATAGTGCAGCAATCGTGACGATAGTCCAAATGATTGGCTTGAGCCTCTCCTTCTCCCCCTCGGGGAGAAGCGAAGGTCTTTTATCCGAACTTGCCCGTCCGCGGGAATCCCTTCGGCACCATGCGGCCGGCCGCGGCGCGCGTCCCGATCCATTCGGCGAGTTCGTCGCGCGACTTGGTGAAGGTTCGGTCGGCAGAATCCTGCCAGCTCAGTCCCGTCTCCAGCGTGAAGGTCTTCAGGTCCAGCACGCCGCCGTCCTTGTATTTCTGCAGGCGCACGCCCTTGCCGCGCGCCATCTCCGGGATCTCGGCCAGCGGGAAAACCAGCAGCTTGCGGTTCTCGCCGACGATGGCGAGGTGGTCGCCGGCGACCGGAATGCAGCGCTTGGCTTCGTCCGGCGCCTTGACGTTCATCACCTGCTTGCCCTTGCGGGTGTTGGCGACGACTTCTTCCTCGGAAACGATGAAGCCGTTGGCGTCGTAGGAGACAAGCAGCAGCTTGCGCTTCGGATCGTGGACGAAGGCGGTGACGATGTCCTGGTCGTTCTCCATGTCGACGATGATGCGTATCGGCTCGCCATGGCCGCGCCCGCCCGGCAGCCGGTCGGCGCCGATGGTGTAGAACTTGCCACCCGTGGTGAAGACCAGGATCTTGTCCGTGGTCTGGGCGTGGAAGGCGAGCTTCAGGCTGTCGCCTTCCTTGAAGGCAAGCTGCGAATGGTCGGTCAGGTGGCCTTTCATGGCGCGCAGCCAGCCCTTTTCCGAAACCACGACGGTGACCGGCTCGCGCTCGATCATGGCATGGGCGATGTCGGTCAAGTCATGTTCCGGCGCGTCGGCAAACTGGGTGCGGCGCTTGCCAAGCTCCGTTTCCGGGCCGAACTTGTCGCGGACCTGGGTCACTTCCCACTTGATCGTCGCCCATTGCTTGGCGTCGGACGCCAAAAGGGCCTCGATCTGCTTCTTCTCCTCGGTGAGACCGTCATACTCCTTGCGGATCTCTATCTCTTCGAGCTTGCGAAGAGCGCGCAGGCGCATGTTGAGGATGGCTTCGGCCTGGGTGTCGGTGAGCGACCAGCGGGCCATCATCACCTGCTTCGGCTCATCCTCCTCGCGGATGATCCTGATCACCTCGTCGATGTTCAGATAGGCGATCAGGTAGCCGGCGAGGATCTCCAGCCGCCGCTCGATCTCGCCGAGCCTATGCCTGGAGCGGCGAACCAGCACGTCGCGGCGATGGTCCAGCCACTCCTTCAGCACGCCCTTCAACGAGAGCACGTTGGGCACCTTGCCGCGCGACAGCACGTTCATGTTGAGCGGGAAGCGGCTTTCGAGCTCGGTGAGCTTGAACAGCGATTCCATCAGGATGCCCGGATCGACCGTGCGGCTCTTCGGCACCAGGACGACGCGGATGTCCTCGGCGCTCTCGTCGCGGATGTCCTCTAGCAGCGGCAGCTTGCGCGCGATCAGAAGCTCGGCGATCTTCTCGATCAGCCTGGCCTTCTGGACGCCGTAGGGGATTTCGGTGACGACAATGCTCCAGGTGCCCCTGCCCTGGTCTTCCTGGCCCCACTTGGCGCGCACGCGGAAACCGCCACGGCCCGTCTCATATGCTTCCAGGATCGAGGCGCGGCTGTCGACGATGATGCCGCCGGTCGGGAAATCCGGACCCTGGACGAAATCCATCAGCTTCGCCACCGGCGCATCCGGATGCTCGATCAGATGCAGCGCCGCATCGCAGAGCTCGGCGGCGTTATGCGGCGGGATCGAGGTCGCCATGCCGACCGCGATGCCGGACGAGCCGTTGGCGAGCAGGTTCGGGAAGGCGCCGGGGAGCACGACCGGCTCCTCGTCCTCCTCATTGTAGGTCGGCCTGTAGTCGACGGCGTCCTCGGTGATGCCGGACAGCAGCTCGGTCGCCACTTCCGTCATGCGCGCTTCGGTGTAGCGCATGGCGGCGGCGTTATCGCCGTCGATGTTACCGAAATTGCCCTGCCCGTCGACCAGCGGGTAGCGCATGGAGAATTCCTGCGCCAGGCGCACCAGCGCGTCATAGATCGACTGGTCGCCATGCGGATGGAACTTGCCCATCACCTCGCCGACGATGCGGGCGCATTTGGCGAAGCCCTGATCGGGGTTGAGCCGCAGCAGCCGCATGGCGTGCATGATGCGGCGATGGACCGGCTTCAGTCCGTCGCGCACATCAGGCAAGGCCCGGTGCATGATGGTCGACAGCGCATAGGCGAGGTAGCGCTTTTCCAGCGCTTCCTTCAGATCGACCGGTTCGATGTTGTCGCCGCCGCCCTTGTCCTCAGGCGGCAAATGCCTTTTTCCCATGGGTTTGGACTAGCCGAGCGGGTGATTCGCGGCAAGCGCCGCGTGCCATCCGGTGGATCGCACGTTTCATACCGCACCGGCGGTGTGAAGGATTTCACGGAAGCGGCAAGGCGGCCGCTCCAATTTGCCGCCAATACGAAACAGGATCGGCCGCGCATCGCCGCGGGCCAACATCAATCTGTTACATGCGGCATCTAAGTGGGCATGCAACGCGCCGGCGAAGGAAAGCTGCGGTCTTCATGACAAATTCACCGCATCACGCGAAGGCTGCCGGCCCGGATTTGCTTTTCGTCGCCAATTTGGACAAATGGGCCCGGAAGCGCCTTTTTCCCGTCCCGTTCGTCACGGAGTGGTGATGGCGCAGGAATTCAAAACACTGTTCAAGACAGGGAACTCGTCATGACGATCCAACGCTCAATGCTCAAGAAACTGGCCTTCTCGACCTTTCTGCTGACGCTGCCGCTGAATGCCGCATTCGCCGCCGATCCGGCCGTGGCCGAACGAATAAAGTCCATGTTCGCCGCCCAGGGCGTCGACGTTTCCTGGACCGGCGTCTCCGGCGACGATTCCAGCTTGGTGCTGCAGGGCGTGTCCATCAAGCCGGCGGCCGAGAAGGAAGCGCTGCCGATCGGCGACGTGAAGCTGGAAGGCGTCAGCGACGCCGATGGCGGCTTCGACATCGCCACCGTCTCGACCTCGGCCTTCGAGCGCACCAAGGATGGCGTGACGCTCGATCTCAGCCCCGTCGTCATCCACGACATGAACATACCCGCCGAGGGCGCCAACGGCCCGCTCGGTCCGCTGATGATGTACAAGTCGGCCGAGATGGAGAACATGACGGTCAAGGTCGGCGACAAGACGGCCTTCTCGATGGAAGGGCTCAATGTCGAGGTCACACCTCCGGCCGACGGCAAGGCGATGGATTTCACCGCCACCACCGGCAAGTTCAACGCCGATCTGTCGCTGGTCGAGGACCCGAAGTCGAAGGAAGTCATCGACGCTCTCGGCTATCAGAACATCTCCGGAAACATCGAGATGGCGGGCACCTGGCAGCCAAGCGACGGCAAGATGGAACTGTCCAAGTATGACATCGCCGTCGACAATGCTGGCAAGCTCGGCATGACCTTCAACCTCGGCGGCTACACGCTCGACTTCATCAAGTCGATGCAGGCCATGCAGAAGCAGCTGGCCGCGCAGCCGGAGGGCGCCGACAAGTCGGCCCAGGGCATGGCCATGCTCGGCCTGCTGCAGCAGCTTTCCTTCAACGGCGCGTCGGTCCGCTATGAAGACGCCTCGCTGACCGGCAAGGTGCTCGACTATGTCGGCAAGCAGCAAGGCATGTCGTCCAAGGACGTCGCCAACCAGGCCAAGGCGATCGTGCCGTTCGGCATGTCGCAGCTCAACAATCCCGAGCTGACGGCCGAAGTGTCGGCGGCGGTCAACGCATTCCTCGACAATCCGAAGAGCCTCGAAATTTCGGCCGAGCCGCCGTCGTCAGTGCCGTTCGCGCTGATCATGGCCGGCGCCATGTCGAACCCGCTCGATCTGCCGAAGACGCTCGGCGTCAAGGTCAAGGCCAACGAGGACTGATCGGGCGAAACGCTCAAAGCAATAGCCCGGCAGCGATGCCGGGCTATTGTTTTGCGGTCATCAAAATCGATCGCGTGGCGCTATGGCAGTCCCCCGTCGGACGCTCGCCGAATGCAACACGCCTCAGTTCGGCCTCGGCCACCCCTTCCATACCATATAGACGTTCGCGCGCTGATAGTGCGTATCCGCCCGTGTCGCCGGCTGATGCTCGAAGCCCACGCTCTCGTACATGCGGATGGCCGGGGCGAGCTTGGTGTTGGTTTCCAGAAACAGTGTCTCGCGGCCCAGCCTCTCGAACGCGCGGATGGCATGCTCAAGCAAGAGCCGCCCGATCCCCAGCCCTCGCGCCGCTGGATCTACCGCCATCTTTGTAAGCTCGACCTCCTTTTCGCCGGCCAGCAAAAGCGCGCAGGTCCCCACAACCTCCTCGCCATGCAAGGCAAAATAGATGCTGCCGCCGCGTTCAAGGATGTGCTTTTCGGGAGCTGAAAGAACGGCGTGATCGCCTTCCTCCATATAGAAGTGCCGCTTCAGCCACTCGGCGTTCAGCCGGTAAAAGTGGTCCCGCAGCGACGGCGTGAACGGCACGATCTCGATTGCATCGGCTCCCAATCTGCGCGCCCGCTCGGTGACGGCCGCGGCCATCGTGCCGTCGAGCATTCGCTCCAGCCCTGCGATCGCCGTCATCAAGTCGATCCCACCCTCCTGGCAACGCGCGTCCAGTTCGTCCCGCAGGGCGCGCCACAAAGGTTTGGCCCTGCGCAGTGCAGTCTCCGCCTTGTCCGTTAGCGCCAACTCGCGCACCCGGCCATCTTTCTCGGCCGGCAACGATGTCAGCCAGCAATCCCTGGCGAGCCGTGACGCAAGCTGACTGATCGACGAATGCGTAAGACCCGCCGCCTTGGCCAAATCACCGACTGATTGCGGCCCATGGTCGTGGATGGTCCTGAGCACCGGAAACCACCTGGCCTCGATATCGATCCCGTGCGCGGCGTAGACCTCGTCGGCCATCGCGTAGAGCTGTTCGCTCGCAGCCCGGAGCCTGCTTCCCAGCGCCAGAATGCCGACCTCCGCCAGATACGTCACGATCATCTCCGTTGGCATTTATGTAATGCCTAACATATTTGATCGAGATAAATTTGGCAACGAGCGCCAGCTCAGGCGAGCAAGTTTGAGAATGCCCGCCTCCAAAGGTCGATTCATCGATAGGAAAGAAAGGCTTGGCTCCGAGTCCTAGCCTTCCTTCTTGGTCACCGCGACGCGAAGTGACAGCTCACGCAGCTGCTGGGGCGTCGCTTCCGAGGGCGCGTTCATCAACAGGTCGTAGGCCTGCTGGTTCATCGGGAACATGGTGATCTCGCGCAGGTTCTTGGCGCCGACGAGCAGCATGACGATGCGGTCGACACCCGCCGCCATGCCGCCATGCGGCGGCGCCCCATACTGGAACGCGCGGTAGAGGCCGCCGAACCGTTCCTCGACCGTCTGCCGATCCAGGCCAACCATCTCGAAGGCCTTGACCATGGTTTCCGGCAGGTGGTTGCGGATGCCGCCGGAGGCAATCTCGAAGCCGTTGCAGACCATATCGTACTGGAACGCCTTGATGCCGAGCGGCTCCTGGCCGTTGAGGGCGTCGATGCCGCCCTGCGGCATGGAGAACGGATTGTGGGCGAAGTCGATCTTCTTCTCGTCCTCGTTCCACTCGAAGAACGGGAAGTCGACGATCCAGCACAGCTCGAAACGCTCGCGGTCGACGAGGTTCAGTTCCTCGCCGGCGCGCGTGCGCGCGGCACCCGCGAAGCTGACGAACTTCCTGGGATCGCCGGCGACGAAGAAGGCAGCGTCGCCGTCGGCAAGGCCAAGCTGCTGGCGGACCGCCTCAGTGCGCTCCTCGCCGATGTTCTTGGCGATCGGGCCGGCGCCTTCGAGCTTGTCGCCCTCCTTGCGCCAGAAGATGTAGCCGAGACCCGGCTGGCCCTCGCCCTGCGCCCAGGAGTTCATGCGGTCGCAGAAAGCGCGGCTGCCGCCGGTCTTGGCGGGAATGGCCCAGACCTCGGCCTTCGGGTCGTTGGCGAGGATGTTGGCGAAGACCTTGAAGCCCGACCCGCGGAAATGCTCCGAGACGCTCTGCATCTCGATCGGGTTGCGCAGATCAGGCTTGTCGGAGCCATAGGTGCGCATCGCCTCGTCATACGGGATGCGGCGGAATTTTTGCGTCACCGGCTTGCCGTTGGCGAAGGTCTCGAAGACGCTGCGCAGCACCGGCTCCATGGTTGAGAGCACATCGTCCTGCTCGACGAAGCTCATTTCGAGGTCGAGCTGGTAGAATTCGCCGGGCAGGCGGTCGGCGCGCGGATCCTCGTCACGGAAGCAGGGCGCGATCTGGAAATAGCGGTCGAAGCCGGAAACCATGATCAGCTGCTTGTACTGCTGCGGCGCCTGCGGCAGCGCGTAGAAGGTGCCGGGATGAATGCGCGAGGGCACCAGGAAGTCGCGCGCGCCTTCCGGCGACGATGCGGTCAGGATCGGCGTCGAGAACTCGGTGAAGCCCACCTCGCCCATGCGCTTGCGCATCTCGGCGATGATCTTGGTGCGCGCCACGATGTTCCTGTGCAGCGTCTCGCGGCGCAGGTCGAGGAAGCGGTATTTCAGGCGGATGTCTTCCGGATAGTCCGGCTCGCCGAAAACGGGGAGCGGGAGTTCCTTCGCGGCCGACAGCACCTCGATCTCGCGCGCGAAGATCTCGATCTCGCCGGTCGGGAGGCTGGCGTTGACGGTGTCGGGCAGGCGCGCCTTCACCTCGCCGTCGACGCGGATCACCCATTCGCCGCGCACGGTCTCGGCGACCTTGAAGGCCGGCGAATCCGGATCGGCGACGATCTGGGTCAGGCCGTAGTGGTCGCGCAGGTCGATGAAAAGCAACCCGCCGTGATCGCGCACGCGATGCACCCAGCCCGACAGGCGGACGGAATTGCCGACGTCGCTCTTTCTCAATTGGGCACAGGTATGGCTGCGGTAACGGTGCATGGTCATTGGTGAAGTCCGGAAATTGCGGGCATGGCCCGGCTCGAAAATTGGCGCGAAAAGCGCATGAGAGGCCGGTTTTGTCAAGGCAACCGGCCACACTCGGCGAGCCTTACCCTTGGATCAGGCGAAGTGGATTTCTACGCCCAGGCGTCCGAAATCGGCAAGGATGGCCTCAGGCGCGGTCTTTTCGACGATCAGATGGCGGATCGCATCCGGCGCCGCGACACGGTATGGGGCGGCGGTGGCGAGCTTGTCGTTGGTGACGGCGATGACGATGCCGGCGCTGTTCCTGGCCATCGCGCGCTTGACCTCGGCTTCCGCCGAATCGAAGGCGGTGACACCGCGCGAGACGTCCAGCCCACAGGAGCCGAGGAAGAACAAATCCGCGCTGAGCTGCGCCACGGCAGCCAGCGTGTCGCCACCAACGCAGGTGCCGAGATCGGGTACATAACGGCCGCCGAGCACGATCAGCCTGATCGCCGTGTGGTCAGCGAGAGCCGACGCGACGCCCAGTGAATTGGTGGCCACCGTCAGCTCGATATCGCGCGGGATCGCCCTGGCGACCGCTTCATTGGTGGTGCCGCCGTCGATGAACAGCGATTGCCCAGCGGCAAGCAGTCCCGCGGACACCTTCGCCAGGCGCAGCTTCTCTTCGATGGCATGATTGCCGCGCTGGCCGATCGTGGCGGCGGCAAAAGGCGCCGGAGCGATCGCGCCGCCATAGACGCGGCGCAGCTGCCCCGCCTTGGCGAGTTCCCTGAGATCGCGGCGCACCGTGTCCTCCGAGACACCGAAACGGCTGGCGAGTTCGCCGGCCAGCACCTTGCCTTCCGCCGCCAGGCGATCGCGAATTTGTTGATGCCGTTCCTCGGTCAGCATGCACGATCCTATTTCTTTGTGCACGTTATTGCACAATTTGCACGTTTATGCAAGAAACAGCGTCGCAGGCGGTCCGGAGTGCCGCCTGCCGAATCTCCGTTTTTGGAAAGCCCTAGCGATGATCTTTGGCCTCAAGCTCGCCCCTCAGCACCGCGTCTATGCCGGGTTCGCGATCTATTCCTTCGCCATGGGCAACATCTTCCCGCGCCTGCCCGACATCAAGCACGCCATGCAGATCGAGGACGGCACGCTGGGGCTTAGCCTGATTGGGACGCCGATCGGCACGCTGATAGCGCTGACGCTGGCGACACCGATCCTGGAGCGCGTCGGTTTTCGCCGCATGCTGCTGGTGCTCGTCCCGCTGATTTCGCTTGCCTATGCCGTCGCGGTGCATGCGCCGGGACCGCTCGCCCTATTCCTGATGCTGCTTCCGGTTGGCCTGATGATCGGCAGCGTCGAGATCATCCTCAATGTCGAGGCCGACAGGACTGAATTCCTGCTCAAGCGCCGCATCATGAACCGGGCGCATTCGTTCTGGAGCACGGGCTTTTTCGGGGCCGGGCTGTTCGGTGGCGCCCTCGCGCATCTCGGCCTATCGCCACAACTGCATCTGGCGCTCGTCGCGCCGATGGTGGCCATGGCGATGGCGCTCTTCCTCGGCGGCTTCAAGCCGGCGCCGGCCCGCTTCGCCGTCTCGGGCAGCAAGCCGCCGATGTTTGCGCGGCCAACGATGCCGATCCTGGTTCTCGTCGCGGTGACGCTTTCGGCGATGCTGCTGGAAGGCGCCAGCATCGACTGGTCCGCCATCTACATGCGCACCGTCTTCGAATCCGGTCCCTTCGTTGCCGGCTTCACGGTGGCGCTGTTTGCCTTCTCGCAGGCGACCACACGCTTTTTCGTCGACAGCTTCGTCGACCGACATTCGCCCAGCGGCGTGGCGCGCGTGCTGCTGGCTGCGATGGCCGCCGGCGTGCTCATCGTCTTCTTCTCGCCTGCCCCGATCCTCTCCATGCTGGGCTTTGCCCTGCTGGGCATCGGCAGCAGCGCCATCTTCCCGCTGGCGATCTCGGCCGCCGCGCAACGGACCGATCGCCCCGCGGCGATCAATGTCGCGGCGCTTTCGCAGATATCCTTCATCGCGTTCCTGCTCGGCCCGCCGCTGCTCGGCTTCGTGTCGGACCACTTCGGCATTCGTTCGGCCTACGGCGTGGGCATCCCGTTCATCGTGCTCAGCCTGTTGACGGCCGGCTCGCTCGGGAGGCGGGTGCCCACCGCCGCAGCGGAAGCGGCACTAAGCAAGCGTTCGGACCTTGCCTCACGCAAGGTCGCGGTGTCCGCCGGCGAGGCGTAACAGCCCCTGCCCGGCCCATCCAGCCCGTCTTCCCACGACGATGACGCATCGGCG